>CAXTPP010000133.1:0-9291 GCA_964246185.1 uncultured Acetobacteraceae bacterium
GTGGCGGCCATGGCGGTGGTGGCGGCGGCGGACATCGTTAGGCTCGTTCAGGTCAGGCCAGCCAAGGCGAACGGGCTGGCCTGCTCGATCGCCCAGGCGGCCCGCAACGCCAGGTCGTCCCGGTAGAGCGGCGCGGCAAGCTGCACCGAGCGCGGCAGGCCGCCCTCCCCTGGCGGCATCGGCACGGTGACGGCTGGCTGCCGGGTCAGGTTGTAGAGGAAGGTCCAGGGCGCCCAGTCCGCCCATAACGCCCGCAGCGGGTCCTGCGTAGGCAGGTCGGCAAGCGGCGGGCCGCTGGGCACGGTGGGGGTCAGCACCAGGTCGAACCCGGCGTGCAGCTCAGCCATCGCGTGCGCGGCCTGCAGCCGCAGCGCCTCGGCTTCCAGCCACCCCGTCGCCAGCATGGCCCCTTCCGCGGCGGCCACCTCCAGCAGCCCGGAATCCAGCTTGGCCCGGTCCGCCTCCGCAACGCCCGCCACCAGCCGGGCCAGCGCCACGCCCCACACCCGGCCGAATACGGCGCGGACATCCGGCAACGTCGGCGTGGCCTGCTCGATCCCGGCGCCGCAGCGGGCGAGCAAGCCGGCGGCTTCCTCGACCGCGGCGATGCCTTCGGCATCCACCGGCGCATCGAACCCTGGATGGCGCAGCACGCCGATGCGCAAACCCCGCACGCCTGCCTCCAGCCCGGCCCGCCAGTCGCGTGCGTCGTCCGGCAGGCAGAACGGGTCCCGCCGGTCATGCCGGGCGAGCACGGAGAGCATGAGGGCGCAATCCCCAACGGTCCGGGTCATCGGCCCGGCCGCGGCCACATGGCCGAACGCGCCTGCTGGCCATTGCGGGATGCGGCCGAAGGTGGGCTTCAGCCCGACCAGGCCGCACCAGGCGGCCGGGATGCGGACGGAGCCGCCGGCGTCCGTGCCAAGGTGCAACGGGCCGAAGCACGCCGCCCCGGCCGCACCCGCGCCGCAGGAGGAGCCGCCGGTGGTGCGGGACGGGTCCCAGGGGTTGCGGGTGATGCCGTGCAAGGGCGAGTCGCCCGGGGTCTTCCAGCCATACTCGGTGGTGGTGGTCTTGCCCACGATCACGGCGCCGGCGTTCTTCAGCGCGGTGACGGCGGGGGCGTCCTCCAGCACCGCGGCGGCGCTGGTCAGGCGGCTGCCGCGCCGCGTGGGAAAGCCCGCGAGGTCGATCAGGTCCTTCACCGTGCAGGGCACGCCGTCCAGCGCGCCGAGCGGCCGGCCGGCCCGCCAGCGCGCGGCGCTCTGGCCAGCGGCCTCCAGCGCCTTTGGGTTCAGCACGGCGAAGGCGTTGAAGCTCGGGTTGAAACGGGCGATCCGCTCCGTCACCGCCTGCAACGCCTCCACCGGGCTGAGGCTGCCGCGGCGGTAGTGCAGCAGCAGCGACTCCGCCGGCATCAAGGCCGGGTCGGTCAATTCGTGCATGCCATCGGGATGTCGTTGCCGTAATGGGCCGGCTGGATGCCCGGCGTGGCCCGGAAGCCGTGGGCCTGGCAGGCGGACAGGCAGGCGCGGGACACCAGGAAGCCGCCCGAGCCGGCCCGTGCGTCAGGCAGCTGGCAATCGACCGCCGCCCCGGTTTGCGGGTTGATCATCACCAGCTGGGGCCGGTTGGCGCATCCGGCCAGCGCGAGCAGCGCCAGGAAGGCGGCACGCGTCATTGCTGGGCCACGGCGGCCGACCAGGGGGACATCACGTCGCTGATACCGATGCATTCGCCACTCCGGTGGAGGATCAGGTTGGGACAGGCAAAGTTCGCCGGCAGCACGCCGTGCTCCACCACATCGACCGGCCCGGCTTCACGCAGCGCGTCCAGCACGGCGGCGGGCAGGCGCTGGTCGGCGCTGACGCCGGTTGGGCCGGACACGTCGATGCGGGGATGATGCGCGGCGGCCGCCGGGTCCATGCCGAAGTCGAGCACGAAGGCGAGAGCCTGCGCCACCGCGGCCATGATGCGCCGCCCGCCGGACGCGCCGGCGGCCAGCATCGGCGCGCCCGCCAGGCTGCTGACAATTCCACCGCTCACGATGACCGGGCACATGTTGCTCAACGGGCGCTTGCCTGGCCCGGCCGAGTTCGCACGGCCCGGCCGCGGATCGAACCACATCGCGCCGTTGTTCATCAGCACGCCGGAGCGCGGCAGCACGACGTGGCTGCCCATGGCGGACAGCAGCGTGCTGGTGAGCGCCACCATGCCGCCCGCCTCGTCCCGCACGGTCAGGTGCGTGGTGCAGGTTGCCGCCTCGCTCTCCCCCAGGCCGGCGAGGCGCTCGGCGTAGGCGGCCTGCATGGCGCGGGCGAGGGCAGCGAACCACGGCCCGTCCGGCGCTGCGCCGCGGGGCACGTCCCGCATGGCGTCGAGCACGCGGGCGAAGGTGGGAGCCGCGGTCAGCCCGGCGGCGAGCTGGATCGTATGGCCATGCCAGGGCACCGACGCCGCCGGCACGACCCGCGCCTCGCACCGGCGCAGGTCGTCCGCGGCGAGCAGGCTGCCGGCGGCATGGAGGTCGGCGGCCAGGGCTGCGGCCACGTCCCCGTCATAGAAGTCCCGCAGCCCGGCATGGGCCAAGCGGTCCAGCGTGTCCGCCAGGCGGCCGAGGGGCAGGAATCCCGGCAGGCCGCCGTAAGGCTCCACCGGCGGCAGGCCGTCGGGCAGGTACAGGGCGGCGCTGTCCGGGTACAGCCTCAGCAGCGAGGCCGACTGGGCGAGCCTGAGGGTGGTGAACCAGTCCTGCGGCAGGCCCCGCCTGGCCAGCGCGATCGCGGGGGCGGCCACCTCACACAAGGGCAGCACGCCCCAGCGCCCGTGCATGTGGGCATAGCCCGCCACCGCGGACGGCACGGCGAAGGAGAGCGGCCCGTGGACGTTGGCGTCGCCCGCCACCTCCGGCCAGGTGAACAGGCCTGCCTTGGTCCGTCCGGTGAGGGAGAAGATGCCGGGGTGCAGGGCGGCGGGCGCGACCGGGCCGAAATCCACCGTCTCGGCGGCGCGCTGCCCGGCGCGGTGCACCAGGGCGAACCCGGTCCCGCCCAGGCCGGAGTTCCACGGCTCGACCACGGCCAGCGCCAAGGCCGTGCCGACAGCCGCATCGACCGCGTTGCCGCCTGCCTCCAGGAGGGCGACCCCGGCCAGCGCGGCATCGCGGGACTGCGACACCACCATGCCCCGCCGGCCGGTGGCGGCAGGCTTGCTGACCGACCAGTGCTGAGTGACGTGCGGCTGCGGCTCAAACGGCATGGCGTGAGGCTAGACGGCCCGGCCCGGCGTTCCTAGAGCATCATCCGACCGAACAGGGTCACTGTCGGATGAAGATGCTCGTAAAAACAAACGCTCTAGCCGCGATGCAGCAGCAGCGTGGCCAGCACCGTGGAAAGCGTGCGGCACACCGCCACCGCCGCGACCAGCCACAGCCCGTCGGCGATCAGGCTGCCGGCCGTGTAGTAGCTGCCGCCGAAATAGACCTCGTGCGGCACCCGGCTGCGAACGGTCTCCAGCAGGTCGGCAGCCTGGCCGTCCAGCGTGATGGCGTCCAGGCCGCGCGGGATCGCCCACCACACGGCGCCGGCCAGCAGCAGCAGCGGCGCGAACAGCTCGGCCAGGTGCTCGGCGAACACCAGGGCCATGTTGGCCACGGACCAGACCGCCAGCCGGGCCAGCTGGGCGGGCTCCGGCATCGCCCAGGGCTGCGGCTCGGCGGCGTCCCGGACCTCTGCACGCGTGTAGTTCATCATGCCCTCCGCGGCTGTCGTGCGGCATTAGCGGCAGCGGGCGCGGAACGCCACCCTGGACGCAGGAAGCCCTGCCGGCTGCTCGGAGCCGAGCGGATCGGCCGCCGCACGGCGAATGATGTCCAACCCGTCCTGAACCGGCTAGAAACCAGCTCGTGCCACCGAACCAGCCATCCACCCCCCAGCCTGACCTCGCGATCCTGGCCGAGCTGGAACGCAAGATCGTCTGGCTCGCCACCTGGACCATCCACAACGCCAACCACCTGCGCCCGAGCGACGACGGGCTGAAGGTCGGCGGCCACCAGGCGTCCAGCGCCTCCATCGCCACCATCATGACGGCGCTCTACCTGCATGTGCTCCGCCCGGAGGACCGGGTGGCGGTCAAGCCGCACGCCAGCCCCGTGTTCCACGCCATCCAGTACCTGCTCGGCAACCAGACGCTCGCCAAGCTGCAAGCCTTCCGCGGCCTGGGCGGCGCGCAATCCTACCCGTCCCGCACCAAGGACACCGACGACGTGGACTTCTCCACCGGGTCGGTGGGCCTGGGGGTGGCGCAGACGCTGTTCTCCTCCCTCGTGCAGGACTACGTGCGGGCGCACGGCTGGGGGCTCGACCGGCTGGAAGGCCGCATGGTCGCGCTGATCGGCGACGCCGAGATGGACGAGGGCAACATCTTCGAGGCGCTGCTGGAAGGCTGGAAGCACGGCCTGCGCAACACCTGGTGGGTGGTGGACTACAACCGCCAGAGCCTCGACGCCGTCGTGCGCGAAGGGCTGTGGGCCAAGTTCGAGTCCATGTTCCGCAACTTCGGCTGGGACGTGATCGTGCTCCGCCACGGCGCCCTGCAGCAGGCCGCCTTCCGCGAACCCGGCGGCGAGCGGCTGCGCGCCTGGATCGAGGCCTGCCCCAACCCGCTCTATTCCGCGCTCACCTTCAGCGGCGGCAGCGCCTGGCGCGCCCGGCTGCAGGACGACCTGGGCGACCAGGGCGAGGTGTCCGCCCTGCTCGAGCGCCGCACCGACGACCAGTTGGCCGAGCTGATGGGCAACCTCGGCGGGCACGACATGCCATCCCTGCTGGACGCGTTCGCGGCCGCCCGCATGCACGACCGCCCCACCTGCTTCATCTGCTACACCATCAAGGGCTTCGGCCTACCGCTCGCGGGCCACAAGGACAACCACGCCGGGCTGATGAACCCGGCGCAGGTGGAGGTGCTGCGCGCCGCCAACGCCGTGCGGCCCGGCCACGAGTGGGACCGGTTTGAAGGGCTGGCCACGCCGCCGGGGCAGCTCGACGCGTTCCTGTCCGCCGTTCCGTTCAACGCGGCCGGCCGCCGCCGCCTGCAAGCGCCGGTCATCCCAGTGCCGGAGGCGCTGCCCATCCCGACCGGGCGCGAGCTGTCGACCCAGCACGGCTTCGGCCAACTCATGCACGACCTGGCCAAGGGCGACACGGAACTCGCCCGCCGCATCGTCACCACCTCGCCAGACGTGACGGTCTCGACCAACCTCGGCGCATGGGTGAACCGCCGCGGCCTGTATGCCCGCGAGGAGATGGCCGACGTGTTCCGCACCGAGCGCATCCCCTCCACCTTCCACTGGCGGTTCTCCCCCGCCGGCCAGCACCTGGAGCTGGGCATCGCGGAGATGAACCTGTTCACGGCGCTGTCCGCCTTCGGCCTGTCGCACGCCATCAACGGCGAGCGGCTGCTTCCGGTGGGCACGCTGTACGACCCGTTCATCGAGCGCGGCCTCGATGCGCTGAACTACGCCTGCTACCAAGACGCCCGTTTTATCCTGGTGGCGACGCCGTCCGGCATCAGCCTCGCCGGCGAGGGCGGCGCGCACCAGTCGATCATGACGCCGCTGATCGGCATGGCGCAGGACGGGCTGGCCAGCTTCGAGCCGGCCTACGTGGACGAACTGGCCATCATGCTGCGCTGGGCGTTCGACTACATGCAGCGCCCCGGCAATGACGGCGATGGCACGGGCGGCTCAGCCTATCTCCGGCTGTCCACCCGCTCCATCGCCCAGCCGCAGCGCCAGCTCGGCCCGGCCGATGCCGCGGACATCATCGCCGGCGCCTACTGGGTGCGGCGGCCCGGCCCGAACGCGGAGGTGGTGATCGCCTACGCCGGCGCGGTGGCGCCCGAGGCGGTGGAGGCCGCAGGCCTGATCGCGGAGGACCGGCGCGACATCGGCCTGCTCGCCGTGACCTCGGCGGACCGGCTGCACGGCGGCTGGACGGCCTCGCAACGCGCCGGGCGCGGCAGCCACGTCGAACGGCTGCTGGCCAGCGTGCCGCGCCACTGCGGCCTGGTCACCGTGCTGGACGGGCACCCGGCGACGCTCGGCTGGCTCGGCTCCGTCCATGGCCACCGCACCCGCGCGCTCGGCGTCACCCGCTTCGGCCAGACCGGCACCATCAAGGACCTCTACCGGGTCGCCGGCATAGACGCCCAGGCCATCGTCGCCGCGGCCGAGGCTGTAGCACCAGGCCGCCCGATCCGCCACCTCCGCGCCGTGTGACACCAACGGCCTTGTTTTGACCGGCTAGGAAGCAAGGCTGGACGCTGTCCAGACCTGCCAAAGGCCGGAGGCCTTTGGCAGCCCCTTCATTACATAAACGGATTCCAAAGGCTCTGCCTTCGGCGGAGTCCAGAGGCAGAGCCTTTGGCCTTTTCGGCCAATGCTTGCCGCGTTGGTGAAACAGGCCGACCATCGCGGCGTTCGATGAGAAAGGCCGACCATGAAGCTGCTCCGAGTTGGCGCGCCCGGCGCCGAAAAGCCTGCCCTGCTCGCTGCCGACGGCACGATGCGGGACCTGTCCGGCCTGGTCCGGGACATCGACGGCGAGACGCTCTCTCCGGCCAGCCTGGCCAGGCTGGCCGCCCTTGACCCGGCGGCCCTGCCAGCCATCGAGGGCTCGCCGCGCATCGGCCCCTGCGTCGTGCGCCCGGTCAACTTCATCTGCATCGGCCTGAACTACGCCGACCATGCGGCGGAGTCCGGCATGCCGATCCCGAAGGAGCCGATCGTGTTCCTCAAGTCGCTCGGCGCGTTCAGCGGCCCGTATGACGACGTGCGCATTCCCCGCGGCTCGAAGAAGACCGACTGGGAGGTCGAGCTGGGCATCGTCATCGGCGCCAAGGCCGCATCGGTGCCCGAGAGCGAGGCGATGCAGCACGTCGCCGGATATTGCGTGGTCAACGACGTGAGCGAGCGCGAGTACCAGACCGAGCGCGGCGGCACTTGGGACAAGGGCAAGGGCTGCGACACGTTCGGTCCCACCGGCCCGTGGATGGTGACCAGGGACGAGGTGCCGGACCCGCAGGCGCTCGACCTGTGGTGCAACGTGGACGGCAAGCGCATGCAGCACGGCAACACCGGCACGATGATCTTCAAGGTGCGCGAGCTGGTCAGCTACGTCAGCCACTTCATCACCCTGCACGCCGGCGACGTGATCGCGACCGGCACGCCGCCGGGCGTGGGCATGGGCGTCAAGCCGGAGCCGGTGTTCCTGCGCGCCGGCCAGGTGATGCGGCTGGGCGTGCAAGGCCTGGGCGAACAGAAGCAGACCCTGGTAGCCGCGTAGTATCGGCCCCTGCCCTGCACCCCTCAATATAAAGGTGTCCAGAGGACGACCGTCCTCTGGCGGGGTGCGGGGCAAAGCCCCGCTAGGCCGCGACGCGGATGGCGCTGTTGCGGATGTCCTCGCTGGCGCCGTCCTGGAACAGCGCGAAGTTCTTCTCGAACAACGCCGCCAGATGGCGCGCCGCCCGGTCGTACGCCGCCTTGTCCGCCCAGGCCTCGCGCGGGTTCAGCATCTCGGCCGGCAGGCCCGGCGCCCCCATGGGCATCATCAGGCCGAACACCGGGTCCGCCTGGAACTGCGCGCGCGCCAGGCTGCCGTCCAGGGCGGCGGCGAGCAGGGCGCGGGTGTGGGAGATCGGCATACGCTGGCCTTCGCCGTAGCCGCCGCCGAACCAGCCGGTGTTGACCAGCCAGCAATCCGCGCCGTAGCGCCCGATCAGCTCGGACAGCATCTGGCCGTACGCCTCCGGTCGCCGCGGTAGGAACGGCGCGCCGAAGCAGGTGGAGAACGTGGCTTGCGGCTCGCCGCCCATGCCTTTCTCGGTGCCGGCGACGCGGGCGGTGTAGCCGGACAGGAAATGGTACATCGCCTGCCCGGCGGACAGCTTGGAGATCGGCGGCAGCACGCCGAACGCGTCGCAGGTCAGCATGACGACGTGCTTCGGCTGCCCGCCCCGCCCGGTGCGGCTGGCGTTGGCCACGAAGTCGAGCGGGTAGCAGGCGCGGGTGTTCGGCGTGGCGCGCCCGTCGGTCAGGTCCAGCCGGCCGGCCGTGTCCGCCGCCACGTTCTCCAGCACGGTGCCGAAGCGGTGCGTGGCGTCCCAGATCACCGGCTCGGCCTTCTGGCTGAGGTCGATCACCTTGGCGTAACAGCCGCCCTCGAAGTTGAACACGCCGTTCTCGCCCCAGCCGTGCTCGTCGTCGCCGATCAGCGGGCGCGCCGGGTCCGAGGAAAGGGTGGTCTTGCCGGTGCCGGACAGGCCGAAGAACAGCGCCACCTCCTCGGCCTCGTTCATGTTGGCGCTGCAGTGCATCGGCAGCACGCCTTCGGCCGGCAGCTTCCAGTTCATCACGGTGAAGATCGACTTCTTGATCTCCCCGGCATACTCGGTGCCGGCGATGACGATCAGCTTGCGCGCGAAGGAGAGGGCGATGGCCGTGCTGGACCGCACTCCGTCCCGCGCCGGGTCGGCCTGGCAGTGCGGCGCGTGCAAGATGACGTAATCCGGCTCGAACCCGGCCAGATCCTCGGCGGGCGGGCGGATGAACATATTGCGGGCGAACAGCGCGTGCCAGGCGGACGGGGTGACCAGCCGCACCCGTACCCGGTGCGCCGGGTCCGCCCCGGCATACAGGTCCTGGGTGAACAGCTCCGGCTGCTCGCCGAGGTAGGACGCGACGTGGCCGCGCAGCCCCTCGAACCGGTCGGCGGCCATGCGCTGGTTGATCTTGCCCCACCAGATGGCGTCCGTCGTCTCCGGCTCATCGACCACGAACTTGTCCTGCACCGAGCGCCCGGTGTGCGCCCCCGTCATGGCCATCAGCGCGCCGTCCGCGGAGAGCCGCCCTTCGCCCCGGCGCATGGACGCTGCCACGAGGCCCGGCGGCGCCAGATTGGCATGCACCGGATGGGGGGTGGCGACGCCGGTGCCGCTTAGCGGGGTTTGGGGCGGATGGCTCACGGGTCGTCTCCTTGGGCGCTTTGCGATTGGTATAACGGCGGGTGCGGGCAGCGTCCATGAGCGGCTAAAATGATATTACAGCCGGGATAAGAGAATATTGCGGCGACAAAATGTGGACGACACTGCCCAAGGTTCCCTGGCGAGAGTCTTCCGCAAAGCCATTCCTCACCCTCATGGCTGGGCGGAGCAACCCATGATGTTCGGAGGTGGCCAAGGCCCGTGATGCAGGCAAGGCTTGCGGACTGCCCCTCGTCTATGCTTTATGTT
>CAXTPP010000134.1:0-9258 GCA_964246185.1 uncultured Acetobacteraceae bacterium
GTGTATAAGAGTGAGCGCTCGAACGCAACCCTGCCCCATCCCCTGCGGAGTCACACCCATGATCCGGCCCGCCACCTGCCTGTCCCTCGTCGCCGCGCTAGGGTCTGGGCTGTACCTGTATCAGGAGAAGTACAGCGCCCAGTTGCTGGACCGTGAGATCACCCGCACGGTGAAGCAGGCGGAGCAAGGCCGGGACCGCATCGGCCTGCTGCGGGCCGAATGGGCGCTGCTCACTGAGCCGGCTCGGCTTTCCGACCTGGCCAGCCACCATCTGCAGCTGCAATCGATGCAGCTTTCCCAGTTCGCCAAGGTCGAGGACCTACCCAACCGCCTTCCGGCCCCCGCTGCCGTCACGACGGCCGCCGAGGCGATGGACGAGCCGCCAGACGCGCCGGCGGCCGTGGCCGTGGCTGTAGCCGCCCCGGCCAAGCCCGTCCCGCCGGCGATCCAGCCTAGCCCAGCCCAGAAGCCTGCGCCCGTGCAGCTTGCCGTGGCCCATATTGCGCCCAAGCCTGCCGCCCCGCGGACGCTTGCCGCGTTCAAGCCGCCCGAACACGAAGCGGCCGAGCCGATGGTGCGGGCGTCCTATGCCCCCATCGCACCTACCTCCTACGCACCCGCCTATACGCCCGCCTCCTACGCACCCGTTCCCCGCGCGCCGGTCATGCAGACGGCGAGCGTGCAGACGGGACCCTTCGTCGGCTCCGCGCTGGGCATGGCCCGCACCATGCCGGCCGCTCCCGTGCCAGTGGCAGCCACGCCGGGGTATGCCGACGGCCGATGAGCGGCTCGACACCCCCTTCGGACGCGCCGCCTCCTGCCAACCGGCGCGGCGCTCCTCGGCAGGGCGCCACCCCGCTGATGGAGCACGTCCGCGTCACCGCGCCGGACCTCAAGCGGCGGGCCGCGCTGGAGACGACGCGCTCCCGCCTGCTGGTCGCGGCGGCGGGGTTCGCGCTGCTGTTCGGCGCCGTCGTCGCCAAGCTGGCCAGCGCCACCATCATCTTCCCGATGCACCCGAAGCTGCCGGCCGAGGTGGCGCACGTGCCGGACCCGGACGCGCTGGCCAGCGAGGACCTGGACGGCCCTCCCCCCGGCGCCGCGCCCGGCCCGCACGGCCCCCGCGCCATGATCACCGACCGCAACGGGGAAATCCTGGCGGTGTCCCTGCCGACCGCCGGGCTCTATGCGAACCCCAAGGAGATGATCGACCCGGCGGAGGTCGCCCATAAGCTGAAATCCGCGCTGCCCAGGCTGGATGAGGATCTGGTGCGGGACCGGCTCGCCTCGGCCAGGCAGTTCGTCTACCTTGCTCGGCAGATCAGCCCACACGAGCAAATGGCGGTCAACGCGCTCGGCATCCCCGGCGTGTACTTCCAGGCGGGCGAGCGGCGGCGCTATCCGCAGGGCCGGGTGGCGGCGCAGGTGCTGGGCGGCGTCGATGTGGACAGCCGCGGCATCGCCGGGGTGGAGCGGTTCTTCGACCAGCGGCTGCGCGAGGACCCGGAGCCGCTGCGCCTGTCCATCGACGGCCGGGTGCAGCAGGTGCTGCGCGACGAGCTGGCGCATTCCATCGACGAGTTCACCGCCATCGGCGGCTGCGGCATCGTGATGGACGTGCGGACCGGCGAGGTGATCGCCATGGTGAGCCTGCCGGACTACGACGCGAACCTCGCCGCGCAGGCGCCGCCGGAGCAGCGGTTCAACCGGGCCGTCACCGGCATGTACGAGCCTGGCAGCACGTTCAAGCTGCAGACCGCCGCCATGGCGCTGGACAGCGGGGCGGCCAATCTGTGGAACGAGTACGACGCGGCGCACGACATCCACATCGGCCGCTTCACCATCACCGACTTCGAGGGCAAGCACCGCTATTTGTTCCTGCCGGAGGTGCTGGCTTACTCGTCCAACCTGGGCGCTGCGCACATCGCCCAGGCCGTCGGGCCGGAGCGGCAGCGCGCCTGGCTGCGCAACATGGGCATGTTCGACCGCATCGGCGTCGAGCTGCCGGAGGCCGGCCACCCGATCGTGCCGACCATCGCCAACTGGAAGGAGGCGGTGAACCTCACGGTGGGCTTCGGCCACGGCATCGCCGTCAGCCCGCTGCACGTGGTGCGGGGCACGGCGGCGCTGGCCAACGGCGGCGTGGTGCTGCGCCCGACCATCCTGGCGCAGGAACCCGGGTCCGAGCCGCGCTCGGGCACCCGCATCATGCAGCAGCAGACCAGCGACACCATCCGCCGGCTGATGCGGTTGGTGGTGACGGACGGCTACGGCAAGCCGGCGGACATCCCCGGCTACTTCGTCGGCGGCAAGACCGGCACGGCGGAGAAGGTGGGCGGACACGTCTACAAGAAGCACGCCAACGTCAGCGCCTTCATGAGCGTGTTTCCGATGAACGCGCCGCACTACGCCGTGTACTTCATGCTGGACGAGCCGCACGGCAACAAGAGCACCGGGGGATATTCCACCGCCGGCGCGGTCAGTGCCCCGGCGGCCGGCCGGGTGATCGCCAAGATCGGCCCCATGCTGGGGTTGATGCCGGATACGGCGGACATGCCGGAGGTGACCGCTTCGCTGGCCATCCCGATGGCCCCGCCGCACGGCTTCGTGCCGCACTGGACGGGCTCGCTCAGCTTCGTGCCGCCTTCCACGCCGATGGCGCCGCCCGCAGCGCCGCCGGTCGCGGCGGTTGACAGCGCCGTGCGTCCGGCCGCGGCGCCCGGCCCGCGGGCGCTGCGCACGCCGGAGCAGCTGCGGCACGAGGCGCGGCTGGACATGGACTCGGCGGAGGCCCGCACCTTGGGCGAGCAAGCCTTGGCCACCCGCATTGCGGCTCACTGACATGCTGCGCCAGGCTGGCATCGAGATGGCTGGGGCAGCGGACGCCGCCATCACGGGCGTCACGGCGGACAGCCGGGCGGTGACGCCGGGTGCGCTGTTCGCGGCTTTGCCAGGGCTTGGCACGGATGGCCGCCGCTTCATCGCGGACGCGGTTGGGCGCGGCGCTGCGGCCGTGCTGGCGCCGACCGGGACGGAGTGGCCTGACGGCGTGCCCGCCCGGCCGCTGATCTGCGTCGGCGAGCCGCGCCAGGCATTGGCCCGCTTGGCGGCAGTCCACGCCGGGACGCAACCGGAGACCGTCGTGGCCGTCACCGGCACCAACGGCAAGACCAGCACGGCCGAGTTCCTGCGCCAGTTGCTGAGCCATGCCGGCCCGGCGGCCAGCCTGGGCACCCTGGGCGTGGTCGCACCCGGGCACGCGGGCGGCGCGGGCCTCACCACGCCTGACCCGGTGGCGCTGGCCGGCATCCTGGCCACCCTGGCGCGCGAAGGCGTGCGCTACGTGGCGATGGAGGCGTCCTCCCACGGCCTCGACCAGTTCCGGCTGGACGGCGTGCGCTTGGCGGCGGCCGGCATCACGGCCGTCACGCGGGACCACCTGGACTATCATGGCAGCATGGCGGCCTATCGCACCGCCAAGCTGCGGCTGTTCACCGCGCTGCTGCCCCGCGGCGCGCCCGCCGTCGCCAGCACGGCGCTGGACGCGGAGACGGCCGCGGCGTTGCGCGCCACGGCGGCTGAGCGCGGGCTGCGGCTGGGCTGGGTGGGAGAGGACGGCGACTCGATCCGCCTGCTGCGGGCCACGCCCTACGCGGGCGGCCAGCACCTCGACCTGGTGGCTGGCGGCGCGCGCCACGCGATCGACCTGCCGTTGCCGGGCCGCTTCCAGGCGGACAACGCCCTGCTCGCCGCGGCCCTGGCCGCAGCCGTGGGCGTGCCGGCGCTGGACCGGCTCGGCGCCCTGGCGGGCGTGCGCGGCCGGATGGAGCTGGCGGCGTCGCTGCCCAACGGAGCCGCGATCTACGTGGACTACGCCCACACGCCGGACGCGCTGGAACGGCTGCTGGGCGCGCTGCGCCCGCACACGGCGGGGCGGCTGCACGCGGTGTTCGGCGCCGGCGGGGACCGGGACCGCGGCAAACGGCCGCTGATGGGGGACGCCGCCCACCGCCTGGCCTATACGGTCATCGTCACCGACGACAACCCGCGCGGCGAGGACCCGGCCTCCATCCGCGCCGCCATCCTCGCCGCCTGCCCCGGCGCGCGCGACATCGGCGACCGCGCCGCCGCCATCGCCGCCGCCATGGAGGGCCTGCGCCGCGGCGACGTGCTGGTGGTCGCCGGCAAGGGCCACGAATCCGGCCAGACCGTCCGCGGCGTGACCGTGCCGTTTGATGACGCAGCCACGGTGCGGCAATTGGCAGGCGTCGCATGATGTGGACCGCGGACGACCTGGGCGCTGCCACCGGCGGCGCCACGCGCACCCCGTTCGATGCCGTGGGCGTGTCGATCGACACCCGCACCTTGCAACCCGGCGAGCTGTTCGTGGCCCTCCTCGGCGAGCATGGCGACGGGCACGCGCACGTGGCCGAGGCGCTGGCCCGGGGCGCGGCAGGCGTCATGGTGCAGCGGGACATGCCCGGCGCAACCCTGCTGGTGCACGACACACTGGAAGGCCTGTGGGCGCTCGGCCGCCATGCCCGGGCGCGGTTCCGCGGGCGCGTGGCCGCCGTCACCGGCAGCGTCGGCAAGACCACCACCAAGGAGATGCTGCGCACCATCCTGTCCGCCGCCGGCAAGACGCACGCGTCCCCGGCCTCCTACAACAACCAGTGGGGCGTGCCGCTGACCCTGGCGCGGCTGCCGGCGGATGCCGCGTTCTGCGTCGCGGAGCTGGGCACCAACCACCCCGGCGAGATCGGGCCGCTGTCGCGCCTGGTGCGTCCGGACGTGGCGCTGATCACGGCGGTGGAGGCGGCGCACATCGGCCATTTCGGCTCGCTGGCAGCGATTGCGGACGAGAAGAGCGCGGTCGGCGACGGCCTGCCGCCAGACGGCATCGCCGTGCTGCCGGCGGACAGCCCGATGCTGGGCCGGCTGGCGGTGCGGGCCGGGCGGACGGACACGTTCGGGCTGGCCCAGGTCGTCGCCATGCAGCCGGACGCGGACGGCGCCGACGTGACGGCGCAGATCGAGGACCGCACGGTGCAGTTCCGGGTCAATGCGCCGGGCGTCCACATGGTGCTGAACGCGCTGGCGGCGCTGACCGTGGCGAACGCGCTGGGGGTGGACGGGTCGGCGGCCATGGCCGGCTTCCGCCCCGGCGCCGGGCGCGGCCTGCGCCGCAGGCTGCCGAGCGGGGCCAGCCTGCTGGACGAGAGCTACAACGCCAACGGCGCGTCCGTCCGCGCGGCGCTGGCGGTGCTGGACGCCATGCCGGGCCGCCGCGTCGCGGTGCTGGGGGACATGCTGGAGCTGGGGGCGGCGGGACGGGCGGAACACGCCTCCCTCGCCCCTGCGGTGGCCCGCTCCGCCGACCTGCTGTTCACCTGCGGCCCGCTGATGCAGGCGCTGTTCGACGCCGTTCCCGCCGGGGTGCGGGGCGCGCACCGGGCGGACAGCGCCGCCCTCGCCCCCGCCGTCGCGGCCGAGGTCCGGGCGGGGGATGCGGTGCTGGTCAAGGGCAGCCTCGGCAGCCGCATGGCCGCCGTGGTGCGCGCCCTGGAGGCCGCCGCTTGATGATCCTGCTCCTCACCCACCCGTATGCCGAGCAGGTCTCGCTGTTCAACCTGTTCCGCTACATCACCTTCCGCGCCGTCGCGGCGGCGCTCACGGCGCTGGTCATCGCCTTCGTGCTCGGCCCTGTGGTGATCCGCCGGCTGCGCGCGGTGCAGCGCGGCGGGCAGCCGATCCGGCTGGATGGGCCGGAGCGCCACCTGATCGAGAAGAAGGGCACGCCCACCATGGGCGGCGTGCTGATGCTGCTGGCCATGGGCTGCTCCGTGCTGGCCTGGGGCAACCTGGAGAACGGCTACGTGTGGGCGGTGCTGTTCGTGACCTTCGGCTACGGCGGCGTCGGCTTCGTGGACGACTTCCTCAAGCTGTCCCGCCGCAACACCCGCGGCGTGTCGGCGCGCGGCAAGCTGTGGGCGCAGATCGCCATCGGGCTGGCGGCGGCGACATGGCTGAGTTGGCTGACGCGCGGCCCCCTGGCCACGGGGCTGACCATCCCGGTGTTCAAGGAGGTGCTGATCCCGTTCGGCTACGCCTTTCCGCTGGTCGGCATGGTCGTGATGCTGGGCGCGTCCAACGCGGTGAACCTCACGGACGGCCTGGACGGGCTGGCGATCGTGCCGACCATCATCGCCTGCGCCGTGTTCGCGCTGATCGCCTACCTGGTCGGCAACCGGGTGTTCGCCGACTACCTGCAGCTGAACCCGGTGCCCGGCGTGGGCGAGCTGATGGTGTTCCTGGCGGCATTGATCGGCGCGGGCCTGGGCTTCCTGTGGTTCAACGCCCCCCCGGCCGCGGTGTTCATGGGCGACACCGGCAGCCTCGCCCTGGGCGGCGCGCTGGGCGCGGTGGCGGTGGCGACCAAGCACGAGATCGTCCTGGCGATCGTCGGCGGGCTGTTCGTGGTCGAGACGGTCTCCGTCATCGTGCAGGTGTTCTGGTTCAAGCGGACGGGGCGGCGGGTGTTCCTGATGGCGCCGCTGCACCACCACTTCGAGAAGAAGGGCTGGGCGGAGCCGACCATCGTGATCCGCTTCTGGATCGTCTCCATGATCCTGGCCCTGGTCGGGCTGGCCACGTTGAAGATCCGATGATGTGGCCGGATGACCTCTTCGCCGGGCGGCGTTTCGCGGTGGTCGGCCTCGGCCGCAACGGCCAGCCCGCGGCGCGCACGCTGGCGGCGATGGGCGCCCGCGTGACGGCGTGGGACGACGACGAGGCCGCCCGCGCTTCGCCTCTCCCGCTCGCGGGAGAGGGGGGAAACGCCGCAGGTCCGTCCGGATGGCAGGCCCCCTCACCCAGCCCTCTCCCGCAAGGGGGAGAGGGCTTTTTGGAGCTGCGCGATCCGACCGCGGACATCGGCGGGTTCGATGCGCTGGTGCTGTCCCCCGGCATCCCGCACCGCGGCCTTGCTGCGCACCCGGCAGCCGTGGCGGCCATCGCCGCCGGCGTGCCCGTGTGGAGCGATGCCGAGCTGCTCTACCAGGCCGTGCGCGCCGCCGGGTCCCGGGCGCGGTTCGTCGGCGTCACCGGCACCAACGGCAAGTCCACCACCACGGCGCTGCTGGCTCACATCCTGGCCCGTGCCGGCCTGGCAACCGCGGCGGGCGGCAACCTCGGCCCGGCGGCCCTGGCCCTGCCGTTGCTGGGCGATGACGGCGTGTATGTCCTGGAGATGTCCTCCTACATGCTGGAGCGGCTCGCATCGCTGCGGTTCCAGGCAGCGGCCATGCTCAACCTCAGCCCCGACCACCTCGACCGGCACGGCGACATGGCCGGCTACGCCGCCGCCAAGCGCGCCGTGTTCGACCGCCAGGATTTGGGCGACCTCGCGGTGATCGGCACGGACGACGCCCCCAGCCGCGCCATGGCGGCCGAGTTCGCCGCCATCACCGTCTCCGGCGAGCGCCAGGCGGACGTGTGGTGCGACGGCGTCCAGCTACGGGACGGAAGCGGCCCCATCCTGGCCATGGCCGGGGCGCCGGCCCTGCCCGGGGCGCACAACGCGCAGAACGCCGCCGCCGCCGCCGCCATCACGCTGCACCTCGGCCTGGACCGGGACGCCATCGCCCGCGGCATCCGCAGCTTCCCCGGGCTGCCGCACCGGCAGCAGCACGTCGCCACGGTGGACGGCGTGCCCTACGTCGATGACAGCAAGGCCACCAACGCGGACGCCGCCGCCCGCGCGCTCGGCTGCTACCGCCGCATCGTCTGGATCGCGGGCGGCATCAGCAAGGCGGGCGGGGTCGCTCCGCTGGCGCGGTTCTTCCCGCGGGTGGCGCACGCCCTGCTGATCGGCCGGGACGGCGCTGCATTGGCGTCCGAACTGGGCGACGTGCCTTGCGACGTGCTGGGCACGCTCGAGCAAGCCGTGCCGGCCGCCCGCGCCGCCGCCCGCCGGGTCGGCGCGGACGTGGTGCTGCTGTCGCCCGCCTGCGCCTCGTTCGACCAGTTCAGCGGCTTCGAGGCGCGCGGCCGGCGCTTCGCCGAACTCGCCCAGGGCCTGGTAGGGAGGGCTGCGTGATGCCCTCGCTCTCGCGCGCCGACACGTCCACGCTGGGCCGCTGGTGGTGGACCGTCGATCGGCTGACGCTGCTGGCCATCGCCGTGCTGATCGGCTTCGGCTACGTCATGATGCTGGCCGCCAGCCCGGCCGTCGCCGAACGCATCCACGTGGCGCGCAACAGCTTCGTCCTCAAGCAGATGGTGTTCCTGCTGATCTCGGCGGGCGTAGTGGTCGGGGTGTCGCTGCTGTCGCCCAAGGGCGTGCGGCGGCTGGCGCTGGCGGGCTGCGCGCTGGCCCTGGCGCTCACGGCGCTGACGCTGGTGCACGGGGTGGAGATCAAGGGCGCGCGCCGCTGGATCGCGCTGCCGGGCCTGTCGCTTCAGCCGAGCGAGTTCCTCAAGCCCTGCTTCGCCGTGGTGGCGGCCTGGCTGATGGCGGAGGGCCGGCGCACCCGCGGCTTTCCCGGCACCATCCTCGCCATGGCGGTGTTCGCGCTGATCCTGCTGCTGCTGAAAAGCCAGCCGGACATCGGCATGCTGGCGGTGGTGACGGCGGTGTTCTTCGCCCAGCTGTTCGTGGGCGGGCTCAACCTGTTCATGGTGGGCGTGACGGCGGCGGGGCTGATGGCGTCCGGCGTGGGCGCCTACGCGTTCTTCCCGCACGTGCGCAGCCGGGTCACCCGCTTCCTGCACCCGGCGTCCGGCGACAGCTACCAGGTGGACAAGGCGCTGGAGGCGTTCGGCAACGGCGGCCTGCTGGGGCGCGGCCCTGGCGAAGGCCAGGTCAAGGACCTGCTGCCGGACGCCCACGCGGACTTCGTGTTCGCCGTCATGGGCGAGGAATTCGGCCTGGTGATGTGCCTGGTGCTGCTCGGCATCTTCGCCTTCATCGTGGTGCGCGGCCTGCTGCGGCTGCTGCCGGAGCACGACGAGTTCGTCATCCTCGCCTCCTCCGGCCTGGTGGCGAGCTTCGGCTTGCAGGCGTTCGTGAACATGGCCAGCAGCCTGCACCTGATCCCGACCAAGGGCATGACGCTGCCCTTCGTCAGCTACGGCGGCTCCTCCGTGCTGGCGGTGGCGCTCGGCATGGGCATGCTGCTGGCCTTGACCCGGCGCAGGCACCACGGGGACGTGTCGTGAGGGGGCCGGCGGTGAAGCCGATCGTGATCGCCGCGGGCG
>CAXTPP010000135.1:0-9176 GCA_964246185.1 uncultured Acetobacteraceae bacterium
CCTGTCACTGCGCCTGCTGCACCACCTGCAAGACCCCAAAACCTACGCCGCCTATACCGAAAAGATCAGAAGTATCTTTGGTTAGAACTCTCCGAATTTATTAAGTGATTCTTAGTGTCTGTCTAAGATCATTTTCAATGTTGGCAAAGTCGTCGCAGCATTAAACGGACTGACGCTCAGCGAAGGAATGCCAGCGCGTTTCGGTTGAGACACTCCCAATCCTTGCTCAGGCGTCGGCCGCGGTTCAACCAGGCGATGGTGCGTTCCACAATCCAGCGCTTGGGCAACACCATGAACTTGCCGGTGTCGCAGCGCCGCACGACCTCGACGTTCACCTCGCGGTCCGCCTGCTCGCGGCAGAGCACGTAAAGCGCATGGTGCAGCCGGTCGAGCGTGCCGTCATGCTGCCACCGACAAAAGTGGAAGTTGACGGTGCTGCAGGGCGGCAGGTCTTTGGGGATCGCGCGCCGATGGCAGCCGGTGCTCAACACATACATCAGGCCGTTCATCACCCCGCGCACGTCCACAGTCCGCTTGTTGCCGCCTCGCTTGGCGCGTGGGATCTCCGTCTCGGCCAGGGACCATTCCCCATCGGTCAGGTCGCTGGGGTAGCAAAGCTTGCCACGGTCATGCCGGGCGCGGCTTTCAACAGTCCACATCGGCAAGCTCCTGCGAATCAGGCTGCCACTATGGAATCATAAATGCCTCCAGGGACTCAAGATGACCTTGGACGGATACTGAGGTCACAGCCCCATTGCTTGGCGCATGAACACGCTCTTCAGTTGAGGTATTCGCTGTACTCCCGCAATCCCAAGGTCACGCACTGTTCGGACGATCATGTTGTCGGTCGAAAACAACCGATCCAGCGCATGCGTTGCGGCCAACATCATTAGGTTGGCCGGCCTACGCCGCGCCTGGTACTGGGCAAGCAACGTAGAACTGCCTGGATCTTGCCTACACGCTACTGCCTCGCGCACCAGCCCGGCCAACTCCGCCACGTCCCGCAATCCAAGGTTCAAGCCTTGGCCGGCAATCGGATGAATGCCGTGGGCAGCATCTCCGACCAAGGCAAGCCGCTCCGCCGTGTAGCGGTAAGCATGCAAAGCGCTCAGCCGATATATCCAGCGACGCCCGATCGGCCGCACTGCTCCTAGATGTTCCCCCAAGCGCCGGGCGATTTCTCGCCCAAAGGCTGCATCGTCCAGCCTCATCACTCGCGGCGCGACATCGGCCGCCTCGGTCCATACGATGGCGGATACGTTGGGCGCGCCGTCTGTGCCCGTCATCGGCAGTTGGGCAAATGGCCCTGCGGGCAGGAAATGCTCCAGCGCCGCCCCATGATGCGGCCGCTCATGCGCCACCGCACTCACGATCCCCGCTTGCCGATAGGCCAGGCGGGAAACGGGGATGCCCGCCTGCGCGCGCAGGGGAGATTCCCGGCCTTCAGCCGCAACCACCAGCCGACAATGGACGACCGGGCCGCCGGTGACGTGAACGGTGGCGCCTTGAGCCGACCGCACCACAGCTGCATCACCGGGAGCGAACAGGCGCCCTTCAGTGAGCGCATGCAGCCGAGCGTTCAGGGCCACGCGCAAGCTGCGGGCCTCCACCATCCAACCAAACGGCCCGGCCTGCGCATCGGCGTGGTCGAAGTGCAGGAAGAGGGAAGAAGCGCGGCGGCCGACCTGCCCATCCGAAACGCGGATATCGAGGATGGGACAAGGCTCGAACGGCAGCTGCTCCCATACGCCCGCAGCTTGCAGCAAACTGCGTGACCCGGCAGCGATGGCATAAGCCCGACCGTCAAACGAAGGATGCTCCATCGGCGGCAGCGCGTTGCGATCAACCACGGCCACACGCACTCCATCCGCCGCCAGGCTACAGGCCAGCGCTGCTCCAACCGGGCCCGCGCCGACTACGCAAACATCTGCTTGCACCGTGTCTGTCATCGCAATCCTGCCTATTGATTAGGCAGGTAAGCACGCCTGCAATGAGCGCAAGCTGGCTCAGGGTTTACCTGATGCTGGAACTCTGCCCGTCCCGATCTCATGCGATTGCCTGCCGAGGGGGCAGCGCTGCACGTCTGCATTCTCATTATCGTCCGGCACGGTTCTTGATAGGGAAGCTCCAGATCGGTCATCCAAGGCCGACGTGAAACACGAGGCAACCGATGAAGCTAATCATAGCGATCATCAAGCCCTTCAAGCTGGACGACGTGCGCGAGGCGCTCACGCCGCTCGGTGTGCAAGGCTTGACTGTTTCGGAAGTTAAGGGGTTTGGCCGGCAAAAAGGTCAAACCGAGATATACCGCGGAGCGGAATATCACGTGAACTTCCTGCCCAAAGTCAAGGTTGAGGTCGCTGTTCCGTCCGATCTGGCTGAGCAAGTCGTCGAAGCGATCATGAAGTCCGGCCAAACCGGGAAGATAGGCGACGGTAAGATATTCGTTCTTGACATCGAACGCGCTGTGCGAATCCGCACCGGCGAGGTGGATGCTGAAGCACTATGAGAGATCCAATGACGATGAAGCGTTTGCTCGCCCCAGCCGTTAGCTTGCCCATTCTCCTGATGGCTGGCGCCGCCCTGGCCCAAACCGTCGCTCCGGGCACGGATGTGGCGCCTGCCGCGGCTGACGCCGCCAGCAAGATCGATACCGGAGACACGGCCTGGATGCTGACCAGCACGGCGCTGGTGCTCATGATGACAGTGCCGGGCCTGGCCTTGTTCTACGCAGGCATGGTGCGAAAAAAGAACATCCTTGCCACCCTGATGCAATCCTTCGCTATATGCTGTCTCATCACCATCGTCTGGATGGTTCTTGGCTACAGCTTGACCTTCACCAACGGCGCTGGCGTCACCGCGCCATTCATCGGTGACTTTTCACGGGTGTTCCTCAACGGCATCGCCGATCACGTCGCCAAAGGCGTGGACACCCCGTTCACGCTTGGGGCGGGAACGGACAACGCGACAGCGTACACCATCCCAGAGACGGTGTACATGATGTATCAGATGACGTTCGCCATCATCACGCCGGCCCTGATCGCCGGCGCATTTGCTGACCGGATGAAGTTCAGTGCCATGTGCGTGTTCATGGTGTTGTGGTCGCTTGTGGTCTATTGTCCAATTGCCCACTCGGTCTGGAGTGCCACGGGCTATGTCGGCACCACCATTGGCGCGATCGACTTCGCCGGTGGCACCGTCGTGCACATAAACGCGGGCGTGGCCGGCCTTGTCTGCGCCCTCGTGCTTGGCAAGCGGGTCGGCTACGGACACGACAACATGTCGCCCTATAACCTGACCTATGCCGTGATCGGCGCTTCGCTGCTCTGGGTGGGCTGGTTCGGCTTCAACGCTGGGTCAGCCGTGGGCGCGGGCGGACGGGCGGGCATGGCAATGGCAGTGACGCAGATCGCCACCGCAGCGGCCGCGCTGGGATGGATGTTCGCCGAATGGGTGACCAAGGGCAAGCCCTCCGTGCTCGGCATCATCTCCGGCGCGGTGGCGGGCTTGGTGGCGATCACGCCCGCCTCCGGCTACGTGCTGCCGGGACCAGCGCTCATCATCGGGATTGCGGCCGGCGTTGTCTGCTTCTGGTCTGCGACAGGGCTGAAGCACGTTTTCGGCTATGACGACAGCCTGGACACCTGGGGCGTGCACGGCATCGGCGGCATCGTCGGCGCGTTGCTGACGGGAGTGTTCGCCTATGGCCCGCTCTCGGCCACGGACGCCAACCCGGGCGGCACCGTGGGTGGGCTGGACCAGTTCATCAAGCAGGCGGAGGCAGTGGGCGTCACGCTGATCTGGAGTGGGGTGATCTCCTTCATCCTGCTCAAGCTCATCGACGCCACGATCGGCTTGCGCGTCAGCAGGGACCAGGAGATGGAAGGCCTCGACATCGTTCTGCACGGCGAGACGATAGGGTAAAGCCGCCCGCCTAGCGTCGCTCGGGGCCGGCTTCAAGCAGCGCCAGGTTCTGCTCCGCCAAGTCGCTCGTCGCTGAATCCGGCGCGAGCGACTTGGCCCGGGTCCAATCAGCCCGCGCGCCGGCCCGGTCACCCCGGCGCTGGCGCAATATGCCGCGTTCCAGGAAGCCTTCGGGGTTTTCTGGCTCCTGCGCCAAAGCGCGGTCCACATCGTCTTGCGCCAGGTCAAGATGTCCCATGTGCCGCCATGCCGCCGCACGCAGCACCAGCGCGTCCGGCCGTCTGGGATCAAGCTCCAGCGTATGGCTGAGATCGTCCACGGCATCGTCATAATGCCCAAGCGCCGCAGCCGCGACCGAGCTGTCGATCAGCAGATCTGGATCGTTTGGCGACAAGCTCAGCGCCAAGGTTGCCACCGCCATCGCACGGGAGGGATTCCCTGCCATCAGCCAAGCCTGGTCAGCCTGGCCATACACTGCCGCGCGGGCCACGGCAGGAGCCGTGCTGCCGGCGGCCAATTTTTCCAGCAGCTGCGCCCCGGCTTGCACGTCTCCCAACTGTATTTTTGCAAGAGCAAGGCAGTGATCGGCGCCCTCGCCACCCCCGGTCGCCTGCCAGGCATCGGCGAAATTGTTGGCACCCTCCGGATCGCTGGCGAGCATGGCCATGCAATTTTCGTAATCTGCGCCCTCGGCGATGCGCGGCGGAACGGGCGGTAGCGGCAATGTTTCCTCGATATCCGCCACGGGCGCTTCTACAGGCCGCGGCTGGCGCAGCTGCCACGCCGCACCGGCCGCCAGCAAAACCGCCAGGCCGCCTGCCGGGATCAGTAAACGGCGTCTTTTCATGCTAAAGGCATCTTATCCGCCCGCAACCCACCCGGGCAAACGGCACCGGAGCAGCTTGGCCATGCATCTTGTGATCTTCGGCCTCGGCTACACCGGCACGGCCCTCGCGCGGGCTGCCGCCGCTCGTGGGCTGCCGGTCACGGTGGTCACCCGGCAGCCAGCTGCAACCGCCCCGGCGGGCGTGGCCCTGGTGCCATTCGATAATCCAGCGGACATGCTGGCCAGCGCCACCCACCTCGTTGCCTCCGCTGCGCCGGAGCAGGACGGGGACCCCGTACTTGCCCGCCACCGCGCCGCCATCGCGGCCAGCCCAGCGCTGCGGTGGATCGGCTACATGTCCACCACGGGCGTGTATGGCAATCGCGATGGTGGATGGGTGGACGAGGCGACAGCGCCCGCCCCGTCCAGCGAACGGGGCCAGCGCCGGGTGGAGGCTGAGCAGGCATGGGCGGCGGCCCGGCCCGGGACGGCGGTGGACCTGCTTCGCCTGGCTGGCATCTACGGTCCAGGCCGCTCCTTGTTCGCTGATCTCCGTGCCGGCCGCGCCCGTCGTGTGACTAAGCCAGGGCACATGTTCGGCCGCATCCACCGCGACGACATCGCAGGCGCGTTGCTGGCCGCGATCGGGCAGGATTTGCCTCCCGGCTTGCGGGTGCTGAATGGTTCGGACGACGAACCAGCTGCCAGTGCAGACGTGATCGCCGAGGCTGCACGCCTGCTCGGGATGGCGCCTCCCCCGGCTGTCCCGTTCGCCGAGGCAGAGGCGGGCATGGGCGCCATGGCACGATCCTTCTGGGCAGATGACCGCAAGGTCCGCAGCGCCGTCACGCAGGAGAAGCTTGGCCGGCGATGGCTTTACCCGAGCTACCGGGAGGGCCTGCGCGCGATCCTCAAGGCTGAGCAGGAAAGTGGCGCGGACCGGCCGGCGATGGCCACTTAAGCATCGAGCAAGCCCGCCACGGTCGCCTGCAGTAGCGCAAGGTCGCTTGGCCTGGACATCCGGTGCGCCCCGTCCTTCACCAGCGTTGCTTGCACGTCCTGGCCTTCGATTTGTTGCGCCAGGCGCAGCGCGGTTTCCCAGGGCACATCGGCATCCGCCTGTCCGTGCAGCAGCCGGACCGGGCAGCGCAAGGGGATGCTGCCGCCCAGCAGCAGGTGACGCCGTCCATCTTCTATCAACGCCTGCGTGACGGGCGTTGGCTCGCCATAGGCGCTCGGAATGTGCACCACCCCGTCCCGCTCAAGAATGGCACGTTCAGCAGGCATCATCGCCTCCCACATCAACGACTCGGTGAAGTCCGGCGCGGCTGCCACGCCGGCAAAGCCTGCGATGCGCTCGGGCCTGGCCAGGGCGGCCAGCAGCCCGATCCACCCGCCCATCGACGATCCGACCAGCACCAGCGGCCCCTGGGTCAATGCGTCAACGACTGCCAAGGCGTCAGCCGTCCACCGCCCGATCGTGCCATCCAAGAATGCGCCGCCGCTGGCGCCGTGCCCCGAATAGTCGAAGAGCAGCATAGCCTGGCCCCGCTCGTGGCACAGCGCAGCCAGCGCCTGCGCCTTGTCGCCGGTCATGTCGCTGCGGTAGCCCGGCAGGAAAACCAGGCATGGCGCCCGCCCCGGCAGGCGCTGCCAGGCCAGCTCGGCGCCCGCGTGCCTCAACCGGCCTTGTTGCATGCAAGCCCTCCCGCCTTCCGTCCCATTCATGATATACCAGCCGCAAATGTCAGACGATCTCGGACTCACTGTCCTGCAAGTCCTCCCCGCGCTCGAAACCGGCGGCGTGGAGCGGGGCACCGTGGAAATGGTGCAGGCGATCGTGCGGGCCGGCGGCTCAGCCCTGGTGGCCAGTGCGGGTGGCCGCTTGGTGAAGGCGGTGGAGCGGGCCGGCGGCACCCACATCGTCCTCCAGCTGGCGTCCAAGAACCCGGCACGCATCTGGAAGAACGCCGCACGTCTCGCTTTCCTGATCCGCGCTGCGGACGTGGACATCGTTCACGCACGCTCCCGCGCGCCGGCCTGGTCCGCCTGGCTTGCCTGCCGCCGTACCGGGGCACGTTTCGTGACCACTTGGCATGGCGTCTACAAGGAGAACGCGCCCGGCAAGCGCCGCTACAACGCCATCATGGCCCGGGGCGAGCGCATCATCGCCATCAGCCAATTCGTGGCCACCAAGCTGAAGGCACGGCACCAGGTCGACCCGGCACGGCTGCGGGTGATTCCCCGCGGCGTGGACACAGCGCTGTTCGACCCGGCCGCTGTCGGCGCTGACCGGGTAGACCGGCTGGCCGCCGAGTGGCGCCTGCCAGATGGCGTGCCCACGATCATGCTGCCGGCCCGGCTTACCCGCTGGAAGGGCCAATCCGTAATGCTGGACGCCCTGGCCCGGCTGGAGCGCCGGGACGCATGCCTGGTGCTCGTCGGCGCGGAGCAGGGCCGTGCGCGCTACCGCCGCGAGTTGGTCAATCGGGCCGAGGCCCTGGGCATCGCAGACCGGGTCCGGTTGGTAGGGCACTGCGAGGACATGCCGGCCGCCCTGATGCTGGCCGACATCGTCGCCAATCCCTCACTGGAACCCGAGCCGTTCGGCCGCACGGTGATCGAGGCGCAGGCGATGGCACGGCTCGTGGTCGTCAGCGACGCCGGAGGCACGGCGGAAACGGTGGAGCATGGCGTCACTGGCTGGCGCGTCCGGCCGTCTGACCCGGCTGCGCTGGCCGCGACCATCGACGTCATCCTGCGCCTTGGCCCGGCCGAGCGGGCCACCGTTGGCGCGTGGGCGCGGGCCAGCGTATGCCAGCATTACACGACCGCGGCGATGCAGCAGGCAACCCTGGAGGTATACCGGGAGCTGCTGGCCTGAGCCTTTTCGCGGCCTGGCAGCAACGGTAAGAGCTGTGGCGGCCGTAATCCCCGCCCATTGCACCTCCCTCTTGTTCCTGGAAGCCTCCTGACATGCCCGCCATCACCCTGCCTGACGGTTCCGTGCGCCGCTTTGACAGGCCGGTCACGGGCGCTGCGCTGGCGGAGGCGATCGGCCCTGGCCTGGCCCGCGCCGCGTTGGCGATGAGGCTGGATGGCCAGTTGGTGGACCTGTCCCGGCTTATCGAAACCGACGCATCCGTGGTGTTCGTCACCCGGCGGGACCCGGACGCCCTCGGCCTGATCCGCCACGATGCCGCCCACGTGCTGGCGGAAGCGGTGCAGTCGCTCTACCCGGGCACGCAGGTCACCATCGGTCCTGCCATCGACAATGGCTTCTACTACGACTTCGCCCGCAACGAGCCGTTCACGCCTGAGGATTTCCCGGCCATCGAGGCGCGGATGCGGGAGATCGTCGCGCGCAACGCTCCCTTCGAGCGCGAGGTATGGGACCGTGACGAAGCCATCCGCTTCTTCGAGAAGCGCGGCGAGCGCTACAAGGCCGAGCTCATCCGTGACCTGCCAGCAACGGAAACCATCACGCTCTACCGGCAGGGCGACTGGATCGACCTGTGCCGTGGTCCCCACATGCGCGGTGCCGGCGACGTGGGGGCCGCGTTCAAGCTGCAGAAGGTGGCAGGCGCCTATTGGCGCGGCGACCACCGCAACGCGATGCTGACGCGCATCTATGCCACCGCCTGGCGCGACGGGAAGGAACTGGACGCCTACCTGCACCAACTCGAGGAGGCCGAGCGCCGCGACCATCGGCGGATCGGCCGCGAGATGGACCTGTTCCATATCCAGGAGGAAGCCACCGGGTCGATCTTCTGGCACCCGAAAGGCTGGAAGCTCTACCGCACGGTGGAGGACTACATGCGCCGCCGCCAGAACAGCGCAGGCTACCAGGAGGTGCGGACGCCGCAGCTGGTCGATCGAGTGCTGTGGGAGCGCTCTGGCCACTGGGAGAAATACCGCGAGCATATGTTCGTGGCCCACGTGGAAGATGAGAAGCGCACCCTCGCGCTGAAGCCGATGAACTGCCCTTGCCACGTGCAGATTTTCAACCACGGCCTGCGCTCCTACCGGGAGCTGCCGCTGCGCATGGCGGAGTTCGGCGCGTGCCACCGCTATGAGCCGTCTGGCGCGCTGCACGGCATAATGCGGGTGCGCGGCTTCACGCAGGACGACGCCCATATTTTCTGCACGCCGGACCAAATCGCGGGCGAGACGGCGCGCTTCGTGGCGCTGCTAGGCTCGGTCTATCATGATTTCGGCTTCGACGGCTTCAAGGTGAAATTTGCCGACCGCCCGGACAAGCGCGTGGGAGACGATGCCACTTGGGACCGTGCGGAAAGCGCACTGCTCGAAGCCTGCAGCATGGCAGGCGTCGAGTACGAGCTAAATTGCGGGGAGGGCGCATTCTACGGTCCGAAGCTGGAATTCGTGCTGCGCGACGCGATCGGGCGGGACTGGCAATGCGGCA
>CAXTPP010000136.1:0-9110 GCA_964246185.1 uncultured Acetobacteraceae bacterium
CGGTTGCCTTCTTCAGGCCATTGGAAGGGCCACGCAGGGAGCGCCCAGCCTTGCTAAAGCCTGCGGATCAGGCGCGCCCGGATAGTGCCCTCGAACCCCCGCAACTCCGCCAGGCATTCGTCACAGCCCTCGGCGTCCTGGGTGTCCACGACCACGTAGCCCAGCTCGCCGTCCGTTTGCAGGTATTGCCCGGCGATGTTGACGCTGCGGCTGGAGAACACGTTGTTCACCCGGCCCAGCATCCCGGGCACGTTGCGGTGGATGTGCACGTAGCGCGTGGCGGCTGGCCGGCCGGGCAGCTGCACCTGCGGGAAGTTCACCGCCCCGAGCGTGGACCCGGCGTCGCTGTAGTCGATCAGCTTGTGCGCCACCTCAGCGCCGATCCGCTCCTGCGCCTCGCCCGTCGAGCCGCCGATGTGCGGCGTCAGGATGACGTTCGGCAGCCCTTGCAAGGGAGACACGAAGCGTTCGGCGGCGCCCGCCGGCTCCACCGGGAACACGTCGATCGCAGCGCCCAGCAGGTGGCCGCTGCGCAGGGCGTCGCCCAACGCGGCCAGGTCCACCACCGTGCCACGGGCGTTGTTGATGAGGTAGCCGCCGCGCTTCATCGCCGCGATCTGCGCTGGTCCGATCATCCCCGCCGTCTCGGCCGTTTCCGGCACGTGCAGGCTCACCACGTCGCTCAGCGCCAGCAGCTCGTCCAGCGAGCCGACCGGCTCCGTGTTGCCGTGGCGCAGCTTGTCGATCACGTCGTAATAGATCACCCGCATGCCCATGCCCTCGGCAAGGGTGGACAGCTGGGAGCCGATCGAGCCGTAGCCGACGATGCCGAGCGTCTTGCCGCGCACCTCGAAGCTGTCCGCCGCCGACTTGTCCCACTGCCCGGCGTGCGCGGCGGCCGAGCGCGGGGTGATGCGCCGCAGCAGCATGACGATCTCGCCGATCACCAGTTCGGCCACGCTGCGGGTGTTGGAGTAGGGCGCGTTGAACACGGGGATGCCGCGCCGCCGCGCCGCGGCCAGCTCCACCTGGTTGGTGCCGACGCTGAAGCAGCCCACCACCATCAGCCGGTCGGCGGCGGCGAACACCGCCTCGTCCAGCTGGCTGCGGGAGCGGATGCCCAGGATGTGGACCCCGCGCACCGCCTCGGCCAGGGCCGCGCCGTCCAGCGCCTTGGCGACGCGGGTGATGCGCGAGTAGCCGTCGCGCTCCAGCAGGCTGACGGCGCTCTCGTGCACGCCCTCCAGCAGCAGGATGCGGATCTTGTCCTTGCTCAGCGAGGGCTTGTTCATGCCGGTTGACGTAGCGCCGGGCCTGTATGGCGGCAAGGCAGGACGGCTATGTGTCCCACCCGATCGAGCGGCGCAGGAATTCCATGCCGAGCGCCACGAAGGCGGCCACTTCCGCGTTGTCCTTGCCGTAGCCGTGGCCGCCGGCCGCCGGCTCGTAGAATTGCGCGTCGTATCCCATGGCTTGCAGCTTGGCCGCCATCTTGCGGGCGTGGCCGGGATGCACCCGGTCGTCCTTGCGGGCGGTGGCGAGCAGGATGGGCGGATAGGGCCGGCCCGGTTCCGCCGTGTGGTAGGCGGACATCGGGCCGAGGAAAGCCCAGTCCTCCGGCTTGTCCGGGTCGCCGTACTCGGCGACCCAGCTGAAGCCGGCCAGCAGCTTGGAGTAGCGCCGCATGTCGATCAGCGGGATGGTGCAGAACAGCGCGCCGAACCGCTCGGGGTAGCGCGTCAGCATGTTGGCGATCAGGTGGCCGCCGTTGGAGCCGCCTTCCGCCGCGATGCGTCCGGGCCGGGTGACGCCGCGGCGCACCAGGTCGGCGGCGACGGCGGCGAAGTCGTCGTGGGACAGGCGCTTGCCCTCCCGCCGGCCGGCCTCGTGCCAGCGCGTGCCGAACTCGCCGCCGCCGCGGATGTTGGCCAGCACGGTGGTGCCGCCGCGCTCCAGCCACAGCTTGCCGCTGGCGATGCCGTAGCTGGGCAGGCGGGAGATCGCGAAGCCGCCGTAGCCGCTCATGTACACCGGCGCGTCCCCTGTCAGGCCCCCGCTTGGATTGGGCGGGCCGGACTGCACGTAGGGGATGCGCTCGCCGTCGGAGGAGATCGCCTCGTGCCGGGTCACCACGCACCCGGCGGCGTCGAAGGCGGGCGGGGCGCGCTTCAGAACCGTGGGGGCGGACAGGCCGGGCGAGGCCAGGAACAGGGTCGGCGGGGTCAGCGGGTCCTGCGAGCTGGCGAGCAGCGTGCCGTCAGACTCCTCGGAGCGCGTGTCCAGCGCCCAGGCGCTGGCGGTGCCGGTCTGCGGCAGGCCGGGCAGCTCGCGGCTGGTCCATGTGCCCGGCTCGACCAGCAGGAACACGGGGCGCAGCTCGTCGAGCACGCTGACCAGCAGGGTGCCGCCGACCCAGGAGAAGCCTTGCAGCGCGCGGCGCGGCTGCGGCTCGAACACGGTGGCGAAGGCGCGGTCGCCGGCCAGGAAGGCGTCGAGGCCGATGCCGACCACCGTGTCCGGCGGGTAGGTGCGGCCGGCCACGGTCCAGGGGGTGCGCGGGCGGATGGCGAGCCAGCCGCGGTCGTAGTCGAAGGCGGCGTCGGTGGGGAGGTCGAAGCGCTGCTTGGGGCCGGTGCGGTCGCCGGCGAACACGGCGCTGTTGAAGAAGTCGGTGGTCTCGACGAACAGCAGCCGGTCGTTCTCGCGGTCGTAGCTGCCGGAGGCGGCCATGCTCGCCGGGGCGACCTGGAAGATCGGCTCGCCGGGCGCCTCGCCGCGGGGCCAGAGCCGGACGGTGCTGGCATAACCGGACTGGGTGGCGCCTTGGCCGGCGGAGGACAGCAGCAGCGTGTCCGCGTCCAGCCAGGCGGCGCTGCCCTTGGCTTCGGCCAGGGTGAAGCCGCCGGGCACGAAGGCGCGGGCGGCGAGGTCGAACTCGCGCAGCACGGTGGCGTCGCTGCCGCCGCGGGAGAGGCGGAGGATGGCCCGCCCGTGCGCCGGCGGCAGGGTGGAGGCGCCTTGCCAGACCCAATCCTCGCCTTCGGCCGTGGCGAGCGCGTCGAGGTCGAGCAGCACGTCCCACTCCGGCGCGTCGGTGCGGTAGGAGTCGAGGGTGGTGCGGCGCCACAGGCCGCGGGGGTGCGCGCCGTCCTGCCAGAAATTGTACAGCAGGCCGCCGCGGCGGGCGGGGATGGGCAGCTTGTCCGGGCGGTCCAGCAGGGCGCGCAGGGTGTCGCGGTCGGAGTCGGTGCGCGGGCCGCCGAAGCGGTGCAGCGTGGCGGCGGATTGCGCGTCGGCCCAGGCGGTGGCGCGCTCGCCTTCGATGTCCTCCAGCCAGAGCCAGGGGTCGTCGTCGGGGGTGGCGAGGGTGGGGAGGAATGGGTCCATGCGCGTGTCTAGCCAGGCGGCGGCGCGGCGACCAGCCTGGCGACGCCATCGGGGCGCTCGATCATGATTGTCTTAATATGTTTACACTGTCTTAAAAATGCGTTAACACTGTGTTCACAGCCAATGGGGATGCAGCATGAGCGTGGATACGGCGCTGACGAGCTTGTTTGGGGCAGTCATGGCATCCGGGGTCGTCATGAAAGGCCTGCCGCCAATCATCTACACGGTGCCTGACCGGTGGGCCGAGCTGGCGGCGGCGTTCAACTTCGCCCGCATGGGACTGCCGTGACCCTGCCGGCGGATGCGGACGCTCCTGCGGCCTGCGCCTAGCCCTCCGCCAGCACCTCCCGGCTCGCGCGCACCCGGTCCACCCGGCGGCCATCGACCGACTGCACCTCGAACAACCAGCCGGCGAACACCACTTTGTCGCCCACGCGGGGCACCCGGCGCAGCAGCGCCAGCAGCAGGCCCGCGGTGGTGTGGTAGCTGCCTTCCGCCGGCAGATCCGGCAGGGAGAGCCGGGATTTCAGCTCATCGACCGGCATCATGCCGTCCACCACCAGGCTGCCGGGCGCGGCTGCCGCGTCCGCCGCCAGGTCCGGCTGGGTGTCGCTGGCGTCGCCCACGATGGCTTCCAGCACGTCGGCCGCCGTCACCACGCCCTCGAAGCTGCCGTACTCGTCCATTACCAACGCCAGGCCCAGCGGGTCCGCCTTGAGGCGCTCCAGCGCGTCGAGTGCCGAGATGGTGTCCGGCACCACCATCGGCTGGCGCAGCGTGGCGGCCACGGACAGGTCCCCGCCGCCGAGCAGCCGGTCCAGCATGTCCTTCGCCTGCACCACGCCCACCACGTTGTCGATCGATCCGTCGCACACCACGAAGCGGCTGTGCGGCGCGCCCTTCAGCGCCTGCACGATGTCCCGCCGCGGGTCGCTGCGGTCGATGAAGGCGATCTCGTTGCGCGGCGTCATGATGGCGCGCACCGGCTTGTCCGCCAGGCGCAGCACCCGCTCGATCATGTCGCGCTCGCCCACCTCCAGCACGCCCACCTGCGTCCCTTCGGCGAGCAGCGCCTTCAGCTCCTCCTCCGTCACTTTCTGCGAGGCCGGGCGGCCGTTGCCGAACAGCCGCAGCACCAGCGACGTGGACAGACCCAGCGCCCACACGAACGGACCCAAGGCCCGGCTCAGCGCCCGCAGCGCCCGGGCAATGCGGGCGGCCACCACCTCCGGCTGGCGCAGCGCCAGCTGCTTGGGCACCAGCTCGCCCAGCACCAGGGTGAGGAAGGTGGTCGCCAGCACCACGACCAGCAGCGCCAGCTCGCCCGCCACCGGCTGCAGCGCCGGGACTTGCGCCAGCGCCGGCGCCAGCCGTCCGGACAGCCGCGCGCCGCCGAACGTGCCGGTGAGGATGCCAACCAGCGTCATGCCCACCTGGACCGCCGGCAGGAAGCGCTGCGGGTCCTCCGCCAGGCTGAGCGCCGCCGTGGACCCGGCCACGCCCTTGCGCTGCAGCACCATCAGCCTGGCCCGGCGGGAGGAGACCAGGGCCATCTCGCTGAGCGCGAACACCCCGTTGAGCAGGATCAGCAGCAGGGTGAAGGCGATCTCGGCCGTGATGTGCATGGCGCATCCTATCGCCGCCGGGTGCGGCGGGGCAAAGCCGGGATGGGCGCGCGCCCGCTTGAATGGCAGGATGGCGCGATGAACCGCCCCCTTCCCGCGCTCGCCCTCCTGCTCGGCCTGGCCGGGCTGCTCCCGTTCGCGGCCTGCGGCGTGCTGGCGCTGCGCCCTGGCGACGGGCGGGGCGCCATGGCGCTCGCCGCCTACGCCGCCGTCATCCTGGCCTTCCTGGGCGGGGTGCACTGGGGCTTCGCCCTGCTGGAGTCCACGGGCCGCGGCGAACGGGCGCGCCTGGGCCTGGGCGTCGTGCCCTCGCTGGTCGGCTGGATCGGGCTGCTGATGGTGATCGCGTTCGGCATCGACGCCGGGTTGGCCCTGCTGGCGCTGGGTTTCATCGGGACGACGCTGGTGGAACGGCGCGGGCAAGCGGCCGGGCTGGTGCCGTCCGGCTACATGAAGCTGCGCTATGTGCTGTCAGGCACGGTGGTTGCGGTCCTTGCCGCGGTGCTGGTCCTGCGGGTGATCGGGATACGATTCACCTTAGTTCTGGGCTGATCCCAAATTCGTTAATTTTCTCTTTCTTTGGACATCTGCCTTGAGCTAGCTTGCTGCCATCAGGAGTTGTTCATGCCTCAGCAAGCAAGCGCCACGATCATTCCATTCCCCGGCGCGGCACGGCGGCCGGCCCAGGACATCGCGCAATCGTCCGAACGCCTCGCCCAGGCCTTGACGAGCCTGTCCGCCGCGCTCGCCGAGCAGCGCGACAGCATCCTGCGCTGGCGTGGGGCGCTGGACGACTTGGCAGCCAACATGCGCGCGCTGGCAGGCCCTGGCGCGCCAGGCTGACCGGTTCCCGGCGGCCGTGAAACGCACTACCATCTGTGCATACAGGGGAGTGCGCGTGTGAAGGCTTTCTGGGACCCGGCGCAGCTCGCGCACGCGCCGCGCTTCTTCCTGCAACGCGGCCAGCTTCGCAGCAACTACGAGGCGCCGGCGCGGGCCGAGGCGTTGCTGTCAGGCTGCCAGGCGCTTGGCCTGGACATCACGGCTCCCAGCCCTGCCAGCCTGGCAGCGTTGGAATCGGTGCATGGCGCCGACTACCTGGACTGGCTGGCCAGCGCCGCTGGCGAGTGGGCCGCGATGGAGGACGCCGGGCCGGAGGTGGTGGCCAACATGCACCCGTCGCCGGAGATGCTGCTGAACGGCGCGCGGCCTCCCACCTCGGCCATCGGGCGCGCCGGGTGGTTCTCGGCGGATGCCGCCTGCCCGCTCGGACCCGGCAGCTGGGAAGCCATCCAGGCCGCGGCCGCCTGCGCCTTGGCTGCGGCGGACGAGGCCGCCCGTGGCCGGGATTGCTACGCGCTGTGCCGCCCGCCGGGCCACCATGCCTATGCGGCCCGGGCCGGCGGGCATTGCTACCTCAACAACGCGGCGCTGGCGGTGGAGCGGCTGATCTCGCACGGCGCGCGCCGGGTCGCGGTGCTCGACATCGACAGCCATCACGGCAACGGCACCCAGGGCATTTTCTGGTCCCGTGGCAACGTGCTGTTCACCTCCGTGCACGGCGACCCGGCGGGCTACTACCCCTGGTACGTCGGCCACGCCGACGAGCAGGGCGCTGGCCTCGGCCTCGGCCTCACTCGCAACTTTCCCCTAGCCGCGGGGACGGCGGACCTCGGCTGGCTGGCGGCGCTGGACGCGGCCCTCCGCCAGATCGAGCGGTTCGGGGCGGACGCGCTGGTGGTCAGCCTGGGGTTCGACGCCTCCCGGGACGAGCCGCTGCACTTCCTGTCCGTCTCGCCCGAGGGGTTCGCCCGGGCCGGCGCCGCGATCGGACGGCTGACCGCGCCGGCGGCGTTCATCCAGGAGGGCGGCTACAACACGGACACGCTGGCCCCCTTGCTGCAGGCTTTCCTGGCCGCGTTCGGCGGATGAGCCTTGCCCGGGTGCAGTCCTTCGCGTTCTCCGGCATCGAGGCGGTGCCGGTGGAGGTGCAGGTGCAGGTGTCGTCCGGCCTGCCCGCCTTCCTGGTGGTGGGCCTGCCGGACAAGGCGGTGGGCGAGGCGCGCGAGCGGGTACGGGCGGCGCTGACCGCCATGGGACTCGCCCTGCCGCCGCGCCGGGTGCTGATCAACCTGGCGCCGGCCGACTTGCTGAAGGAGGGCAGCCATTTCGACCTGCCGATCGCGCTGTGCGTGCTGGCGGCGATGGACGTGCTGCCGCGCGAGGACCTGGCCGGGTTCGCAGCCGTGGGCGAGCTGTCGCTGGACGGCACGCTGAACCCGGTGGCCGGCGTGCTGCCCGCCGCCATCGCCGCCTCCGCCCGCGGGCTGGGCCTGATCTGCCCTGCCAGCCAGGGCGGCGAAGCGGCGTGGGCCGGCCAGGTGGAGGTGCTGGCGCTGCCCGACCTGCTCTGCGCCGTCAATCATTTCCGCGGCGCCCAGGTGCTCACCCCGCCGCCGCCGGCAGGTGTGGCCGAGCGGCTGCCCGGGCCGGACCTGTCCGACGTGAAGGGCATGGAAACCGCCAAGCGCGCGGTGGAGGTGGCTGCGGCCGGCGGGCACAACCTGCTGCTGGTCGGGCCGCCCGGCGCGGGCAAGTCGATGCTGGCGTGCCGGATGCCGGGCCTGCTGCCGGACCTGACCCCTGCGGAGGCGCTGGAGGTGAGCACGATCCATTCCGTGGCCGGCCTGCTGGTGGGCGGCCTGATGGTCAAGCGCCCGCCTTACCGCGAGCCGCACCACTCAGCCAGCCCGGCAGCGCTGACCGGCGGCGGCCAGCGCGCCCGACCGGGCGAGGTCAGCCTTGCGCACCGCGGCGTGCTGTTCCTGGACGAGCTGCCGGAGTTTCCCCGCCCGGCGCTGGAGGCGCTGCGCACGCCGCTGGAGACCGGCCGCACCACCGTGGCCCGCGCCTCCGCCCACGTCACCTACCCGGCGCGGTTCCAGCTGGTGGCGGCGATGAACCCGTGCCGCTGCGGCCACCTCGGCGATCCGTCGCGCGAGTGCGGCAAGGCGCCCCGCTGCGGCGAGGATTACCTCAGCCGGATCAGCGGGCCTTTGCTCGACCGCATCGACATGACAGTGGCGGTGCAGCCGATCCCGCCCACCGAGCTGAGCCGCGCGCCGACGGGCGAGCCGAGTGCCGCGGTGGCCGAGCGCATCGCCGCGGCCCGGGCCAAGCAGCGCGAGCGCGGCGCGCTGAACGCCGAGGCCGACCCGGCGGCGATCGAGCTGCACCCGGACGCCCGCGCCCTGGCCGAGCAGGCGGCGGAGAAGCTGCGGCTGTCGGCGCGGGGGTTCACCCGGGTGCTGCGGGTAGGGCGCACGATCGCGGACTTGGCGCGGTCGCCGGCGGTGCGCCGGGTGGACGTGGCGGAGGCGCTGGCGTTCCGTCACCGGGTGCCGGGGCGGAAGGTTTAGAATTCAGCCGAGTTGACCCAGGCGCTGAGGTCGCTTCCGGAAACCCCCTCAAGCGAGCTGCCCTGTTACCGCGGCTGCCAGGGCGTGCGGCCGGTCAGGACGTGCTGATCGTTTTCAGCATGGCCTGCGTGAATGGCCTAGCCAGGATGTCGGCCAGTTTGATCCCTGCCGCTTTGATGGCCGGCGTCTGCATGTGGGCGGCGAGGGCGGCTTGGTCGGTCCATGTCTCGTAAGTCAGGAACCGGCCCGGCGTCTGCCGGTCCTCCAGCAGCGTGTAGTGCTGGCATCCCGGCTCCTTGCGCGCGCCTTCGACGAACGGCACCAGGATATCGCGCAACGCATCGGCGCGGTCCGGCTTGGCCACCAGCTCGGCGATGACGACAAGGGCGCTCGAGGCTTCGGCGGCATCGGCGCCGCCAGCCGCCACGAGAGCCAGCGCTGGCGACAAGGCCGCAGCTTGCAGAACGCGGCGACGGTCGATGGCAGGGTGGTTCATGGCGCTTCCCGATCGGTTTTTGCTTGGGCGATAGCCTGCCATGCCTGCGTTCAGCACGGCAACAAGCCCGGCGGCGAAGGTCACGTGCCGGAGGCGCGCCAGTCTGCCGCGATCATGATGCGGAGGTGGCTAGTGTGGTGGTTCTGAAGTTCGCCCGAGTATGCCGCCGCCTCCGAAGGCGAA
>CAXTPP010000137.1:0-9029 GCA_964246185.1 uncultured Acetobacteraceae bacterium
CATCATCCCCAAAACTTGGGAACCCGGCCGCCTCCAGTCCATAACAGCTTCTAGTTTCACGTGAAACACTCACACTGGAGCGGGTGGAGGGAATCGAACCCTCGTATGCAGCTTGGGAAGCTGCCGTTCTACCATTGAACTACACCCGCATCAGGTCGGCATGTCGGTTATATAAACTGCTGACTGGTGGCGCAACCTACGCTCGGCACCCTCATGCTCCTCGTGGCGGCAATGTTCCTGCCATTCGCAAGCCGGATTGCGGCAAGGTTGAGTAAGCATGCTAAATACGGTGAATGGCTCAGCATGCTGTAGCACATAAGGGCTACCACGTCCGGTCTCTAATTGGCCGACCGGAAGTAGGTTCAGGAGTTCGGCATATATGACAGCTCATCGCTTAGCGACGCGTCTGGTTCACGCCGGTTCAGACCGGACCCCGTTTGGGGAGACAACGGAAGCGCTATTTCTCACTTCAGGCTTTGTCTATGATAGTGCGGAGCATGCAGAAGCCGCCTTCGACGGCAGCCAGCAACATTATCAATATTCTCGGTTTGGCAACCCGACAGTCACGATGCTGGAAGAGCGCCTTGCAGCGCTGGAAGGTGCAGAAGCTTGCCGGGTCACAGCAACAGGCATGGCAGCTATCCATGCTGCGATGCTGTGCAATGTGAAATCCGGCGATCGCGTGGTCGCATCACGCGCATTGTTTGGGTCATGCCACTGGATTGTATCGACGTTGCTGCCCCGCTACGGCATTGAGACCGAGTTCGTTGATGGGACGGACCTCGCAGCCTGGAAAGCTGCCCTCCAGCGGCCGGCAGCAATGGTGCTGCTCGAGAGTCCGTCCAACCCTATGCTAGAAGTAATTGACATCCAGGAGATATGTAACCTCGCCCACGCCGCCGGGGCACTGGTCGTGGTCGATAACGTATTCGCCACGCCTTTGCTGCAACAGCCGCTGCGCTTGGGGGCCGATATCGTCGTCTACTCGTGTACTAAACACATCGACGGCCAAGGTCGTGTCCTCGGTGGCGCTGTGCTTGGCAATCGGGAGTGGATTGAAAAAATTCTTCAGCCATTTATCCGCAATACCGGTCCAAGCCTGTCCCCCTTCAACGCTTGGCTACTGCTGAAAGGTGTGGAGACGTTGATATTGCGCGTCGAGGCTGCATGCCAACGGGCGGCTGTCATCGCCGACTTCCTTGCCGCCCAGCCTGTCGTTCGCCGTGTGCTCTACCCAGCACGCCACGATCATCCCCAACACGCCCTGGCCATGGCACAAATGACAGGCGGCGGCACCCTTGTCACTTTCGAATTGAACGGCGGCAAAGTTGCGGCTTTCCGTTTCATGAACGCGCTGCGTCTCATAGCCATCAGCAACAATCTCGGTGACTCCAAGTCACTCGTGACTCACCCGGCCACAACCACCCATATGCGTATCGGCCAAGAAGAACGCGACCGGCTCGGCATCGGCGATGGCGTGATCCGGCTCTCTGTCGGACTGGAGGATAGTGCTGATCTGTGCGCCGATTTAGCTCTAGGCACAGCAGCAACGTCGGGCAGCCTCCCACAGCGGCAGGCCGCTGAATGACGGAAGGATGCTACACTGCCACGACCCGATCCATAACGGTGGAAGTACAGCCTTTCTTCCTTGAGGACCAGTCTGAGCCGGATGAGGACCATTACGTCTGGGCTTATCGGGTGCGTATCCATAACATGGGGCAGGAAACCGTGCAGTTGATGAGCCGTACTTGGCGTATTACCGATGGCCGCGGCCGGACCATCGAGATTGAAGGTCCCGGCGTCATTGGTGAACAACCAGTACTGGAAACCGGAGAAAGCTTTGAATACACCTCTGGAACACCTCTCGACACTCCAAGCGGCTTCATGCGCGGCCTATACCATATGATCGCCAGCCCATCCTGCGAGACGTTTGATGTCGTCGTGCCCGCCTTCAGCTTGGATAGCCCATATAGCGGTGGTCCTGTGCATTGACGGCCCTGGTTGGCGAGATGACCGTCTACACGCCACACCATACTGGACCTAACGAAGTGGACATGCAGGCACCTGGAAGACCGTCCCAAACTGAAGCAGAGGCCGCGGTGCGGACGCTGCTCCGTTGGGCCGGAGATGACCCGGCGCGCGAAGGATTGCGGGACACCCCAGCCCGGGTAGTCCGGTCATACCAGGAATTGTTCGCTGGCTACGACATCGACCCGGTCGGGCTGTTGAAGCGGACGTTCGAAGAGGTCGCTGGCTACGACGAAATCATTCTGCTGCGAGACATCCGGCTGGAAAGCTACTGTGAGCACCACATGGTACCGATCATCGGGCGGGTCCATGTCGCTTACTTGCCCGACTCCCGGGTCGTCGGCATCAGCAAACTGGCACGCGTCGTGGACGCCTTCGGCAAACGGCTGCAAATCCAGGAAAGGCTGACAGTGCAGATAGCCGACACCATCAACAGTGTCCTGCAACCTAAGGGCGTTGCCGTCATGATCGAAGCAAGTCACCAATGCATGACCACGCGCGGCGTGCACAAGCCCGGCGTAGCAATGGTCACCAGCCGCATGCTTGGCGTGTTCCGCACGAATCACGAAACACGGCGCGAGGTGCTGGCCATGATCGGACAGCGCGGCCCGGCAGGCCTGGGTGATTAGACCCTGCGATGGCACCTATGTCAGCTGATGCCAAATCGATTGCCTTTCGTCTTGGCCAGGCATTCGCCATCGGGATAACCCTTTTCGCTTTAACTACTCCTGCGTCGGCGCTCGAAAGTACTGCGGTCATGTCGCATCAGACAGTTGCCACGTTGGTGACCGACAGCGACTCCGTAAAACCGGGGCAGGCCTTCCATGCAGCCCTGCGCCTGGTTTTGGCGCCAGGTTGGCACACGTACTGGCAAAACCCGGGCGCCGCCGGCGTTGCCCCGGAACTGACGTTCACGCTGCCGCCCAGCGCACTCGCTGGTCCAATCCAATGGCCCACTCCGGACCGGATCGCAGAAGGCGACCTGATCGCCTACGCCTACCAGGGCGATGTTCTTCTGCCAGCCGCGATCCAGCCCATAGCGGCCCCCTTGTCCTTGCAGGCCCATGCGAGTTGGCTCGTCTGCCGGGACATCTGCATCCCCGAGGAGGCCAGCTTCACCTTGGACCTGCCCCAAGGCCCGTCCTCGCCGTCCGCGCAGGCGCCACTGTTTGCCGCGACCGCCTCCGACACGCCAACTGCAGCCCCTTTTCAGGCAACTATCAACCAGAAAGGCATTCTGTCCCTATCCGGCCCGGGACTGCCGACAAGCTTACGGAAAGCAACGTTCTTCCCATCCCAGGACGGACGCGTCGAAGCTTCCGGCCCACTGCAGCCTCAAGCGGCGAAGGGTGTCTTGCAACTGCCCCTGAAGCTGAGCCAGCAAGACCCTGCTGACGCCGACGTGCCAGGAGTCGTCGCCTTGCAGGATACTGCCGGCCCGATACATGCCTACACGGTGACGGCGCGCTGGATAACAGGCAGCGCGCCTGGCCAACCGGTTGCCATGCTGCTCGTCTTGGCGCTTGCAGGCGGCTTGCTGCTGAACCTCATGCCTTGCGTGTTCCCGGTCCTCGCCATGAAGGCGATGGCCCTGGCACGCATGTCAGGCGCTGACCGCCGCGGCATCCGTGCGCAGGCAGCAAGCTATACCCTGGGCGTCGTGACCGCATTCACGGCGCTTGGGGCCGCTTTCGTGGCCTTGCGGCAAACCGGTCAATTCGTTGGGTGGGGCTTTCAGTTCCAGTCGCCGGCATTCGTCACCGCAGTCGCCTGGCTGCTGTTCGCCACGGGATTGAACATGTCCGGGGTGTTCGCGATCGGACAGTCCGCGGCGGGCGTGGGCCAATCGCTCGCCAGCAGGCGCGGCCACCTCGGCAGCTTCTTCACCGGAGCGCTCGCCGTGGTGGTGGCGACACCTTGCACCGCGTCCTTCATGGGAGCCGCCATCGCAGGTGCCTTGACAGCTTCGATGCCGGTTGCCCTGCTCGTGTTCGCCACCATGGGCATTGGCTTGGCCGCTCCTTATGCCGCCATAGCAGCCGTTCCCCGGGCGGCGTCCCTGCTGCCCCGCCCTGGCCGCTGGATGGCCACGGCTCAGCAACTGCTGGCTTTCCCGATGTATGCCGCGACGGTCTGGCTACTCTGGGTCGTCAGCCAGCAATCCGGCCCCGCCGGCGTGCTCACCAGCGGGATAGGGTTGCTCGGCGTCGGATTCGTCGCCTGGCTGCTCCGTGCAGCCCAGTCCAGCTCCGGCCGCCGCCAATGGGCCCATGGCCTGGCATTCGCCACCGTGCTCGGGACGGCTGCCCTGTTGCTGGTCGACGTGGCGCCATCCGAACCGAGCGAACCCTTCACCGCCACGCGGCTTGCCGAGTTGCGCAGCGAAGGTCGCCCCGTCTTCGTCAACATGACAGCCGCATGGTGCTTGTCGTGCCTGGTGAACGAGCGGATCGCCCTCGCTCCGCAGGTGGTGCAGCAAGCCTTTGCCCAGGCTCACGTCGCCTATCTTAAGGGCGACTGGACCCGCAAGGACCCCGCCATCTCGGACTTCCTGCGCCAGAACGGTCGTGACGGAGTGCCGCTCTACCTGTTTTACCTACCCGGCCAGCCCGCTACCGTGATGCCTCAGCTGCTTTCAGAAGGCACGATGCTCGAACAGGTGTCCAAGGCAGGCACTTAGGGTCCCGCTTCCCAGGATCACGGCGCATAGGGACCAGGCAAGGTCTCCCGGGTTGCCGGCACGCCACGCACAGCCTGCCTTGCGCGCGCTCGGCGCAGGATAGGCTGCTCCACCATGACGTGCAGCGCGACGGCGAGCATCACCGAGGTGGCGAGGGCTGCGGCCAGGTAAAGCGGGACCATCGCCGGCCCCGGCAGCTTGGCGAACACGACCCGCAACGCCCGCATGGGGAACGGGTGGACGAGGTAGAGGGCGTAGGACGAGTTCCCCAGCATCATCAGCCAGCCCGGCAGGCGGTTCCAGGACAGGGCGCAGAACACCAGCAGCATCGCCGGGCCGCCACGGACCAGGACACGGCTTGCGTCGCCTCGGAACCACCATGCCAAGGCCATCGCCGCGGCAATGCCCAAGAGGCCGACCGACCCGGCACGCCAGCCCCGCCTTGCCGCGACGGCCACCAGGACGCCGAGCGCGAACTCCGCCACGACCGGGTCGGTCCAGAAGGCCAGCGGGACGGCGGTGATCGTCCCAAACTGCCCCCCAGACTGCCCCGTGACCACCAAGGCGGCCAAGGCGGCCAGGATGGCTGTCAGCGCGGCGGGACGGCGCAGCGGCAGGGCGCAGGCAACTAGGGCATAGAACAGCATCTCGTATTCCAGCGTCCAGCCGAGGCGCAGCACCGGCTGCACGAAGCCGTCCGCCCTGTGCCACGGCAGGAACGCGAACGATGCCATGACGTAGCCCCACCCGTCGCGCAGCCCATCGCTGACCGCGCCTGGAACGGCGAAGGCGGCCCCGGCCGTCACGGCCGTCAACAGCCAGTACAGCGGCAGGATGCGCAGCAGCCGCCGCCACACAAACGGCCCGATGGAACGCCAGCGGCCGAAGGCATCCCAGGAGGCCCAGACCATCACGAAGCCGGAAATGACGAAGAACAGGTCCACTCCGGCTTCGAGCGGAACCGCGTCGATCACTGGGTAGGGCGAATGGCCCGGCGTTCCAACGAGCGCGCCGGCCTCGTCGGATATGTGTAGGAAGGCGACCGCAAGGGCCGCCAGCGCGCGCAGTCCCTGGATGCCGGCGAAGCCCCCTCTCATGCCGCGCGTAGCAGCCGGTCCACGATCACCGCGCGCTTGGCGTAGGTGTGCTCGCCCAGCACCCGGTGCAGCGCCGCGGCCCCGATCGCCTGAGCGCGTCCTGGCGTCAGGGTGCGTAGGTGCTCGATCACGTCCTGGCCGTCCCGGGCCACCAGGACCTCCTCGTCCGGCTGCAGGAACTGCCCGAGTCCGTCCCATGCGTCGGTGATCAGGCAAGCGCCCGCGCCGGCGGCCTCGAACACGCGGGTGGCAGGCGAGAACCCGGTGGCGGCCATGCTGTCGCGGGCGACGTTGAGCACGGCGAGCGGGGTGCAGTTGAACGCGTTGTGGTCCGCCGTGCCGACATGGCCGAGGCGGCGGACGTTGGCCGGCATCGGCTTGCCATCCCAGCCGAGGCCGCCGAGCAGGCAGGCGTGCCCCGGCAAGGCGGCGGCGGGAGCGAGAAAGAACTCCTCCACCCGGGCCTCGCGATCCGGCAGGCGGTTGGCCAGGAAGCCCAGGGCAGCGGCAAAGGCCGGGTCCGGCTGGACGGGATGATGGGTCGCCGGGTCGAGCGCGTTGTAAACGGGAGTGCAGGCCCGGGCGCCGAGGGCGGCGTAGGCGGCGGCGACCGGCGGGCCGCCGCCATAGGTGAGCACCATGTCCAGATGAGGGAGCGCCCGGCGCAGCGGGCAGCCGGGAGCGGCCTGGATCGCAGCGAGGGTGGCGGGCGCGTCCACGTCCCAGAACAGCCGCAGCGCTCCGGGGCGGGCATGTGCCATGACGCCGTCCATCAGCTCGTCGTCGTATGTCCCGACCCCGCTGGCCTTCACCACCACGTCGGCCGCCGCCGCCTGCCGCAGCACGCCCGCCAAACCGTCCGGGGTGGCTGGATAGACCACGGAACGGGCGTAGGCGGGCGGGCCGATGTCCCGGTGGGCCTGCCGGTCGAAGGCATCCGGCTCGTAGAAGGTGATGTCCCAGCCAAGCGGGGCGAGGGCGGAGAGGATGCCGCGGTAGTAGGTGGCGGCGCCGTTCCAGTAGGACGACAGCAGCGACGAGCCGTAGAAGGCGAGGGTCTTGCGTATCACGTGGCCTCTATCGCGCTAACGGCGCTGTTCCGCCATCGGCGACCCGGCGCGGGCGGGAACTCCGAGGCTGGCCGCGATGGCCAGCAGCTCGGCGGCGCGGTGCGCGCAAGTGTGGCGGGCGCGGATCGTGGCAAGGCCGTGGGCGGCCAGGGCGGCGGCGGCGGCGGCGTCGTGCAGCAGCGTCCGGGCGTGGCGCTCCACCGTCGCCCCATCGGGGGCGACCAAGTAGTCGCGGCCAGGGGTGAACAGGCCCTCGGCGTCCTGCCACGGCGCAGAGATCAGCGGGATGCCGCAGGCCAAGGCCTCGAACACCCGGATGGTGGGAATGCCCGGCAGGCCGGTCACGTAGAAGCGGCGGGGCACGTGCACCGTCAGCGCATGCCGGGCGAAAGCGGCAGGGGCAGCGTGGTTGGGCAGCCAGCCGTGGTATCGCGCGCCGTAGCGCCGCAGGGTGGCCAGGGCTTCGGCCGGGTAGCGCACGCCGTGTATGTCGAGCGGGATGCCGGCGCGGGCAAGCGGGGCCAGCAGGAACGATTCCAGCTCCGCCGTGCGTTCGCCGTCGCCCCAGTTGCCGATCCAGACCGCACCCTCGCGCGGGGCAGGCTCGGCCGGGGGGTGGAACAGGGCAACGTCGGCGGCCTCGTGCCAGACGAACACGCGGCCGTCCCAGCCCCAGCTTCGGTAAACTGCGGCCAGGGCCTCGCCAAACGCCAGCACGGCGTCGTAGCCGGACAGGTCAAAGCCCCGCATGGCCGCCGGGTCGCTGACGGCGCGGTGGTGGGTGTCGTGGAACAGCAGCAGCCAGGGCGCTCCGGCGCGGCGCAACGCCCCGAGCCGGGCCACGGTGGCGGGGTCGGTCCACTCGTGCACCAGCACCAGGTCCGCGCCGTCCAGCAGCGCTGCCGGGTCGTCGGAGCGGGTGCTGGCCAGGGCAGGGTAGTGCGCGCGCCAGCCGTCCAGCGCGGCAGGCCCAGCGTCCGCGGCCAGGTTGTCGCGGCTCCAGGACCGGGCCGGCTCGATCGCCAGCACGTCATGCCCGGTGGCCTGCAAGGCGCGCAGCACGCCGCGCAGGAAGTGCGCGTTGCCGTGGTTCCAGCAGGACTCCAGCGAGTGGGTGAGATAGGCCACGCGCATCAGGCGGCCACCCCGGCGAGCCAGGCGGCGGTGCCATCCACCATGGCGGCGGCGCTGTAGCGGGCAGCCCGGCGGCGCGCCCGCTCCCCCCACGGCTCCGGCGCGTCCAGCATCCGTTCCAGCGCCAGCCGCCACGCGCCGGCATCCCCGGGCGTCACGAACACGGCAGCGCCCTCCCACAGCTCGCGGAAGGTCGGGATGTCGGACAGCACCAGCGCCAGCCCGGCCTGCGCCGCTTCGAGCACCGCGAGGCCGAACGGCTCGTAGCGCGAGGCGGAGGCGAACACGGTGGCGCTGGCGAACGCGCGTGCCATGCCATGCTCGTCCAGGCTGCCCAGCAACCGCATGGTCCGCAGGCTGGCAGACCCGCCATGCGGCCCCTCGACCGGCCCAGCGGCGTGGACCGGAACAGAAAGCCCGACCGCGGCCTGGTCCAGCACCGCGGCGTCCTTGCCCTCGTCCCAGAGCCGCCCGGCGGTGAGCACGGCCCGCATCCTCGGCACGTCCGGTAATGCAAGCGGGTCGCGGCCGTTATGGATCGCCGTGACGGCCGCAAGGCCATAGGTGCGGCGGACGGTCTCGGCGAAGGCGCGGGTCGGGGCGGCAACTGCGTCCGCGCGGCGGAACCCGGCGGCGGCGGCGGCGGCGGGCCAGGCATTGCCGGGTGCGAGGGCGCCGTCGCGGACCGCGGCGAACCAGGTCGTCAGGCAGGAATGGGCCGTCACGGCCACTGGGGCCGGCCAACCGAGGCTGCCGAGCAGCGCCGGGGCATGCACCAGGGCGATGTCCATGCCGTCCGCCAAGCCTGACAGCACGGCGGCGGAACGGTCCAGGTCAGCCGGCCCCGGCGCCAGCCAGTCGAGCGGCAGGTCGGTGGCAACAAGGTGGACGCCCTCGGATACCTCGCGCCGCCGCGCCGCGTCCGGTTCCGGCCCGACCACCGCCAGCGTGACCTGCCAGCCTCGCCCGCTCAATCCCCGGGACAGCTCGGCCGCGTAGCGCCATACGCCGCCGACGGCA
>CAXTPP010000138.1:0-8925 GCA_964246185.1 uncultured Acetobacteraceae bacterium
ACGCGGGCGCGCGGACCCGGGCGGTGTTGCCGGCGGCGGCGGCGGCGGCGAGCTGCTGCGCCAGGCCGGCGGGCGTGGCGGGCACGCACAGCACGGCGCCGCGCGGGTGCAGGCTGTAGGCGTTGCGCTCCCCGGCCGGGCCGGGGAGGTCGATGCTGGCGGGCAGCCCGGTCTCGGCCGGGCACGACTCCAGCAGCCGCCGGAGGTAGAGCGGCCCGCCCGCCTTCGGCCCGGCGCCGGACAGGCCGTGGCCGCCGAACGGCTGCACCCCCACAACCGCGCCGATGACGTTGCGGTTGACGTAGATGTTGCCCGCGGCGGAGCGTCCGGCCAACCGCGCCACCGTCTCGTCCAAGCGGGAGTGCACGCCGAAGGTCAGGCCGTAGCCGGTGGCGTTGATCTGGTCCATCAGCGCGTCTATGCCGTCGCGCCGGAAGCGGAGCACGTGCAGCACCGGGCCGAACACCTCGCGCTCCAAGTCGGACACCGCGCCGACCTCGATCAGGGTGGGGGCGACGAAGGCGCCGTGGCGGCAGGACTCCGGCAGCGGCGCCGCATGGACGGCGCAGCCCTTGGCGCGCATCGCCGCCACGTAGTCCTCAATGCTTTGGCGAGCCTCCTCGGTGATGACAGGGCCGATATCGGTGGCCAGCCGGCCCGGGTCGCCCACCGCCAGCTCCGCCATCGCGCCCTTCAGCATGGCCAGGATGCGGTCCGCCGCGTCCTGCTGCACGCAGAGCAGGCGCAGGGCGGAGCAGCGCTGGCCGGCGCTGTCGAACGCGGAGGCGATCACGTCCGCCACCACCTGCTCGGCCAGGGCGGAGCTGTCCACGACCATGGCGTTCAGCCCGCCGGTTTCCGCCACCAGCGGCGCCGGACGCCCGGTGGGGCCGAGCCGCCGGGCCAGCGTGCGGTTGATGGCGCGGGCCACGGCGTCCGAGCCGGTGAACATCACGCCGGCCACCGCCGGGTGCGCCGCCAGCGCGGCGCCGACTTCGCCCGCGCCCGGCAGCAATTGCAGCGCCGCATCCGGCACGCCGGCCTGCCGCAGCAGACGCACGGCTTCGGCTGCGACCAGCGGCGTTTCCTCCGCCGGCTTGGCCAGCACGGGGTTGCCCGCCGCCAGCGCCGCCGCGACCTGGCCGGTGAAGATTGCCAATGGAAAATTCCACGGGCTGATGCACGCCACGGGGCCGAGCGGGCGGTGGGTGGCGTTGTCGAACCCGGCGCGGATTTGGGCGGCGTAGTAGCGCAGGAAATCCACCGCTTCCCGCACTTCGCCGACGGCGTTGGGCAGCGACTTGCCAGCCTCGCGCACGATCAGGCCGAGCAGCGGCGCACGGCGCTGCTCCAGCAGCCCGGCCGCGCGGTCCAGGCAGGCAGCGCGCTCCGCCGGGGACGTGGCGGCCCAGCCCGGCGCTGCGGCCACGGCCTGCGCCACAGCCTCGTCCACCGTGGCCGGCGTCGCGTCCGCCACTTCGCCCACCAGGTCGCGGCGGTCGGCCGGGTTGCGGATGCCCCGCGCCTTGCCATCCCGCTGACCCGCTGCGCGCCAAGGCCCGGCGTCGCGCAGCAGCGCATCGGCCAGCTCGCCCAGCCGGCTTTCGTCGGACAGGTCCAGCCCGGCGGAGTTGGCCCGCTCCGCGCCGAACATGGCGCCCGGCAAGGCGATGCGCGGGTGGGGCGCGCCGACCGGCTCGGCGGCGCGGGCCTGCTCCACCGGGTCGGCGACAAGGTCCTCGATGGAGACCGCCGGGTCGGCGATGCGGTTGACGAAGGAGGAGTTTGCGCCGTTCTCCAGCAGGCGTCGCACGAGGTAGGCCAGCAGAGTCTCGTGCGTGCCGACGGGGGCGTAGATGCGGCAGGGCCGGCCGAGCTTGGCGGGGCCGACCACTTCCTCGTACAGCGCCTCGCCCATGCCGTGCAGGCACTGGAACTCATACTGGCCCGGGTGGAAATCGGGCCCGGCCATCGCGTGGATGGCGGCCAGCGTGCGGGCGTTGTGGGTGGCGAACTGGGGGAAGGCAGCATCCGGCGCGTCCAGCAGGAGGCGGGCGCAGGCGAGGTAGGACACGTCGGTGTGCAGCTTGCGGGTGAACACCGGGTAGCCCGGCAGCCCGTCCACCTGGGCGCGCTTGATCTCGCTGTCCCAGTAGGCGCCCTTCACCAGCCGCACCATGAGGCGGCGGCCGTGCCGCCGGGCTAGGCCGATGAGGTGGCGCAGCACGGACGGCGCGCGCTTCTGGTAGGCCTGCACCACGAAGCCAAGGCCGTCCCAGCCATGCGCCGGGTCGGCGCACAGGGCTTCCAGCAGGTCGAGCGACAGGTCCAGCCGGTCCGCCTCCTCCGCGTCGATGTTGAGGCCGATGCCGTAGCCCTGCGCCAGCGCCGCCAGGGAGCGCAGGCGGGGCAGCAGCTCGGCCATCACCCGCCCGCGCTGGGAACGGGCGTAGCGGGGGTGCAGGGCGGATAGTTTGATGGAAATGCCGGGGCCGTCATGGATGCCGCGCCCGGCCGCGGCGGCGCCGATGGCGTGGATGGCGGCCTCGTAGTCGGCGAGGTACCGCGCGGCGTCGGCAGCGGTGACGGCCGCTTCGCCGAGCATGTCGTAGGAGTAGCGGAAGCCGCGCGCCTCCATCGCCCGGCTGTTTGCCAGCGCGCCCCTGATGGTCTGCCCGGTGACGAACTGCTCGCCCATCATCCGCATCGCCCGGTCCACCGCCTTGCGGATCACCGGCTCGCCGCCGCGAGCGATCAGCCGGGTGAGCGCGCCGGCCAAGCCTGCTTCGTCGTGGCTCGCCGTCAGCTTGCCGGTGACGACCAGCCCCCAGGTGGCAGCGTTGACGAACAGCGACGGGCTGTGGCCGACGTGGGAGCGCCAGTCGCCAGCGCTGAGCTTGTCGCGGATCAGCGCATCGCGGGTGGCGGCGTCCGGGATGCGGAGCAGCGCCTCCGCCAGGCACATGAGCGCCACGCCCTCCTGCGAGGACAGCGAGAACTCCTGCACCAGGCCCTCAACGGCGCTGCGGCGCTTCTTGCCGCGCAACGCCTCGACCAGCTGGCGGGCGAGCCGTTGCGCCTGTGCTGCCTCCGCTTCGGGCAAGACGGCCAGGGCGATCAGCGGCGGCAGGCACTCCGGCTCCGGCCGGCGGGTGGCCTGCGTGATGGCGGCGCGAGTCCCATCCTGACGCTGCACGCCGCGGGCGAACGCTGCGAACGGCGCATCCAGGCTTGGGCTGTCTTGGAGGTCGGCCGGCATCGCCCTACCCTTTCGATCGGATGGTCTGCGGCCTGCGCGAGCGGGGCAGGATCGGGGACGAGGCGAGCCAGGTTGCCGCAGCCATCAGCAGCGCCGCTACCGGCAGAGCGGCGAACATTGCGGCGCCGAAGCGTGGCAGGCCGAGGGTGACCGCAGCCGCCCCCAGCACCAGCCCGACCCATGGCACGCCCTGCTCCAGCCAGGCCCAGTCCTGCCGCTGGCCGCAGAGCAGCAGGCCCAAACCCTGGCTGAACTTCACCAGCGCCCCAGTCACGTAGGTGATGCTGACCTTGACGGTGCCGGCATGCTGCATGGCCGCGTTCAGCATGCCCATGCCGAAGGTCAGCGCTGGGACGGCGACGCCGGGCACTGCGAGCGGGACAGCCAACACGCCGCCCACCAGCACGAGGACCACCGGCAGGTGATAGTGCCCAACCAGCGTGGCGGCGACCGTTCCGGTGACCGCGCCGGCCACGAACAGCGCCACGATGCCGGCGGCCAGCCCGGCGCGCGGCCAGTCGGCGCGGGCCAGGGCGGAGGCGAGCTGCGTGGTGTTGCCGCTCATGAACGACACGTACAGGTTGTTCAGCACGCTGAGGCCGCACGCGTCCACTGCCCCGGCCAGCGCGGCGAGCAGCGCCACGATGGCCAGGCCAGCCGGTTTGTTGCGGGTGATGTCGTGCGGCGTGTGCTGCGCGGCTTGCTGGTTCATAGGTCCCAAGACATGGTGGCGGCTGGTTCGGAGGATACCGCATTGACCGAGATATGGCGGCTGCCCGCGGCTACCCTGGCGCATCTGGTCCGTTCGCGCGAGGTCTCGGCGCGGGAGGCGGCGGAGGCGGCGCTGGCCCGGCTGGACGCGGTGAACCCGGCCATCAACGCCGTGGTGGACCACCGCCCGGCGGACGTGCTGGCGCAGGCGGATGCGGTGGACCGCATGGTGGCCGCCGGGGACGACCCGGGGCTGCTGGCCGGCGTGCCGGTGACGGTGAAGGTGAACACCGACCAGGCCGGGTTCGCCAGCACCAACGGGCTGCGCTCGCAGCGCGACCTGATCGCCACGGTGGACAACCCCGTGGTGGCCAATTTCCGCCGGGCCGGGGCGGTGATCCTGGGGCGCACCAACACGCCTGCCTTCTCGCTGCGCTGGTTCACCTCCAACCTGCTGCACGGCGCGACCTATAACCCTCGTGGCCGCCAGCTGACCCCGGGCGGCTCCTCCGGCGGCGCCGCGGCGGCGGTGACGGCGGGCATCGGCCACCTCGCGCACGGCACGGACATCGGCGGCTCGGTGCGCTATCCCGCCTATGCCTGTGGCGTGCACGGGCTGCGGCCCACGCTCGGCCGGGTCGCGGCATACAACACGACCACGCCGGAGCGGGCGATCGGCGCGCAGCTGATGGCCGTGTCCGGCCCGATCGGGCGCACGATCAATGATTTGCGCCTGGGCCTGCACGCGCTGGCCGCGCCCGACCCGCGCGACCCGTGGTGGACTCCTGCGCCGCTGGAAGGCCCGCCGGCGCCGCGCCGCGCCGCGCTCTGCCTGCGCCCCGGCGGCATGGCGGTCGTGCCTGAAGTGGCGGCCGCCCTACGGGATGCGGCAAAGCGGCTCGAAGCGGCTGGCTGGACGGTCGAGGAGGTGGACGACACGCCTTCCTTCGCCGAGGCCACGGAATTGCAGGTGGCGCTGTGGCTTGGCGACGGCTTTGCGGCGTTCGCGGCGGCGGTGACGCAGGAGGGCGACCCGGGGGCGCTGGCCGTGCTGGAGGGCGTGCGGGCGCGAGCGGAGGCGCTGCCGGCCGATGCGATCGGGCAAATCCTGGTCCGCCGCGCCCGGCTGACGCGGGAGTGGCTGCTGTTCCTGCACGAGCATCCGGTGCTGCTGCTGCCAGTTTCGGGGGAGCTGCCATTCCCGGATGGGCTCGACATGCAGGGCACCGCTGGGTTCGACCGAGTGAACCGCGCGCAGCTTACCCAGACCGGGCTGCCGCTGATGGGGCTGCCGGGCCTGGCCGTCTCCACCGGCATGGTGGGCGGCATGCCGGTCGGCGTGCAGCTGGTTGCCGGGCGCTACCGCGAGGACCTGCTGCTGCTGGCAGGCGAGGCGATCGAGGCCGGCGGCGTGCCTCCCGCGCCGATCGACCCGATTGGCTGAGCTGGACCGCCTGCGCCGGGGTGCGGGCGCGCTGGGCAACCACGTCATCGACGAATACCTGGCCGGGCACATCGGCCGCCGCGGCTTCCTGCGGCACGGCGCGCGGGTCGGCCTGGCGCTGCCGCTGCTAGACGCCCGGGCAAAGGCGCAGGGCAAGCCGGGCGCCACCATCCGGGTCGCCGCTCCCATGCCCACCGGCGCGATCGACCCGGTGTCGCTGTCCGACACCGGCGGGCTGCTGATGCTGATGCAGGCTGGCGAGTTCCTACTGCGCGACTCGCCAGACCTCACGTTGCAGCCGGCGCTGGCGGTCTCGTGGCGGCCCAACGACGATGGTAGCGTGTGGACCTTCGCGCTGCGCCCCGGCGTCAGGTTCCACGACGGCCGAACGATGACAGCCGACGACGTGGTGGCCACCATGGACCGGCTGACGGACCCGGCGAACGGCTCCAACGCGCTGTCCACCTTCCGCGGCGTGCTGTCCCGCGGGGGCGCGCGGTGGGTGGACGAGCTGACCATCGCGTTCCATCTCGACGCGCCGCACGGCAACTTCCCGTACTACGTGTCCTCCGACAACTACAACGCGGTCATCCTGCCGGCGGACTACGCAGGTGGCTTCGAGAAGGATTTTCCAGGCACCGGGCCATTCCGGCTGGCGCGCTACACGGCCAACTTCGGCGCGGAGTTCGTGCGCAACCCCGATTGGTGGGGCGGCGCAGTGCTGCCGGCGCGCACCGAGTTCAGCTTCTTCGCCGACCAGCCGCCGCAAATCCTCGCCTTGCAGGCCGGTCAGGTGGACGTGGTGGCGGAACTGGCGGTGCAGGGCGCGCAGGGCCTGCTGAACGACCCCGAGGTGCAGCTGATCCGGCTGCGCTCCTCGGCGCACCGGCAAATCCACATGCGCACGGACACGCCTAAATTTGCTGACAAGCGGGTGCGCCAGGCGGTCGCGTTGGCGCTGGACCGGCCCGCGCTGGTGCAGGGGCTGTTTCGCGGCAGCGCCGAGGTCGGCAACGACTCGCCCATCGCGCCGCTCTATCCATCCAGCAGCCGAACGCCGCAGCGGCAGAAGGATTTGGGCCGCGCCCGCGTGCTGCTGGCCGAGGCGGGCGTGCCAGGCGGCTTCGAGGCGGTGCTGACCACGGAGCGGCTGCTGGAGCTGCCCGATTACGCGGTGGTGGTGCAGAACGCCTGCGCCGCCATCGGCATCAGGCTGCGCCTCAGGGTCGAGGACACTGCCACCTATTACGGGACGGCGCGGCCCGGCAGCTCGGACTGGCTGGATTGCGAGATGGGCATCACCGATTACGGCCACCGCGGCGTGCCGGACGTGATGCTGGCCGCCCCCCTGCTGAGCGGCGGCGCATGGAACGCCTCGCACTTTTCGGACCCGGCCTACGATAAGCTGGTGGCGGAGTACGTCGCCGCCATCGACCTTGGCGTGCAGCGCGCCGCCGCCGGGCGGATCGACGCGCTGCTGCTGGACCAGACGCCGATGGTGCTCGCGTATTTCTACGACCAGGTCACCGCCATGGCCGCCGGGGTGACCGGGGTGGAGCCGACCGCCATCACCCAGCTGTTCCTGCACGACGCCGCGATCGGTTGAGCGGTTTGGCGCGCATCGTGGGCCAGCGGCTGGCGGCCGGCTGCGTGACGCTGGCGCTGCTGAGCGTGCTGGTGTTCGCCGGCGCGCGGCTGCTGCCGGGGGACGCCGGCCGCGCCATCCTCGGCCCGCTCGCGGACCCGGCGGCGGTGGCCGCGGTGGACCACCGGCTCGGCGCGGACCGGCCGCTGCTCGCCCAGTATGCCCAGTGGGCCGGCGGTTTCGCCATGGGCGACATGGGGCAGTCCTATGCCTACCACGCCCCGGCCGCGCCGTTCGTGCTGGCGGCGCTCGGGCAGTCGTTAAAGCTGGCCGCGGTGGCGTTCCTGCTCGTGGTTCCGCTGTCGGTTGGCGCGGGCGTGTATGCCGCCACGCGCGCCGGGCGATGGCAGGACCGGGCGGTCATGCTGGCCGGCCTATCGCTGACGGTGGTGCCTGAGTTCGTTTCCGCCCTGGCGCTCATTTTGGTGTTGGGCGTGTGGCTGCGCTGGCTGCCGGTGTCCGCCAGCACGCCGCCGGGTGCGCCGGCGCTGGACCAGCTGCGCCACCTGTTGCTGCCCGCGCTGCCGCTGGTGCTGGTGCTGTTCGGCTACATCGCCCGCATCGCCCGCGCCGGCACGGTGGCGGCGCTGGACGCGGACTACACCCGCACCGCCGTGCTGAAGGGGCTGCCGCGCCGCACCGTGCTGCTGCGCCACGTGCTGCGCAACGCCTTACTGCCGACCGTGACGGTGGTGGCGACGCAGCTCGGCTACCTGATCGGCGGGCTGGTGGTGGTGGAGACGCTGTTCCGCTACCAGGGCATCGGCAGCCTCGTCCTGCAGGCGGCCCGGGCTAAGGATTTCCCTATGCTGGAGGCGGGCATCCTGACCGTGGGCGTGGTCTATCTGCTGGCGACGCTGCTGGCGGATTTGCTGACCGCAGCGCTCGATCCGCGCACGGGTGCAAGGTGAAGCGCTTGGCGCGGTCCGGCACGTTCCTGGCGGGTGTCAGCATCCTGCTGCTCTGGCTGGGGTGCGCGCTGTTCGGCCCGGCGCTGACTCCGTACGGCCCGTATGCCGACGACCTGCTGAACACGCTCGCGCCGCCATCCGCCATGCACTGGTTCGGCACCGACCGGATCGGCCGCGACGTGTTCGCCCGCGTGGTGGCCGGGGCGCGGCCGATCCTCGCCACCGCCCCGCTCGCCACGCTGCTGGCGACCGTGCTGGGCACGGCGCTCGGCCTGGCCACCGGGTATTTCGGCGGCCTGGCGGACCTCGCACTCGGCCGCCTGATCGAGGCGGTGCTGGCGTTGCCGCTCATCATCGTGGCGCTGGTGGCGCTGGCGGCGCTCGGCACGTCATCCCTCACGGTAATCGCCGTGATCGCGCTGATCTTCACGCCGCTGATCGCCCGCACCGTGCGCGCCGCCGTGCTGTCCGAGCGCGGGCTGGACTACGTGGCCGCGGCGGAACTGCGCGGCGAGGGTGCAATCACCATCATGGCCGCCGAAATCCTGCCCAACGTGCTGCCTGCGGTGCTGGTGGAGGCGACCGTGCGCCTGGGCTACGCCATCTTCACCGTGGCCTCGCTCAGCTTCCTTGGCTTCGGCCTGCAGCCGCCCTCGCCCGACTGGGGGCTGACGGTGGCCGAGAACTACGGGCTGATCACCGGCGGTTACTGGTGGACGACGGCGTTCGCGGCGGGCGCCACCGCGTCCCTGGTGGTGGCGGTAAACCTGGTGGCGGACGCCCTGGCCGGAGCCGTGCGCTGAACGCGCTGGAGCTGCAAGACCTGGCAGTGAGCTACCGCATCCGCGGCCAGTACGAGGGCGTGCTGCACGGCGTGTCGCTGCAAGTCGGCGCAGGCGAGGCCTACGGGCTGGTTGGCGAGTCCGGCTGCGGCAAGTCCACCGCCGCGCTGGCG
>CAXTPP010000139.1:0-8823 GCA_964246185.1 uncultured Acetobacteraceae bacterium
CCTCCCCACCCAGCATGACAGAGGCCCAAATGGCGCAGACCCTCTTCGACGGCAATCTCGGCTCCAACCAGGCGCAACTGGCGCTCAACGCCGGCGCGTTCCAGGTCATCAACCTGACCACCGCGTGGGCCAACGCCAGCGGCGCGTATGACCCGTCCACCGGCTTCTACACCGTGGCTACGGCCGGGGTTTACCAGGTGACGGGCACGGTGCGGCCGACCGACGACAGCCCGGCCAACGTCAGCTACGGCGCCGGCGTCGGCGGCGCCTGCGCCGACGACGAGGGCTTCCACTGGCACATGACGCACCCCGCTTCGGCGACGGCCGGCGGATACTCGCGCAACGCCGCGCTCACCACGCGGTGCAGCCATTTCGGCAAGGGCGAGACGCTGCGGCTGTATGCCTATGCCGACCAGCCGCTCACCATCGACGCGGCGTCCATGCAGATCATGCTGATCGCGGCGGACTGACGTGGCGCTCGTTGCCTGCGGGGATGTCGCGGTGGATGCTCGGTTGGCGCGGCTGGTCGAGCCGAGCGGCGCCGAGCGCCGGATATACCCCAGCATGGCGAACCTGCTGGCGGTGCTGATGCGGACGCCGGGGGACTACGTGCCCCGCGACCGCTGCATCGCCGCGGTGTGGCCTGATCCGGAGGACGAGCCGAAAGCGCCGGAAGATGCTTTGCGCCAGGTCGCCTGGCGGGTGCGCAAGGCGCTCCGCGACACTGGAAGCGCCGTCGAGGTGCGGACGAACCGCCGGGGCGAGATGATGATCGAGGGCAAGCGGCGCCATGTCCGCTTTCTGACGGCCGAACAGGCCCGGCGGGTGGACGCCATGCTGGCCGCGGAAGCCGCATGAGCGGGGAGCGCACCGTCCCGGCGTTCTGCGCCGGCCGCCTGGTGGAGGTCGCGGTCAAGCCGGCGCCGATCGACGCGCGGACGGTGCGCTGCCCCTCCTGCGGGGCCGTGAAGGGCCGCGCTTGCTGGAAGATCGCGGACGGGCACCCGGAGCGGATGTGGAGCTTCCACGCCAGCCGCGAGGCGCTGGCCCGCAAGTGAGCGCCCTGCCGCCCGTCTTCCTGCCCTACCAGCAGCGCCTGTCGGCGGCGATCGACGCCTTCCCCGTCGTGGTGGAGGAGAAGTCGCGCCGCACCGGGTTCTCCTGGGCGGTGGCGGCCAAGGCGGCCGAGTATGCCGCGCGCAGCCGGACGGCGGGCGGCATGGACGCGCTCTACATGGGCTACGAGAAGGACATGACGCGCGAGTTCATCGGCTACGTCGCCCTATGGGCCGGCGTGTTCCAGGCGGCGTGCTCGGCGGTGGAGGAGTTCGTCTGGGTGGACCCGGCGCGGCCGGAGCGCGAGGTGGGCGCGTTCCGCATCCGCTTCGCCTCCGGCTTCGAGGTGATCGCGCTGCCGTCGGTGGCGCGGGCGCTGCGCGGCAAGCAGGGCCTGGTGATCCTGGACGAGGCCGCCTTCATGGACGACCTGGCGGAGGTGCTGAAGAGCGCCTTCGCGCTGCTGATCTGGGGCGGCAAGGTGGTGGTGATCTCCACCCACAACGGCGACACCAACCCGTTCAACCTGCTGGTGCAGGACATCCGCGCCGGCAAGCTGCCGGACTACCACCTGGGCCGCACCACCTTCGATGAGGCGCTGAGCGAGGGCCTTTACCGCCGCATCTGCCTCACCACGGGCAAGGCGTGGACGATGGAAGGCCAGGACGCCTGGCGCACGGAAATCCTGCGCATCTACCGCGACAACGCGGACGAGGAGCTGCACGTCATCCCCAGCCCGTCCACCGGCGTCTATCTGTCCGGCGTGCTGCTGGAGCTGCGCGCGGTGGAGCAGGACGTGGTGCTGCGCTGGACCGCGCCGGCCGGGTTCGACCGGCTGGACGAAGGCCAGCGCCGGGTCGAGGTCGGCCGCTGGATCGACCATGAGATGCGGCCCCGCGTGCTGCGGCTGGACCGCGCGGAGCCGCACGTGCTGGGCGAGGATTTCGGCCGCATCCGCGACCTGACGGTGATGTGGGTGCTGGCCACCGGGCGGGACCTGGTGCGCCGCACCCGGCTGGTGCTGGAGCTGCGGCAGATGCCGTTCCGCCAGCAGGAGCAAGTGCTGTTCGCGCTGTGCGACGGCTTGCCGAAGTTCCGCGCCGCCCGCATGGACGCCGGCGGCAACGGCATGTTCCTGGCCGAGGTGGCGGTGACGCGCTACGGCAGCCGGGTGGAGGGCATCCAGCTCAGCGAGCCGTGGTATCGCGAGCACATGCCCAGCGTGAAGGCGGCGATCGAGGACGCCAGCATGACGCTGCCGGCCGACCGCGACGTGATCGACGACTGGCGGATGCTGCGCCTGGTGCGCGGCGTGGCCCGCGTGCCGGACCGAAGGCGCGACGACGCCGGCCAGCTGCGCCACGGCGACGCCGCCATCGCCGGCGCGCTGGCGTTCTGGGCCAGCTGCGCGCCGCCGGACGCGGTGGGCTACACGCCCGTCCCGCTGGCGCGCTCGCCGTTCGACGTGGGCAGCCAGGAACGCCGGTTCGACCAGCCGCGCAGCCGGCAGGACGTGGACCAGCGGCGGCGGGAGCGGGCGATATGAAACTGTCCAAGGATTATGCCGACTTCGTGGAAGTCACGATGAAAGCCGGCCGCGCCGTCAACGCCTTGAAGGCCATGAAGAAACCGAAGCCGCCGGTGAAGCAGCGGAGACCTTTCATCCGCTACCGGGCGCCCTCTAGCCAAGGGTCGCCCTTGCCAGGCCACATTATCATGGGAAGCGGCCCACGCGTGCGCCGGGCCTACCGTGTGCTGAGCGTCAAACGCGGTAAAGGCATGTCCGCTCTGGGCAGCGTAGTCTGGCATGTTGCCGTCGAGCCGATCAGCGCGGCTGCTGGCCGATCCGAAATAGAAGGTGGTTGCTGCCACTGGGGCATAACTTGGGATAGCCGCCGGAAGGGCGCGCAAAGGAAATCCGTCCATGCTGGTTGACCAGTATGGCAACCCCCTGGCCAAGGTGGACCGCGGCAGCCTGCGCGAGACCCGCGCGGCGCCGACGCTGGCCGGGGTGCGCTCGCCGTTCGGCTACATCCTGGTGGACGGCATCACCCCCATGGGCCTCGGCCGCGTCATGCGGCAGGCGGACCGGGGGCTGAGCCTGGAATACATGCAGCTCGCCGAGATGATGGAGGAACGCGACGCGCACTACGCCGCCGTGCTGGGAACCCGCAAGCGGCAGATGAGCCAGCTCCCCGTCACCGTCGAGCCCATCCGCGACGACGCGGACCACAACCGCCAGGCCGACTTCCTGCGCGAGTGGCTCAAGACCGGCGTGCTGCAATCGGCGCTGTTCGACATGGCCGACGCGGTGGGCAAGGGCTACTCGGTGCTGGAGATCGACTGGGACGTGGGGCCGAAGCAGATCGTGCCGCGCCGGCTCACCTGGCGGCCGCAGCGGTTCTTCGAGGTCAGCCAGGAGGACGGCGACACCGTGCTGCTGCGCGGCGACGACGGGCTGATGGTGGACCTGGCGCCGTGCAAGTTCATCGTCCACCGCCACCCGAACAAGTCCGGTCTGCTGCTGCGCTCCGGCATTGCCCGCATCGCCGCCTGGGGCTGGATGCTCAAGGAGTTCAGCAGCCGCGACTGGTCCACCTTCGTGCAGAACTACGGCCAGCCGATCCGGGTGGGCAGGTATGGGCCGGACATCTCGCAGGAGGACCGCGACGTGCTGTGGACGGCGATCAGCAACATCGCCGGCGACTGCGCCGCCCTGATCCCGCGCGACTGCGAGATCGAGTTCGTGGAGCAGAAGAACACCACCGAGGGCGCGCGGCTCTACCGCGAGAAGTGCGACTGGCACGACCAGCAGACCTCCAAGGCGATCCTCGGCCAGACCACCACGACGGACGCGATCAGCGGCGGCCACGCCGTGGCCAAGGAGCACCGCCTGGTGCAGGAGGACATCGAGCGCCACGACGCGGCGCTGGTGGGCGCGACGCTCACCCAGCAGCTGTTCGCGGTGATGGTGGCGCTGAACTTCCCGGGCGCCGAGGACAGCCCGCAGTGCCACATCGGCCGGCCGGACGAGGTTCCGCTGTCCGAGGTGGTGAACACCATCTCCCGCCTCGCCCCGTTCGGGCTGAAGGTGCGCGAGGAGGACATCCTGCAGCGCCTGTTCATGGAGAAGCCCAAGGACGGCGAGACCACGATCGGCGCGCCGCCGGCCCAGGACCAGCAGCTGGAGGCCAAGCCCAGCAACCGCGACCTGGCCGACGCCGAGACGCTGGACCCCGGCCTGAACGGCCAGCGCTCCATGGCCAGCCGCATGCTGTCGCTGCACGCGCGGGTGGCGAACCCGGCGGTGGTGGCCAGGCTGACCGAGCGGCTGGCGGCGGAGGCGGAGGGCGCGCTGGGCGGCCTCACCGAGCAGGTGCGCGGCGTGCTGGAGCAGGCGCACGACATGCCGGACCTGCTGCACCGCCTGCAAGGGCTGGAGCTGGACCCGGACGCCTTCACCCAGGCGTTGCAGCGCGGCCTGGCCATCGCCCACCTGGCCGGGCAGGCGACGCTGCTGGACGAGATCGGAGGCGGCTGATGTGGCTGTTCCTTGTTTGGGCGGAGGCGATGCGGGCGGCGTTGGAGGCGGCGCAACTGATCTGGTGCGGCGACGGCCCGCGCCGGCTGCTGAGCGACCCGTTCATCGAGGGCTACCTGGCCGCCGCCAACGCCACCCCCGACGGCGACCGCCTGGTGCTGGCCTGCCCCTACCACGCGGGCACGGAGCAGCACCGGGTGTTCCTCACCGGCCTGGTCGAGCATATGCTGGACCAGGCCGGGAGGACGGGATGACGTGGATGCTGGTGGCGTGGCTGTGCGGCGCGGCGTCCGGCGAGTGCCGGCCGGTGCAGGCGCCGTTCCCGGACCGGGGCGCGTGCCTCAAGGCCGAGCGGACGCTGAAGCGCGAGGCGACCAGGCTGACCGCGATCCACTGCCGCCGGCTCCGCGCGGAGCCGGCGCCGGAGAGCTGAGCCGTGGCTGACCCCTCGGTCGCCGAGGCCGTGGCGCTGCCGCCGAAGGAGGCCATCGCCTTCCTGCGGCAGAAGACCAACCAGACCACCGAGCGCTGGACCGACGTGTGGAACGAGGCGCACGCCAGGGCCTTCTCCGTCGCCGGCGCGGCCAGCGAGGCGCTGGTGCAGGACTTCCGCGCGGCCGTCGCCAAGGCGATCGAGCAGGGCACGACGCTGGCGGAGTTCAGGAAGGACTTCGACGCGATCGTGGCCAAGTCGGGCTGGGTGCACAACGGCACGGCGGCCTGGCGCAGCGAGATCATCTACGAGACCAACCTGAGCACCGCCTACAGCGCCGGGCGCTACGCGCAGATGACGGAGCCGGCGAACCTCGAAGCGTTCCCCTATTGGCGCTACCAGCACAACGCCGCCATCCACCCGCGCCAGCAGCACCTGGACTGGTCCGGGCTGGTGCTGCCGGCCAGCGACCCGTGGTGGTCCACGCACTACCCGCCGAACGGCTGGCGCTGCCATTGCTCGGTCTCGCCGGTGAGCGAGGGCGGGCTGCGCCGCTCCGGCCGCACCGTGCCCGACCAGGCGCCGCCGGTCGACTTGCAGCCGCGCCGGATCAGGACGGGGGAGGGCTTCAAGACGGTCGAGGTGCCGCGCGGCATCGACCCCGGCTTCGGCTACAACCCGGGCCAGGCCTGGCTGGAGCACGCCGACCGGCCGGTGGTGGGGCAGCTGCCGGCCCGGCCGCCGCTCAGGGCGGAGGCGGTGCACGTGCACCCGGGCGAGGAGGCGCGCCCCGCGCCGCCGCTACCGCCGACCGGCGTTCCTGTGCCGGCCTGGGCGAGCGAGCAGGTTCCGGTCGCGCACGACTTCACGCAATGGGCGGACGAGCTGCTGCGGACGCGGCGCGCCGACGGCACGCGGCGCGTGGTGGGGGTGATCAGCGCGCCCGTCATGCAGGCGCTGGGGGCAGATGCGCCGTCCAGCCGCGCGATCACCATCACCGCCAAGTCGGTGCTGCGGCTGACGCGCGCCGGCAAGGCGGACACAGTCAAGGCCATCGCTCCGGCCGACGTGCTCAACCTGCCCGCGCTGCTGCGCGCGCCCCGCGCCGTGCTGCGGGAGCTGGCCACCGGCAACCTGGTGTTCGTGTTCACGCCGGGCGACCCTGAGCAGGCGCGCGCGGGCCGCCTGATCGTGCAGCTCGGCATGGACGTGCGGGCGGCTGGGGGCGGCCGCCTGGCGGAGCCGGTCAACGGCCTCAAGAGCGGCAGCCTGGTTCCGGCGCAGTCGCTGCTCAACGCCGGGCAATACCAGCTGCTGGAAGGCTCGGTTTAGCATGGATGGTGCAGCCGGGGGGTTGCGCAACGCCCTCAAGGTCTCGCGGCTGCCAGGGCCGGATGACCAGGCCGGAACTGCGTCTCGCGGACCCGGCTGCGCCTTGGCGCATAGCACGGCGGGATGACCGGCGCCACCGCCTTCCTGGACGTGGGCGCCGCGCTGGCGGGCATGGAGCGCGCGGCGATGGCGGTGGCGCATCCCGCCCCGCTGCTGCGCCAGATCGGCCTGGTGCTGCAGCACGGCGCGCAGGAGCGCTTCCGCAGCGGCGAGGACCCCGAGGGCAAGCCGTGGGCGCCGCTGCTGCCGGCCTACGCCGCGGTCAAGCGCGGGCCGTCCATCCTGGTCGGCTCCGGCATGGCGGGCGGCCTGCAAGGCAGCATCACCTTCGACACCGGCGCGAACCATGTGGCGGTGGGCAGCAACAAGGTCTATGCCGCCGTCCACCAGTTCGGCGCGGTGATCAAGCCCAAGGCTGGCGGCGGGCTGCGCTTCCGGCTGGCGGGGCGCTGGGTGTTCGCCCGCCAGGTGACGATCCCGGCCCGCCCCTACCTCGGGGTTTCCGCCGCCGACCAGGTGGAGATCGCCGAGCTGGCGGGGCTGCACATCGCCAAGCTGCTGAAGGGTGGTTGACCCTTAATGGCCTGCGAAGGTAGTCTCAAGACGGGCGTGAAATCCCACCGGAGACCACCTGATGACCGCTTCAGAAGCTCGTTCACCGGCACGGCCGGGGGACGGCGGCATATGTCCAAGGCGCAAGCCCAAAAGCCGCCGTGCCGTTCTCCAACGGTTTTCACCCCCCGGCTCAGTCGCTTGATGTCCGCCATCGGCAACCGCATCGCTCACGCGCGCGCCTGCCGCACGGTCGGCCGGCGCGCGTTGGCGGACTACTGCGGGCTTACCGAGGCGCAGCTCTACTTGCGCGAGGAGGGGCAGGTCCTGCCTTCCTCTGCCGAGGTCGGCTTGATCGCCAAGGCGCTGCTGCTCCGCGAGGAGGACTTGCGGCAAGGCGGCCCGCGATGGGACAGCGCCGTGCGCCTGCTCCGGCCGATCAAGGTGCTTGGCTTGCTCATGGATGAGAGTACGCAGTTCCCGCAAGAGACGGCATGGCTTGCCAGCGACGACCGGCTCCCGGCGTTCCGGGCAAAGGAGGAGCCGCTTGCAGCCCCGGCCCCAGTGCCAGCGCCAACACCTGCGGCTGTGCCCGTCTCGTTCAAGCATCCAGGCCGCACGATCGCGGACATCATGGTTGCCATGGAAGCGGACAGGCGGCTGCGGGCGGCCTATCGCGCGATCGACAAGCTGCCCCGCGGAGACTTCGAGTGAACGGCCAGCACCGCGGCGCTTTCGGTTCCCGGGTCAAGGCGTTGCGTGTTCGCAGGAAGCTCAGTCAGGCTGCCCTGGCGCGGAAGATGGACATTGCAGAGAAGACCCTGGCCCGCTGGGAGGCCGGCCAGCGGCAACCACCGGACGCATTGGCTGCAAGCCTGGCCAATGCGCTTGGCGACGAACAGCATTTGATGCTGCGCGGCGGAGATCACTGGGAAGCATGGCTGGCCAAGCAAGTCGTTCTGACCGACAGTGACAGCGCTCCGCCAATGCAGGGGACGCCAGCCGCCAAGCCGAAACGAAGGGTTTGCGTTCCGCGCCCAAAGGTTCTGGCGCGGTGGGTTTTGTGGAACGGGAAGTGGGTTCTGCTTCAATCCGGCATCCGTCACCGCCGACCGCCCTGCGGGTCAAGTCACGACTTAGCTGTTTCAGCCCTTTCCAGGGGGTGCTGAGGGCCGGTCCGGACCGGGTTTGGTAGGGCGATACCCCTCCGCCCCTCGCGCGCGCCAGCGGCCTTCCTAGCGGCTGTTCCGTCAACCCCGGTTGACATGGTTCGCCGTCCCCCGGTGCAGCATACCGGCTGCCGTGGATACCGTCATCACCTTCAACACCGCGCTGCCCCCGCCGGTCGACGGCCGGGCGCCCGAGTGGATACAGCTCACGCCCGCCGGCAAGTTCCATGGGCGGGACGGGCGCGGCCCGTTCTCGCTCGACCCGGCGGCGGTGGCGGCGGCCAGCGCAGCGGCGCTGCCGGCCGTCATCGACGAGATGCACTCGACCGACCTGCAAGGCCCGCTCGGCGGCTCCGCCCCGGCGCGCGGCTGGATCGTGGAGATGCAGGCGCGCGCCGACGGCGTGTGGGGCCGCGTCGACTGGACCCCGGAAGGCGAGAAGCTGGTCGCCGGCCGCGCCTACCGCGGCGTGTCGCCGGCGCTGTCCTCCGACAAGGCGAGCGGGCGCGTGACCCGCGTGCTGCGCGCGGCGCTGACCAACCTGCCCAACTTCGAGATGACCACCCTTCATGCACAGGACCCCCGAATGGATCTGACCCCGCTGCAAACCGCGCTCGGCCTCAAGCCCGACGCGGACCTCGACGCGTGCGTGGCGGCTGCCGCCGCGAACGCCGCCCAGG
>CAXTPP010000140.1:0-8803 GCA_964246185.1 uncultured Acetobacteraceae bacterium
GCCCTGCCCGCGCGAGGCGTGGTAGGCGCGGATCGCCAGCAGCCCGGCGTACTCCCCCTGCGACCCGGCGTTCGGCTGCAGCGACACGGCGGCGAACCCGGTGGCCGCCGCCAGCCAGCCGGCCAGCCGCGCGATCAGGGTGTTGTAGCCCGCCGTCTGGTCCGTCGGCGCGAACGGGTGGATGTCGGCAAAGCCCGGCAGCGTGACCGGGATCATCTCCGCCGTCGCGTTCAGCTTCATGGTGCAGGAGCCGAGTGGGATCATGGAACGGTTCAGCGCCACGTCCCGGTCCTCCAGCCGCTTGAGGTAGCGCAGCATCTCGTGCTCGGACCGGTGCGCGCCGAACACCGGGTGCGGCAGCAGGGCGCCCGTGCGCAGCAGCCCCGCCGGGATCGACGCCGGGGCGCCGGCCAGCTCCGCCCCCAGCAACGCCGCCAATTCGGCCAGCTCGGCCGTCGTGACCGTCTCGTCCAGCGCCACCGCCACGCCCGTCGCGTCCAGCCGGCGCAGGTTGAACCCGGCCTCCACCGCGCGCGCCATCAGCCCGTCCGCATCCGCCGCCTCGAAGGCTATAGTGTCGAAAAAGTCGTCGTGCCGCAGCGTGAGCCCTGCCCGCACGCCGGCCTCGGCCAGGGCGCGCGCGGCCAGGTTCGCGCGGCAGGCGATGCGGGCCAACCCCGCCGGCCCGTGCCAGACGGCGTACATCCCCGCCATCACCGCCAGCAGCACCTGGGCCGTGCAGATGTTGCTGGTGGCCTTCTCGCGGCGGATGTGCTGCTCGCGGGTCTGCAGCGCCAGCCTGAGCGCCGGCTGCCCCGCCGCGTCCTGTGACACGCCGACCAGCCGGCCCGGCATCACGCGCTTGAACTTATCCAACGTGGCGAAGAACGCCGCATGCGGCCCGCCGAACCCCATTGGCACGCCGAACCGCTGCGCCGAACCCACCACCACGTCCGCGCCCATCTGACCCGGCGGCGTCAGCAGCACCAGGCTCAGCAGGTCCGCGCACACGATCGCCAGCGCGCCTGCCTCGTGCGCCGCCACGATCTCGGCGTGCAGGTCCCGCAGCGCGCCCGACGTGCCGGGATACTGCAGCACCACGGCGAAGGGCTGCGCCGCGCCGACCGCCGCGGCGTCGCCGGGAGCGAACGGGTGCAGCGTCCAGCCGAGCGGGGCGGCGCGGGTCTGCAGCACCGCCGCCGTCTGCGGATGCAGGTCGGCGCACACGGCGATGCTGGCCGACTTGGTGCGGGAGGCGGCGTGCGCCATCGCCACCGCCTCGGCCGCCGCGGTCGCCTCGTCCAGCAGGGAGGCGTTGGCGATCGGCATGGCGGTGAGGTCGCACACCATGGTCTGAAAGGTGAGCAGCGCCTCCAGCCGGCCCTGCGCCAACTCGGCCTGGTAGGGCGTGTAGGCGGTGTACCAGCCCGGGTTCTCCAGCACGTTGCGCCCGATCACCGGCGGGGTGATCGTGCCGTGGTAGCCCTGCCCGATCAGCGAGCGCAGCCGCCGGTTCTGCCCGGCCAGGCCGCGCAGCTCCTCGATGGCGGCGGCTTCCGAGATCGCGTCCGGCAGGCCTGTCATCGGCGGCGTGCGGATGTCGCCGGGCACGGTCTGCGCCGCCAGGGCTTCCAGGCTCTCGGCGCCCACGGCGTGCAGCATGGCGGCGATGTCGGCTTCGGTGGGGGCGATGTGGCGGGGGACGAAACTGTCCTCCAGCGCGGCCAGTTCCGCAACCGCGTCCATCATGCCGCCTCCGCCAGCAGTGCATCATACGCCGCCTGGTCCATCAGCGCATCGAACGACCCGGCGTCCGCCAGCGCCAGCTTGAAGAACCAGCCCTCGCCCGCCGGGTCCCGGTTGACCAGCGCCGGGTCCTCGGCGAGCCTTCCGTTGATCTCCGTCACCCGCCCGGCCAGGGGCGCATACACGTCGCTCGCCGCCTTCACCGACTCGACGACCGCCACGGCCTCCTCGGGCGCAACCTCGCGTCCCGGCTCGGGCAGCTCGACGAAGACGAGGTCCCCCAGCGCGTCCTGCGCGTGGGTGGTGATGCCGATGGTGGCGATGCCGCCGTCGAGGCGCACCCACTCGTGGTCCTTGGTGTAGCGGATCATCGTGCCGGTTTCCTTCAGCGGGCGTAGCGGTGCGGGACGAACGGCAGCGCCGCCACGCGGGCGGGCAGCAGCTTGCCGCGCACCAGCAGATCCAGCGCCTGGCCGACGGCGGCGAGGTCGCGGCGGACGTAGCCCATGGAGATGGGGCCGTTGACGGTGGGGCCGAAGCCGCCGGAGGTGATGCTGCCGGCGTCGGTGCCGTCCGGCGCGGCGATGACGGTCTCGGCCCTTGCAGGGGCGTTGCCGTCCGGGCGCAGGCCCACGCGCAGCCTCGTGGGGCCGTGCGCCAGCTGGTCGCAGATCGCGACGGCACCGGGGAAGTCACGGGCCTCGCGCCGGCGCTTGGCCACCGTCCAGGCAAGGTTGGCCTCGACCGGAGTGGTCAGCTCGTCGATGTCCAGGCCGTACAGCGGCAGCCCCGCCTCCAGCCGCAGGCTGTCCCGCGCGCCCAGCCCGGCGGGACCGACCTCCTGCTCCGCCAGCAGCCGCATCGCCAGCGCCTCCGCATCGCCGCCGGGCACGGAAATCTCGAATCCGTCCTCCCCCGTGTAGCCGGAGCGGCTGACCCAGGCGAAGATGCCGCCGAGGCTGACCGCGGCCACGCCGAGGAACGGCAGCGCCGCAGCCTCCGGGGACAACCGGGCCATGACCGCCGCCGCCGCCGGGCCTTGCAGCGCCAGCAGCGCCCGGTCGTCGTGCCGCTCGGCCGCGACGTGCGGGATGCGGGTGGCGAGGTGGGTGGCGTCCGCGGCCTTGCGGCTGGCGTTCACCACCAGCAGCAGGCGGCCGCCATAGTTGGCGACCATGATGTCGTCCAGGATGCCGCCCGCCTCGTCCAGGAACACCGTGTAGCGCTGGCGGCCCGGCGCGATGCCGAGCATGTCGCCGGGCACCAGGGTTTCGAGCGCGGCGGCGGCGTCCGCGCCGTGCAGGCTGATCTGGCCCATGTGCGACACGTCGAACAGGGCGGCGCGCTCGCGGCACTGGGTGTGCTCGGCGATCAGCCCGGCGGGGAAATGCACCGGCAGGTCATACCCGGCGAACGGCGCCATGCGCGCGCCCAGCCGGCGATGCAGCGCGTCCAGCGGCGTGGTGCGAACCACGTCGGCGTCGGGGTCCTCGAAGTCGCTCGGGATGAACTCGGACATAGGCAGGCTCCGCGCAGGTGACCGCTCGCAAGCTGGATCGCTTGCAAGAACGGCCCCCCTCTGTCGCGGTACCTGAGAGATTCGGGCGCGGTGCGCGCGTCCCTTACTCCGTCGGTGCGGCCCTGATCGGCGGGCCGGCTTTCCAGAGACCCTGCGCCGTGCGGTCCTTTGTGCCTGAGCGTTTCCGGGGGCCGGTTGCGCCTTCGGCGGCAGCAGCAGCTGCACTCTCCCGCACGGGTGGTTCGGGTGGCGGCACCATGACGGAACGGCGCGCCGGGCGCAACCGCCACCTAATCAGGGGTTGCGGGGGCGGGCGATCAGCTGCTGCTCGGCGTCCACGCCGATGTCGCCGCGGTCCAGCCCGTGGCTTTCGCCGTCGTTGTCGTAGATCGCGACGATGCCGCTGCCATGGCCCAGCGGCATCGGGATGAGCTTGGCGGCGTGGGCCGCGCCCTTGCCGTCCGTGCGGAACGTGGACGCCTTGCCGCCCACGCCGTCGAGCGCGGTGTAGCTGACCGGGTCCTGGTCCAGATGGGCCTCGAACAGGGAGTACTGGGCGTCCGACCGCAGCCCCTCGAACGCCAGGGCCACCGCCTCGCGGCCGTCCGCGTTCGGCGTGAGCAGGGCGGCCCCGGTGGCACCCAGCCATTGCCCGAGGGTGAACCCCAGCGGCTTGCCCTCGGCGTTGGCGAGCGGCGTCGCGCGCGGGTCCTGCTCGGTCCTGGCGGGACGGTACCCGGCTGCGTGCCTGATGCCCTCTAGTCCCGCTTCGGCGGGGATCACCGGGTCAGCCACGAACACCTGCGGGTCGGTCGGCGTGGGCTGCCGCGTGGCGGCCGAGAAGAATGCGGCATAGGTCTGGAACGGGACCGGCTCGGGACCAGCGGCCAGGGCGAAGCCGGGGATGGCGGCCAGCAGCGCGGCTGCGGCGAGATGGGTGGTCGCCATGCAAGGTCCTCCCGTTCGGAACATGGTCGCTCCAATCAACGCTTCAGGGCCGCTTTCGCCGCTTTCGCCTCCGCGCGGTTCATCATCGTGAACCCGGCGTCCGGCGCCACCCGCGCCAGCACCTGCGACACCCGGGACAGGCCGACCACGATCTCGTCCTGGTTGCGGTGCAAGCCGCGGACGATCTGCCGGGCCAGCGCGTCCGGCGTCATCTTGCCGCCGGAGTTGTGGCTGGCCATCGCGGTGTCCACGGCGGGCGGCATGACCTCGACCACGCGGACGCCGGACTTGCCAAGCTGGAAGCGCAACGCGCGGGTCATCACCCGCAGCGCCGCCTTGGTCGCACTGTAGGGCGCGGTGCGGGCGCTGGGCAGGAACACGTAGCCCGAGGTGACGTTCACGATCGTCGCCGCCGGCTGCCGCCGCAGTGCCGGCAGCAACAGGCTGGCGAGGGCGACAGGAGCCACGAGGTTGATGGCAAGCTCCGCCTCCAAGTGCTGGACGTGCGCGGGCTGCGTCAGGTCAGAGACGTGCAGCAGCCCGGCGTTGTTGACGAGCACGTTCAGGGCGGGGAAGCGCGCGGCCAGCTCCGCCACCAGCGCCTTGCGGCCCGCCGGGTCCGCCACGTCGGCCCGGATGGCGGTCAGCTGCGGCACCGCGGCACAGGCGGCGTCCAGCTTGGCCTGGTCGCGGCCGCACACGACCACGCTGTTGCCGGCCGCCGCCAGCTGGCGCGCCAGGGCAAGCCCGATGCCGCTGGCCCCGCCCGTGATCAGCACCGTGTTCCCCGAACGCTGCATAGGCCGCCTCCCGACGCGAGCGGCCCATCGTCCATGACCGCGGGGTTTCCAGCAAGATTTACGGTGCAGAGCGTTCACGGCCGAACATCGCCGCCCGTTCCTTGAAGCACCTCGCATTGGACCGGATCAGCCCCCACTCTGCCCCGTACCCGCGCGCCAATGAGGCGCCAGGCTGGGAGGCGCCAGGCTGGTCGGAGCTGTGGCGCAAAAAGGATTGGTGGGCGGTCTGCCTCGCCCTCTGGCTCGCCCTGTTCACCGCGGCGGACGTGGCGCTGGGGTTCCGGCCGCGGGCGTTCGCAGCGTCGTTCGTGCTGCTGTGTGCCCTCTCGGCCGTCATCTTCGCAACGTGGAACTGGGACCAGGCGGTGCGCTACAACATGGAGCCGCCGCTGGTGGGCCTGCTGATCTCCAACGTCACCGGGCTGCCGTGCTGGCTGGCCGCTGGGTTCCGGGAGGAGTTCTACGTCAAGACCGGGATCGTGCTGCTGGGCGCCACATTGCCGTTCACGCTGATCCTGCGGGCCGGGCCGGTCGCCATCACGCTGGTAGTGCTATGGGCGATCGTGATGATCTTCGTGCTGCCACTGCTTTCGTGCGCCTTGCGGCTGCCGGCCGGGGTGGGTAGGGCGTGGATCGGCACGTCGGAGTTCGCGGCGGCGCAGGCCTATGGCGGGCAGGTCGGCGCCGCCACCAGCATCACCGGCACGCCGGACCAGGCGATCTGGTCCTGCACCCTCATCAAGGTGGTGGGGCGTATGGATCGGCATCTGGGCGCTGGTGCTGCCGGTCATCTCCGTCACGCGCTGGGAGACGGCGACTCCTGGCGTTCACCGCGGGGGTAGTGGTCAACGTGGTGATCGGGTTCGTGCTGTCCGTGCACGTGTTCGGGCAGTATTGGGCGACGCTGGCGCAGCGACGGACCGGACCTGCCGGGCGTGCGCCAGCTTTTGCAACGAGGTTGGGTATCTGGAGCGGGCGTTCGCCGGGATGGCAATCATGGGGTCGGGATTGGGGTCAGGGGCAACGCATGAAATTTGGCTCTGGTCTGGCGTGTAGATGACGCTAGTTGACCAGGAGCTTGAGCATGTAGGCGTCGTTCCAGGCTGCCTTCTTCCGCTTGCCGCGCAGGCTGGTTTTGGTTGTTTTATCTTGGCCGACGATGTTGAGGGCGATCTTGCGCATGAGAGCCAAGTTGCGCGCCGCAGTGCGGTCGCGCACACGGTTGTCGTCCTCGCGAAACGTGACGTCCAGCACCCAGTGCAGCGCGTTTTCCACGCCAAGTGCGAGCGGACAACCTGACCTAGTGCTTTGAGCCAAAAAAGCGATTCACACTGGCCGTTGGTTGTGCAAACCTGGCCTTGACCCAACAGTCGGGTCACCAGCCGCCACTTGATCATGCGAGAGCGTTGATGCGGGTGGCCATGTCGGGTTCGAAGCGGCCGTAGGGGTTGACGTGTCCCCAGAACAGCGGCGTCAGAGCATGGAAGTCTCGTGCATTGGGCTGGCTCTTCCACTTGGGCCTGGCGAGCACTTGCTGGACCATGAGGGTGTTCACGTAGAGCATGCAGTTTTGCAGCAGGTGCAGACTGAGCATGCTCAGTTCCTGGTTCTCGCGGCGGTTGCTGGAGAACTCGCCATGGCGGGCGAAGAAGATGAAGTCGTTGACGGAGTTCCACTGATGGCCATGCCGTGTTGGTCTGCGACGGCGCTGGCTGGCACAGCACCGGCGGGCGCTTGGCCGTGCCAGGGAACGTCACCCTGCTGCACTTGCCGCCCTACAGCCCCGAACTGAACCCGGTCGAGAATGTCTGTGACTACCTGCGCGACAACAGCGTGCTCGACGGCTATGACACCATCGTGGACCGATGCTGCGCTGCCTGGACCCGGCTCATGGACGCGCCAGATCCCACCCGCTCTCTCGCAACCACGCCGTGGACCAAAACAATCAAGACATAGGGCAATTGGTATTATATAAAAAGATTCCAAAGGCTCTGCCTTTGGCGGAGTCTAGAGGCGGAGCCTCTGGCTTTGTCTATCTCGGCATCTCCACATCGATTTCCAGCGTGGACACGGACTGGCCCTGGTCGAGACTGACCTTCACCTTGTCCCGGTCGATCGCGACGTGCTTGGCGATGACTTTCAGGATTTCCTCCTGCAACGTTGCTACCAGGTCGTTACCGCCCGCAAACGCCCGCTCGTGCGCCAGCAGGATCTGTAGCCGGTCCCGCGCCACGGGAGCGGTGTTGCGCGGCCGGAGAAATCCGAAAAGGCTCATGCCACCCGCCTCCCGAACAGCCGTCCTAGCAGGCCGCTCTTTTCACCGTGCACGATCATCGGCACCACCTCGCCCCGTAGCCGCCGGGCCGCGTCCTGATAGGCTCGCGCCGGCGCACACGCGGGATTGCCGAGCGTGACCGGGGACCCAAGGTTGCTGGCCTTCAACACCTCGTCGCTGTCCGGGATGATGCCCAGCAATGGAATGGACAGTATCTCCAACACGTCGTCCGTCTTCAGCATGTCGCCGCGTTCGGCCCGTATCGGATCGAACCGCGTCAGCAGCAAATGCTTCTCCATCCGTTCGCCCCGCTCGGCTCGAAGCGTCTTGCTATCCAGCAAGCCGATGATGCGGTCGGAGTCGCGCACGGAGGAGACTTCGGGATTGGTCACCACCACGGCGCGGTCGGCGAAACGCATCGCCAGCGCGGCACCTTTCTCGATGCCCGCCGGGCTGTCGCAAATCACCCAGTCGAACCGTTCGCGCAATTCGCTCACGACGCGTCCGACCCCTTCCTCGTTCAGCGCATCCTTGTCCCGCGTCTGGGAGGCGGCAAGCAGGGAAAGCGTGTCCACCCGCTTGTCCCGGATGAGGGCCTGGGACAGCTTGGCGTCACCTTGCACCACGTTGATCAGGTCGAACACCACCCGGCGTTCTGCCCCCATGATGAGGTCGAGGTTGCGCAGGCCCACGTCGAAATCGACGATCACCACCTTCTGGCCGGACTGTGCTAAGGCAACCCCGAGCGAGGCGGTAGACGTCGTCTTGCCCACCCCGCCCTTCCCGGATGTAACGACCAGCACCTCCGCCATACTTTCGAACTCCTACCCAGTTTCAGGCTATGGATACCATTACCACGGCGTCGTCCTGCAGGGTGGCGTGGACGGGCTGGCCCCGCAACGCCGGCGGCATGTCGTCTGCCAGCTTGTAGATCCCGTTGATGGCGATTAGCTCCGCTTCCATCCGGCGGCAGAACACCCCCGCGTCCGGTGCCCCGGCGAACCCGGCGATCACCCGGCCCCGCAGCGTCCCGTAGACGTGTATGCTGCCGCCCGCGATCACCTCCGCGCCGGACGCGACAGACCCCACCACCGTCACGTCGCCGCGCTCGAAGAACACCGTCTGGCCCGAGCGCACCGGCCCTTGCAGCACCAGCGAATACGGCTCGGGAGCGCTGGGCTTGGCCACCTCGTCCACGATGTCCACGAACCGGTCGGCCCGCCCGTTGGTGGCGATCGGCGGGCGGCCCCAGGTTTCGCTGTCGGTCCAGCCGGGGGCGGCGCCCTCGACGCCGATGATGCGCATGTCCCGCTTCTCCAACATCTGTATCAAGGCGAGGAACGCGGCCTCGTGCCCGGCCAGCCTGGAGAAGTCCACGATCACCGGCCGCCCCTCGAAGAAGGCCGGGGAGCGGGCCACCTGCCGTCCCAGCGAGTCCAGCCACTCCTCCACCGGCACCTCCGGCATCAACACCAGGGCGACGAAGGAACGGCCCTTTATGCGCAGGGTGGGCTT
>CAXTPP010000141.1:0-8567 GCA_964246185.1 uncultured Acetobacteraceae bacterium
CCTCTTGGCCCCCCTCTTGGCCCCCCTCTTGGCTTGGGCCAAGCCTGGGCCGCGGTGCTGGTGGCCGGCGACGACTCCCTGAGGGTGTTCGACAACGCGACGGCCCAGATGGCGGCCCTGCTGCAAGCCGGCGCGGCGCCCCCCGGCATCCGCCGGCTCAGCGCCGACCCGGCGACGGTGGTCCGCCAGCACGCGCAGCTGGCGACCCGGCGGCAGGTGCTGGACGCCATCGCCGCGCTGCGCCCGACGCCGGGCGCCGCGTGCCTGGTGTTCGTGACCTCGCACGGGGCGCATGGCGGGGGCGCCTACCTCGCCCCGCGCGAGGAGTTCCTGACCCCGCGGGACCTGGACGCGGCCCTGCGCGCCGGCTGCGGCGCCGCGCCGACCGTGGCGATCGTGTCCGCCTGCTACAGCGGCGGCTTCGCCCGTGCGCCGATGGCCCGGCCGAACCGCATCCTGCTCACGGCGGCCCGCGCCGACCATCCCTCCTTCGGCTGCGACGCCGGCCGCGAGCTGACCTTCTACGACCAATGCCTGCTCGGCACGCTCCATGCCGGGCTGGGGACCTGGCCGCAGGTGATCGCCGAAACGGGGCGGTGCGTGGCGCGGCTCGAGGCGCAGCTGGACGCGTCGCCGTCCGAGCCGCAGAGCTTCGTGGGGGCGTACGTGGCGGGGCTGCCGGTGGTTGGCCGGTGAAGCCGGCTTGGACGTCGGTGGGTGGTGGAAGCGAGACGTTCTGGCGGCTGGGCGCTGCAACAATGGCCGGAGGTCCGCATGGGAGTGGTCCAGCCGCCCGACGAGCTTCAGCAAGTGATCGAGCGGCAGGTGGCCCAGGGCCGCGCCGCCAACCCGGCGGAATTCCTGCAACAGGCCGTCATGCGTCTCATCGACGAAACCCATGCGGAGGAGGGTGCAGTCCGGCAATCGGCCGGGGCAGGTTCGGCCGACATCGAAGCCAGCCGCTGCACGGCCGTCGTCATCACCCAGGACGACGGGCAGCGCCTTCAGGAGCGTTTGATGAATAGGTTACAGGCTCGCCTGGGTACCGACGGTCGGATGCGCCGCGGTCGAACCGGGCGCGTGCCGCCCTGAACGCCGAGGCATTGTCGATGATCCATGTCCAAAGCGGCATCATTCCTGCGAGCAATCCCCGTCCCAAAGGGGTGAGCGTGTAATCGACCCGTGGCGGAACCTCACCGTGGTCTCGGCGAGCGATGAGACCGTCGCGTTCCAACTGGCGCAGGGATCGGGTCAACATGCGCTGCGTGACCCCTTCGAGCCGTCGCGCCAGCTCGGCATGGCGCATCGTGCCGGCCACGCCCAAGGCATGGACGATGCCGAGGGACCATCTGTTGCCGGCATGGGCCAGCACTTCTCGTTTCAAGCCGCCATCATCGTCGCTTAACGCGTCGCACGCTGCTTGCGAGCAGGCGATCACCGCGTCGAAGCCCAACTCATCAAGCGGTATCACTCGTGTGCCTTCTTCAGCATCCCGACCGTGCGTCTCATTTCGTCATCAGGATCATAAGGAGCACCTGATGCCGAAAGCGAGAACCCCTGCCGCCACTATCCTTGTCATCGGCGCGGGAGAACTGGGGTTGGCCGTCATCAGCGGCCTGTGGGAGCAGAATCCGGAACGCGCTCAATCGATCAGCGTCCTTCTTCGGCCACCCGCCGATGAAGCCGGAGAGCAGACCGACCGGCAGTTGCGGGAAAAGGGCCTCAACGTCATTCACGCCGACCTGGCGACAGGAACGGTGGATGACCTTGCGGCTATTTTCGCCGGGTTCGACACGGTTGTCTGCTGCACCGGGTTCGTCGGTGGTCCCGGCACGCAACGCAAGGTCACCACTGCCGTCCTGCAAGGTGGCGTTGAACGCTATGTGCCGTGGCAGTTCGGCGTCGATTACGATGTGGTCGGCCGGGGCAGCGGCCAAGAAGCGTTCGATGAGCAGTCCGACGTGCGCGACATGCTCCGCGGGCAATCCGCCACGCAATGGGTCATCGTCTCGACGGGCATGTTCACCAGCTTCCTGTTCGAGCCGGCTTTCGGCGTGGTCGATCTCGAACACGCCAAGGTCCACGCGCTCGGCAGTTGGGAAAACCGCCTGACCGTCACCACTTCCAACGATATCGGACGGCTCACCGCCGCCATCCTCGCGCACGAGCCGCGCGTCCGGAACGAGGTGGCATATGTCGCGGGGGACACGTTCTCCTACACCCAGCTTGCCGACATGGTGGAGCGTCATCTTGGCCGCGATGTGGAGCGGGTGTTGTGGGACGTGGATCGGCTGCGGTCCGAAGTCGCGGCGCATCGAGATGACGGGATGCGGAAGTACCGCCTCGCCTTCGCACGCGATACCGGCGTGGCCTGGAACAAGGATCGTACGTTCAACGCCACGCAAGGCATCGAGGTGACCGATGTGCTGACGTGGCTCGATCGGCGGGAGGTTGCGTGAAGTGAGCGCTTCATCACCTACCGATCAATCGCGGCTGGACGATGCTGCGGCGGTGGCCTTTGCGCGTCCCGACGTGCTGGTCAGTGCCGACGATGCCGCCTCCCGTCTCGCGGACCTCGCTGCCACCTATTACGGCTTCTGGAACAACGGTAGCCCCGCGCTTTTCGAGGCGACAGTTTCGACCGACTATACGGACCGCACCTTGCCCACCGGTCGGCAGCAGGGTCCGTCAGGTTTGGCCGATGCCGGGACGACTTTCTTTGCGGCTTTCCCGAATGGCCGCGTGAAGGTCCTTCAGCAAGTGCTCGTGAGAGATCGTGTCGTCAGCCATCTTCGCATCACGGGTACTTTCACCGGGAGCCGGAAAGGCGTGGACGGCGCTGGGCAGGCGATCGATTATCTTGCGACGGATATCATGCGGGTCGCTGATGGGTTGATTGCCGAGAACTGGCACGTTGAGGATCACGAGACGCTGCACCAGCAGCTCGCCGTCTCGGCATAGTTCTCTCTCGACATGGGTTTCGGGAAGGCTGCGGCTTTCCCGAAACCCGATCCCGATCGGGACAACCGCGATCGGCGTGACGGGCCGGCGATCCGTGAGCGTATATCCGTGCCCGCCCTATGTACCGACCCGAGAACGACGCCTGCGTGGACGTCGACGCCAACCATCACGGCGTGCCGTGGAAGCTGATCGGCGCCAAGTTCAGCGTGATGGTCGATGGCGGCCAGGTCCACATCCACCATGCTGGGATCGAAGTCGCCTGCCACGACAAGCGTTTCGGCCGCCGCGAGCGCGCCGTCGATGCGGTTGACCTTTCGGGGGTCGCGCCTTCGACCATGGTGCTCACACGATCGAGGACATGCAGGTGTTCGCCAGTTCACTGGCTCAACCCGGCAACACGCGAGGCGGCCTCGGTGGTGTCGCGCCTTTCCGGTCGATCGCCGGAATGCTCTCACGTGGAAGCAGGAGAGGCTGGCGATCCCCGTCCTGGCCTTGGGCGGCGAGCACGATTACGGCTCAAGGAGGGTTGCCATGCCGGAGGAGTTCGCATCCGACGTCTCCGGCGGCGGCATCGCGGGCTGCGCGCGCTGGCTGCCCGAAGAGCGCCCGGCGGAGACGGCGGACGCGCTCATCCGGTTCCTGACGGGAGCGAGGCAGCGATGACGAACAGTCCTGGCAAGGATGCCCGCGGCATGGGTCAACTCCCGATCCCCGGCCTGTTCGACGGGTTCGCCGCCCTGGACGTCGCAACGCAGCGGGTGCGGTTCGCCGGGGTGACAGGCGGGAAGGGACCGCCCGTCCTGCTGCTCCATGGCTACCCGGAAACGCACGCGGCTTGGCACGAAGTGGCTCCGGCCCTTGCCGAGCGTCACACGGTCGTGGCGCCGGACCTGCCGGGCTATGGCAGGAGCCTGCTGACCGAGCCCGGGACATGGGACAAGCGGGAGGTCGCTGCCGAACTCGTCGCGATGATGCGCGAGCTGGGCCACGAGCGTTTCCACGTGGCCGGGCACGATCGCGGCGCTCGGGTAGGATACAGGCTGGCCCTCGACCATGCCTCCCGCGTCGACTCGTTCTGCTCGATGGCTGTGGCGCCGATCCTGGACGTCTGGCCGGCGGTCGATCGTGAGTTCGCCAAATCGGCGTTCCACTGGTTCTTCTTCCTGCAACCCAGCGCTCTCGTGGAGACGCTTCTGGCCGCCGGTCCCGACGCCTTCCTGGATGCCGCCCTGACCCACATGGCCGGTACGCTGGACAAGCTGCATCCGGCGGCACTGGCGGACTATCGCGCGGCGTTCCGCCGCCCGTCCGTCCGGGCTGCGATCATCAAGGACTACCAGGCGGCGGACGGGCCAGACGCGGCCCATGATGCGGCCGACCGGGCGGCCGGGCGGACGCTCTCATGTCCCGTCCTGGTACTCTGGCCGGCGGAACGCCTTGTCGCCGAAGGGGCCGGAGGTGGCGCGGTCACCGCGGTCGATGTGTGGCGCCGATGGGCCGCCGACGTGTCGGGCGTCAGGGTGTCCTGCGGTCACCTGGTTCCGGAGCACGCCGCCTCCGAGGTCGTCCAGGCCATCCTGCCGTTCATCGAGGCTGCGGCAGCGCGGGGTCAATCGCTGCCGGCCAGCCCGTCTGGACATGGCGGGCAGGCTGCAGGGCGGAAACCTAAAGACCACCTTGTGGTGACCGCTAAGTAGCGACCAGGAGAAGCTGCCATGCGTCCAGCTGCCTATTCCACGCGCTCGCCCGACCAGTTCGCGCCGCCGCCGCGTCACGCCGAACAAGCGCAAGCGAAGGTATCGGTCGCCGGGGGCATCCGATGATCCGCGCCCCACGTTCCTCCTGCTGCACGGCGCGTGGCACGGCGGCTGGTGCTATTCCAGGGTCGCCCGGCTGTTGAGAAGCAAGGGTTATGACGTCTTCACCCCGACGCTGACGGGCCTGGGCGAGCGCTCCCATCTCGCAACGCCCGCGATCAATGCCTCGACGCATGTCCGGGACGTGCTCAACGTCATCGCCTTCGAAGGCCTCGATGACATCGTGCTCGTGGGCCATTCCTATGGCGGCCAGGTCATCACCGCCGTGGCCGATGCCGTTCCCGACAAGATCAGGTCGCTGGTCTATCTCGATGCCTTCGTTGGCGAGGACGGGAAATCCATCTTCGACATGGACGCTCCCTCGGCCACGGCCGCCTATATCGACATGGCGCAATCCAATGGCGGGGGTACCGTGCCGCCGCTCCCGTCAACGGTGTTCGGCGTCAACAAGGCCGACCAGGCGTGGGTCGACCAGCGCTGCACCCCCGGATCCCTTGCGACCTGGTCCGAGCGCCTGTCGCTGACAGGGCGCCATAAGCTCATCACGAACCGCTCGTATGTCCTAGCGACCGGCTGGAACGGCCCCTTCAGGCCGACCTACGACAGGGTCCGCGCTGATGGAGGCTGGCGCACATACGAGTTCGATTGCGGGCACGACGTCATGATCGACATGCCGCAACAGACCGCGGACATACTGGAACGATCCGCCGACGGCGATGCCCGGTCAGAGCCGGCTGCGCCGATGCCCGGCGGGATCGGGCTGGTCGTGGCATAGGCAGATGTCGCCCGTCGAGGTCATTGCAGCGCTTCTCGTCCCCTTGTTCTGGGGCGTGCAGTTCGTCACGACCAAGGTTGGCGTGGCGGCCATCCCGCCGCTCCTGTTCGGCGCGCTGCGCTTTGCGGCCGTGGCTGTCCTGCTGCTGCCGCTCGCGGGAAAGCCGGCGCGTAGGGAGATCGTGGCGGCGGCCATCATCTCCGTGTTCTTCGGTGGTCTGGGCTTTGGCCTGCACTTCGCTGGACTGCATCTCGGCTCCGTCAGCCTGTCGGCGGTCGTGGCTCAACTCATGACGCCGTTCACCGTGCTCCTCGCCTGGCTGCTGGCCGGCGAGCGGCCTTCCGCCCGCGTCCTCATCGGGATCACGGTGGCCTTCGGTGGCGTCGCCCTGGCCCTTGCAAATCCCGGCCAAGGGGTGTCCGCCACGGCAGCCCTGCTGATCGCTGGCGGTGCTGCGGCGCAGGCTTTGGGGACCGTGCTGATCAAGCGGCTGGGGCCGCTCAAACCCGTGCGGCTGCTTGCCTGGCTGTCGCTGTTCGCAGCGCCGCAGCTCGCCCTGGCGTCGGTGTTGTTCGAGCACGATCAGGTCGGGGCGCTCCGCCACGCGCCCGCCCTGGCCTGGCTGTCGTTGGGTTATGCGACCCTGTTCGGCGCCATGGCCGTCTTCGGGCTCTGGTTCTGGCTGGTCGCCCGCTGCTCGCTTGCCCGCGTCGCACCCTTTGCACTGCTCCAGACCGTGGTCGCCATCGCGGCAAGCTTTGTCTTTCTTGGCGAGCAAGCGACAGTGCCGCTCGTCGGCGACGCCTCGGCGTGCATGGCCGGCGTGGCGCTGACGCAGATCGGACCTTCCGCCCGCATCACGGCGCCAGCCGTCACGGCTTCACCCGTCCGAAAGGCTGTCTGATGCACCAGGTCTTCGCAACGATGCCTGCGCCGTTCTTCCGGCTTTTCAGCGACTCATTATAACCAAGCGGCTTCGTCAGCGTGGCACTCGAAGTCCCTCCACAAGGAGAGCCACCATTTTACCTGCGTGATCTGGCTTTCCGGGGTAGGTCGACATGCACAAGGTCGAAACCGCACACAGTATCTCGTCAGCGTCCAAATCGGGCCGCACCTCTCCGGCTGTCGCCGCGTCCGCAAAGAGCTTCCGAGCGGCGGGACGGAGGCGCTGATCGAAGCGAGCGAACACGCCGACGAACACCGGATCGCCCGTACTAAGCGCCTTGGCCAGACCTCGCTTCGTGCCGACGAACTCGGCATAGGCCTGCATCCATTTGGCCAGCGCTTCGAACGGCTGACATGTCGCCGCAAGGGTTGCCGCGGCTTGCGCGCAGGCGTCCATCTCACCACGAAAGACAGCGGCGATCAGGTCGGCCCGCTGGGGGAACCGACGGAAAAGCGTGCCCATGCCGACGCCTGCCCGCTCGGCAATCTCCCGGGTCGTGGCATCCACCCCCGTCGTGGCGAACAGTTCCCGCGCCGCCGCAACCAGGGCGTCGGTGCTTCGCTGAGCGTCGGCGCGCAGGCGCCGTTCGCCACCCGCTTCCGGCGACGCATCGGCCCGCTGGTCGTTTGATAGGGAGCTTGGCACGTGACCCTCTTGCAAGAAGGAGCAACGCTCCGCATGTGATCGGAGCGACGCTCCGCTTCTGCTCGCGTAACAAGATGCCGTGGCGCCGACAACGTTCAATCAGGAGATCACCATGCAGGACAAGCCCGTCGCGCTGGTCACAGGCGCCAATCAAGGAATCGGCCTTCAGATCGTGAAGGATCTGACCGCCAAGGGCTTCACCGTCCTTGTAGGCTCGCGCAACATCGAGCGCGGCGAAGCTGCCGCCAAGCAGGTGGGACCGAACGCGGCGGCACTCCAACTCGACGTGACGGATCAGGCATCGGTCACGGCGGCCGCGGAACGGATCCGCAAGGAGTTTGGTCGCCTCGACGTGCTGATCCAGAATGCGGCCATCTCGACAAGCAGCGACCATGTGCAAACTCCCGAAGAGCATATGAAGGCGAACCGCCCAAGCATCGTCTCCCTCGGTGAGATGCGCGCCGTCTGGGACACGAACGTGTTCGGCGTGCTCTCCGTCTATCAGGCGATGCTGCCGATCCTGCGTGACACGCCGCACTCCCGCATCGTCAACGTCTCCAGCGGCGCCGGGTCGTTGACGCTGAACGCTGATCCGAACTCTCCGCTGCGTCCAGGCTTCGACGCCACCTATGCGGCCTCAAAGACGGCGCTCAACGCTCTGACGCTCGCGATGGCGATCGAGCTGGAAGCCGATGGCATCAAGGTCAATGCGGTGTCTCCCGGCTACACCAAGACGAAGATCAACGGTTTCGCTGGCACGGACACCTTGGAGGAGGGCGCCGCCGAGGCCGTGCGCGTCGCGTTGATGGGTTCCGATGGGCCAACCGGTAGGTTCACGCACGCCACGATGGGTGCAGTGCCGTGGTAGTTTGGATAGGCGTCGGCGGCCACCCTGCCCGCGACCTATTGGTCCGATGCCAACGCGCACTTCAGCGCGTTGGCTGAATCGGCCCACCAAACCAAGCTAGTGCCCTGACACATGCTGAACCCTCACAATGCGTTAGGACACTAGCAAGCCTTTGTTTCGAGTGTGGCTTATGGTTCTGAAGTTCGCCTTCGGAGGCGGCGGCATACTCGGGCGAACTTCAGAACCACCACACTAGTTGGCGAGGGCACGTCCGTTCGGGAAGCGGCCAAGCTGCTCAAGCGTCATCACGCCACCCTCTACCGCACGCTGTCCGCCCCTGCCGCATAGGCGTCCTTCAACAGCCCCCGGACGCTCGCGTCCCCAACGCCGCTCGTTCCGCGGCCAAGCCGTCCACCACGTCAGACAGTAAGGATTGGCAGCGGACGTTCAGGCCGCCTGATGACGCAAGCCGTCCACGAGCAATGCGACCATTCGCCGCGCATGGTCCGGACGGCCGTTATGGGTCGACATGCACAGGCTCGCGGCCGCGTTGAGGAATTCGTCGGCGTCGATGTC
>CAXTPP010000142.1:0-8452 GCA_964246185.1 uncultured Acetobacteraceae bacterium
GAGGCCTTCGGCCTTTGGCGGGTCTGGGCGGAGTGGCCCAAGGTTCCGGTTGCCTCCTTCAGGCAATTGGAAGGGCCACGCAGGGGGAGCCCAGCCTTGCTCGCCAACCGGATCAGGTGGGCTCATCTGTCCGTCGAAGCGCGCTTGGCCTCGATCCGCTCCCAGATCGCCACACTCAAATCCGGCCCGCCGAAGCGCGCCACCTCCTGCAAACCTGTGGGAGAGGTGACGTTGATCTCGGTCAGCCAATCGCCGATCACGTCGATGCCGGCGAACAGCAGGCCCTTCTCGCGCAGGGTCGGGCCGATGCGGGCGCAGATCTCGCGGTCCCGCGCCGTCAGCCCGACCGCCTCGGCCCGGCCGCCCACGTGCATGTTGGAGCGCGCCTCGCCCTCTGCCGGGACGCGGTTGATCGCCCCCATCGGCTCGCCGTCGATCAGGATCACCCGCTTGTCGCCGCGGCGCACCGCCGGCTCGTAGCGCTGCACCATCAGCGGCTCGCGGGAGCGCGCCCAGTGCATCTCCAGCAGGGAGGCCAGGTTCTCGTCGCCCTCGCGGATGCGGAACACCCCGGCGCCGCCGTTGCCGAACAGCGGCTTGACGATGATGTCGTGGTGCTGCGCCCGGAAGCTGCGGATCGCCTCGGCGTCCCAGGTGATGAGCGTGGGCGGCATCAGCTCGGGAAAGTGCGTCACCAGCAGCTTCTCCGGCGCGTCCCGCACGCTCGCCGGGTCGTTGACCACCAGGGTGCGCGGGTGGATGTGCTCCAGCATGTGGGTGGCGGTGATGTAGGCCATGTCGAACGGCGGGTCCTGCCGCATCAGCACCACGTCCATGCTGCCGAGGTCGAGCCGGGAGGCGGCGCCGAACGTGAAGTGCGCCCCTTGCACGCGCTGCACCGTCACCGGGCGAGCCACCGCGGCCAGCCGTTCCGTGGGGGGGCCGTTCGGTCCCGCTTCCAGCGACGCCTTGCCTTCCGTGAGGCTCATGCCGCGCACGTCGTAGTGCCATAGCGCATGGCCGCGCCGCTGCGCCTCCAGCATGAGCGCGAAGGTCGAGTCCGCCTGGATGTTCACGGTCTCGATCGGGTCCATCTGGACGGCGACCCTGAGTTGCCGAAGCATGGGTGGTCGAGGCATGGCTGGCATCCCGGTTGTGGCGTCGAAGACGTAGCAGATCAGGCGGGCGAGGGAACGCGATGGCTTGCGGCCCGTTATGCGGCGACGACTGACGATGCACGAGAGGAATGGTTATGCGATTGACCCTTGCTGCGGCCCTGTTCGCCGCGGCCACCACGGCTTCCGCCTTCGCCCCCATGGCTTCCACCTTCGCCCAGGGCACGGCGCCGACGACGAACGACTCCACCGGGTTGCAGTCGCCCAACTCGCCGGTGAACACGACGCCGGATGCGACCACGACGAAGCCGAGCGCGGTGCAGACCAGGAATACGGCGCACCGTACCGGCGCAGCTCCCGTCCCGGGCCGCAACAGCTTCACGATGAACGAGGCAGCGGCGCGCATCACGCGAGAGGGCTATACGGCGGTAACTGGGCTGAAGAAGGATCGCCAGGGTATCTGGCGCGGCCAGGCCACCAAGGACGGCAGCCCGGTCGCCGTCTCGCTGGACTACCAGGGCAACGTCACCGGCCAATAGGCGGCAACAACCAGAAGGACAGCGCCATGCGCACCATCGCCCACCTCTATGACAGCTACGAGTCGGCACAGACCGTCGTTACGGAACTGGAGAGCGCCGGCTTCTCGCACGACCAGGTCAGCATCGTGGCCAACCAAGGCTCCTCGTCTAGCGGCACGACCCCTGGCATGGCTTCCGGCACGGCTTCTGGCATGACGACCGGAACGACGGCCGGCTCTACCGGGGTCACTGACCCGGCGACGGCGACGGGCGCAGGCACCGGCGCGTCCGTCGGCACCCTGCTCGGCGGCGGCGCGGGCCTGCTGGCAGGCATCGGCGCGCTGGCGATACCCGGCGTCGGCCCCGTAGTCGCAGCCGGCTGGCTTATCGCCACCCTCACCGGCGCGGGCGCAGGCGCCGCGGCCGGCGGCCTGCTCGGTTCCCTGACGGGTGCCGGCGTGTCGGAGGACAACGCCCATGTCTACACCGAGGGCGTCCGCCGTGGCAGCACGCTCGTCACCGTGCGGGCCGAAGACACCCAGGCGGCGCAGGCGGAGACAATCATGCAGCGCTACCATCCGGTTGATATCGCGCAACGGGGCGCAGACTACCGTTCCACGGGCGATTGGTCGCGCTTTGACGAGAAGGGCGGCTCGATGACGGCCGAGGAACTGCAGGCCGAACGGATGCGCGTCGGCAGCCGCACCGGCATCTGAAACCCAAGCCGCCCGGACGCGCGTGTCCGGGCGGCTGCAGGATCTGCTCATGACGATGACGGCGCATGCTATCCCGATCCTGTCGGACAACTATTGCTGGCTGCTCCACGATGCCAGCGCTGGGTTCAGTGCGATCGTCGATCCAGCCGAGGAAGCCCCGGTCGTGGACGCGGTCGAGGCGGCAGGCGGCAAGCTGGACCTTATTTTGCTGACCCACCACCATGACGACCACATCGCCGCCGTCGAGCCCATCAGGGACCGTTACGGCGCCAAGGTCGTCGGGGCCGCCTCTGATGCGCGCCGCCTGCCCCGGCTGGACGCCAGCGTCCAGGAAGGCGACTCGGTGCCGCTCGGCAACGCTGCCGCCCGGGTCATCGACACGCCCGGCCACACGGTCGGGCACATCTCCTACTTCATCGAACCCAGTGCCATCCTGCTGTGCGGCGACACGTTGTTCAGCCTCGGCTGCGGCCGGTTGCTGGAAGGCACGGCAGCCCAGATGTTCGCCAGCCTGCGCAAGCTGGCCGTATTGCCGGTGGAAACCCTGGTTTGCTGCGGACACGAGTATACTCAGAGCAACGCCCGCTTCGCCTTGATGGAGGAGCCGGACAACGCTGCCCTGCGCCGCCGCGCCGCGGAGGTGGACCAGGCGCGCAAGGCCGGCCAGGCCACCGTGCCGTCCCGGCTCGCGGCCGAGCTGGCGGAAAATCCGTTCCTGCATGCCACGGACGCAGCCGCGCTGGGCGCGATGCGGGCGCGCAAGGACCGTTTCCGGTGAAGCTGTTCCACTCACCGTTCAGCCCGTTCGCCCGCAAGGCGATGGCCTGCGCGGTGGCCCGCGGGATCGACAGCCAGATCACCCTGGTGCCGTCCGCTGGCGAGCAGGCGGACCTGGCAGCCGCCAACCCGCTCGGCAAGCTGCCGTGCCTCATCACGGATGATGGCACGGCGTTGTACGACAGCCGGGTCATCTGCGAGTTCCTGGACAGCGTGGGCGACGTGTTCCCGATGTTCCCTGCCCACGGCGCCCGCTTCCGCGCCTTGCGGTTCCAGGCCCTGGCGGACGGCATCGCGGATGCGGCGGTGCTGCGCCGCGGCGAGCAGTCCCGCCCAGCCGAGGCCGCGCGGGACAGGGTGATCGCGGTGCAGCGGGCCAAGATCGCCCGGGCACTGGATGCGCTGGAGGCGGATGTTCCGGCGGCGCACGTGGACATCGGCACCATCGCGGTCGCGTGCGCCCTGGGTTATTTGGACCTGCGGTTCGGCAGCGAATCCTGGCGCGAAAGCCATCCCAAGCTGGCAGCCTGGTACGAGGCGATGGCGCAGAACCCCTGCATGGCGAACACCCAGCCGGGCTGACCTGATGCTTCCCGTGCCTGTTCCATGGCGCTAGTGCCCCGCAGACCGCAGCGGCATGTCGCGCAGCCCGAGCGCCAGCCCGACCGCCACGAGGGACGCGGCAAGACAGGCCCCGAACGCCATGCGGAAGCCGCCGGCCAGCGCGGTCCGGGCGGTGTCCATGACAGCCGGCCCGAGGCTCGCTAGCGCGCCGCCGGGCTGCATCGCGCCCAGGTCGGCGAGCCCCGGATAGCCTGCATGCGCCAGGCGGACGGCGAACGTGCCGGTCAGCAGCGCCCCCACCACCGTGGTGCCGAACGCTCCGCCCATTGAGCGCAGGAACAGCAGCGCGCCGGTCGCGGCGCCAACGTCCCGGCGTTCGGCCGCGTTCTGCACCATCACCAGCACGTTGGGCAGGCACACGCCGATCCCCATCCCCACGACGGCCAGCGCGGCCAGCACGGCGGCCTGCGGCGTGTTCGGCCCGATGGCCATGAGGGCCATGAACCCGGCGGCGGCGGCGGTGAACCCGGTCACGATGATCGCCTTGGTGCGGCCGAGCCGCCGCGCCAGCTGCCCGCCGCTGAACGCACCCACCACGCTGAACACCAGGAACGGCATGACCAGCAGGCCTGAGGTGGATGCGTCCGCCCCGCGGATCAGCTGGAAGAACAGCGGCATCAGGAAGGTGGTGCCAAGCAGGCCGACCGAGCTGAGGAAGGCCAGCGCCACGCCGCGGGCGAACACCGGCTCGCCGAACAGGCGTGGCGGCAGAATAGGGTCCGGCGCCCGGCGCTCATGCCACACCAGCACGCCGATGCACGCGGCCGACAGCGCCAGCAGGCCGAGGATGGCCGGGGACAGCCACATGTATTGACTGCCGCCCCAGCTCAGCAGCAGCAGGAAGGCGACGGCTCCCACAGTCAGCAGCCCCGCCCCGGCGTAGTCGATCCGCGCCTGGCCCCGGCGCGGCGTCGGCAGCAGCTTCAAGGCCCGGTTGCACAGCGCCATGGCGGCGAGGCCCAGCGGCACGTTGATCCAGAACACGAAGGTCCAGGACAGGTGATCGGTGAACCAGCCGCCCACCACCGGCCCGGCCACGGAGGCAACACCCCACATGCCGGCCATGTAGCCCTGGTATCGCCCCCGCTCCCGCGGCGAGACCACGTCCGCGATGGCCGCCTGCGCCATGGACATCAGCCCCGCGCCGCCCAGGCCCTGGACGGCGCGGAACGCGATCAGCTGGGGCAGCGTGCGGGACAGCGCGCACAGCACGGAGGCGGCGATGAACAGCGCCAGCGCCGGCAGCAGCAGCGCCCGGCGGCCGTAGATGTCGGATAGCTTGCCATAGAGCGGGGTCGCCGCGGTCGAGGTCACCAGGTAGGCCGACACGATCCAGGACAGGTGGCCGAAGGCGTTGAGCTGCGCCGCGATGGCCGGCACCGCCGGGATCACCACCGTCTGGTCCAGGGCGGCCAGCAGGATGCACAGCATGATCCCGGTGACGACGCGCAGGATTTGCTGGTGGGAGTAGGCCGGAGCGGCCTCGAAGGCGGCAGTCTGGGATGGCGGCATGGGTCAGGGATACTCCCGGGTTCCCGCCATGTCAGCCTTCCCGCTCAGGATGGCGGCATGGACGTTGGCCCTGGTTATGGCCGATGGTGCAACGCCGCAGGGCTGGCGGGTTCCTGGGCAGGTTTCTAAATAGGGCGGATCAGGGGATTGCGATGCGGCACGAGCGGGTTCAGGCGGCGGGTGCGTCCTTCCACGTGGCGAGCGCCGGGTCAGGCCCGCCCTTGCTGCTGCTGCACGGCTGGCCGGAGTTCTGGCAGACCTGGGAGCCGGTGATGCAGCGCCTGGCAGACCGGTTCACCCTGATCGCGCCGGATTTGCGCGGCTTCGGCCAGAGCGATAAGCCAGCTGCCGAGCAGTGGGGCGCCGAGGCCCACGCCGCCGACCTGCTGGCGGTGCTGGACGCCTTGGGGCTGGGCCGCGTGGGAGTGGTGGGCCATGACGTCGGCGGCGGCGTCATGCAGCCGCTGGCCCGGATGGCGCCGGAGCGGTTCAGCGGGCTGTTCTTCTTCGGTTTCAGCTATCCCGGGATCGGCGTCCGCGGCGGCACGCCGGACCGGCTGAACGAGATCTGGTACCAGTCCTTCCATCAGATGGGGTTCGCCCCGGCGCTGGTGGGCGCCACGCGCGACTCCTGCCGCGCCTACATCGGCCATTTCCTGCGCCACTGGTCCCACCGCAAGGAGGTGTGGGACCCGGTGATGGAGGACTGGGTGGACAACTTCATGGTTCCGGGCAACCTGGCCGGCGGGTTCGCCTACTACCGCGCCGCCCACGCTGCCCGGCTGCGGATGATGACGGGCGAAACGCCATCCCTGCCGCCTATCACGCTGCCCACCGCCGTGCGCTGGGCCGAACGGGACCCGATCTTCCCCTGGGCGTGGACCGACCGGCTCGGGGAGACGTTCACCGAGCTGGACCTGGCGATGCTGGAGGGCGTCGGGCACTTCCCGCACCGCGAGGACCCGGACCGCGCGGCGGCGGAGATCGCCGGGTTCTTCGGACGGTTGCCCGGTTCCTGAAAGCGCAGCGCGGTGAATATCTTTCCGTTGTCCACGGCACGCCTCGTGCTCAGGCCCTTCACGCGGCGCGACCTGGCTGCGTTCACCGCCTACCGCAACCAGCCCGAGATTGCCCGATACCAAAGCTGGACGTGCTTCACGGCGCATGATGCGGAAGCGTTCTTCGCGCAGCAGGACGGCCTCGCTTTTGATGCCAACGGCACGTGGTTCCAGGTCGCCGCCGAGCGCAAGCGGGATGGCGTTCTGGTCGGCGACGTGGCCGTGCGTTTCTTCGACGGCGGGCGGCAGGTAGAATTAGGCGTGACATTCGACCTCGCCCACCAACGCCAGGGCTATGCGGCGGAGGCCGTGTCCAGGGTGGTCGCCTTGCTGTTCTCGGTTTTGGGCAAGCACCGCATTGTCGCCACCGTGGACACGGTCAACCTTCGCGCGCAGCGGCTGCTCGAGAAACAGGGATTCCGCCAGGAGGGCCGCTACCGGGAGAACATCTTCTTCAAGGGCGCTTGGTCCAGCGAATGCAGCTACGCGCTGCTGAACTATGAATGGCAGGCCTTTCAATAGGCCATTCGGAAGCAAGGAATGCCCCGCGATGATGACCGGCGGGATCGCAGCGCGTCTGCCGCCGTTCAACCGTCCTCAATCTTTGGCCTGTAGCGTCGCCCCGATTGGCCGGGAGCGCCGTTGTGAGAAGGCCAGCGTCGGATGCCGGGTTCACCCTCATCGAGCTGATGGTCACCGTGACCTGCGTGCTCGTGCTCGCCGCCGCGGCGCTGCCGCGGATGCAGGGCTTTCTGCTGCAAGGCCAGTTGGAGGCCGCCAAGCCCTACCTCGCGCAGATCGCCGCCAAGCAGCGCATGTACAAGATCGAGACCGGAACCTATTGCTGCACGGGCTACGCGCTGGACGAGAACACGCTGAGCGCCGGGCTCGGGCTGACCCTAACGGACAACGGCGATTTCTGCTTCGTGTTCGTCTGCCAGAGCACGACGCTGTGCCCGCAGGCGACCGGGCCGGGTTTCATCGTGCCGACGTCGGCCGGAGTGGGCAGCGCGCCGGATTTCGAGGTGTGGGCGATCCTGCAATCCTCCGCCACCACGGCCCCCGGCCCGTCCGGCACGGCGTGCAGCACGGCCACCGGCAAGGCCAGCCCGACCGGCTGGGCGCACCCTGCCGGCTCGGGCCTGGCCGGCACGGCGGGGGAGGCCGTGGCGCTGCGCTACCCACCCCCGGCGAACGGTATGGGCGGCATCGGCGCATACCATGCCGTAACCTTTCAATGGCATGACGGCGTGACGATTTCGGATGCCCAATTCCCTTGAGGCCCCATGCTGGAAGGCATCGTGCGGGGAAGCGGGACGACGCCGGATTCACCATCGTCGAGGTCGCGGTGGCGGGGGCGATCCTCTCGGCCCTGTGCCTGTGGATGGTGCAGGCCTGGGCGTCGCTGGACAAGATGTCGTTTGACCTGCTGCTGCGGCAGAAAGCTGTGTTCGTGCTGAACGGCGAGATGGAGCGGCTGTCCGAGCTTTACACCACCGTGACCGGCTTCGGCTGGGCGATCAGCCAGGGCAACAACGGCTATCCGGCGCTCGCCAACATCCGCAGCTCGACGGTGCGGGATCTGTACCCGCCCTCCGGGATGTCGTTCACCACGATGGTCGCCGGCCCCTCCACGACGGCCGGGGCCTTCCTCGGCGACGACACGCGGGTGCTGCAAGTCACCGTCAATGGCCTGCAGCAGGATTTCGTCTGGCTCGACCGCGGGCGCAGGCTGGCGGCTCGGCTCAGCTGGGTGGCATGCCCAGTGACGAACGCGCTGGCCACGGCGTGCTGGACGACGAACGGGACCGTCGGCAGCACGCAGCCCTGCTACGATTTCGGCAACAACGCCAAGACCGGCAACTCCACTGGCGCAGGCCCGTGCATGATGATCATTCTCGTGCTGGAGTACCCCTACCAGCTGCAAGGCAGCGTGCCGGTCGCGTTCGGCGTCCAATCCACGCTTACGCTCAGCACCATCGTGGGGCTGCACCGTGACCAATGACCCATCAAAAGCAAGGCTGGGCTCTGCCCAGACCCGCCAAAGGCCTTGGGCCTTTGGCGACCATTTTGTTGAGCAAAAGGATTCCAAAGGCTCGCCTTTGGCGGAGTCCAGAGGCAGAGCCTCTGGC
>CAXTPP010000143.1:0-8416 GCA_964246185.1 uncultured Acetobacteraceae bacterium
GCGGCCCGATCTTGCCGCCGACCGAGCTTATGTTGACGATCCGCCCCTTCGGTCCGGCAAGGGCCGGGTCTGCGCCCAGCAGCGGCGCGAACGCCCGGGTGACGGCGAACATCCCCACCAGGTTGACGCCGACCTGCCTGCGGAAGTCGGCGACGCTCTGGATGAGCAGCGGCTCGGCCAAGGCCATGCCGGCGTTGTTCACCAGCCCGTCCAGGGTGCGGCCGGCCAGGCGCGCCCGCACCACGGCGGACGCCGCGACGATGGCGTCGTCGTCCTCGACGTCGAAGACGAGCGGGACGAAGCGTTCGCCGAACCCGGCCTGCAGCGCCTGCGCGTCCCCGTCCCTCCGCACGCTGCCGAACACGCGCCAGCCATCCTTCATCAGCACGGACGCGATGCCTTTGCCGATGCCGCTCGACACGCCGGTCACAACCACGTTCTTCATGCTGCCGCCCTCTTGTTGACAGCGTCAACCTGGAGGTCGTGGTTGACGTTGTCAACCCAGGAGGCGAGGGTATCCCCCATGGCCGAAACCACCAAGCAACGCCTGGTCATGGCGGCGTCCGGCCTGCTGGACGCCGGAGGGCAGGCCGCGGTCACGCTGCGGGCCGTCGCCGAGATGGTCGGCGTGTCGCACAACGCGCCATACCGGCATTTCCGGGATCGCAGCGCCCTGCTGGCCGCGGTCGCGGAGCGGGACCTCGACCGGTTCAGGCAGGCGTTCGAGGCGCAGGCCGATGACCTGCCGGATGCCCGCTCGTCGCTCGGGGCGGCGCTGGCGGTGGTGATCGCGTATGCGCGGGAGCATCCGGCCCGTTACCGGCTGCTGTTCAGCGACCCTGGCTTGGTGTCCAACGAGCCCTTGGAAACCGCCGCCTTCGGTTCGTTTCAGGCCTTCGCGGCGATCGTTCGGCGGTGCCAGACGGAGCGAAGCCTCCGGCCGATCGAGACGGCGAGGCTGGCCGGGCTGATCCACGCCACGCTGCACGGCGCGATCGACCTGGAACTCGGCGGCCGCGCCAGGGAGGCAAAGGGACTGGGCAGCATCGGCGCGACCGTGGACCTGCTGCTCGACCTGCTTTCGCCGTGAGGCCTGTGCACAGGCCTGCGGATGGAACGGGCTCGCTGGACTGAACCCTGCCCGCTCGCCCGGATCGTGACCAGGGTGCTGGACAGATGGCTCGGGCGCCACCATCCTTACGATGACGTATCTTAAACGCTCCATTACCCATGACGCCTTTATGCCCGGTCAAGGTATGGAGGGACGCTGGGCAACGCCCGAACGCACAAGGTCAACCATGTCCGATATTCTCATCATCGTCCTCGGCACCGGGGGCATCCTCCTCATGGCCGCCTACGCCGCACTGTGCGAGCGGATCTAGCGCCATGCTCGACCTGTACCTGGGCGGCGCGGTCGCGGCCGGATTGCTGGTCTACCTGGTCTGGGCGCTGGTCCGGCCGGAGGATTTTTAAGTGACGCTCATCGGCTGGCTGCAAATCTCGCTGGTGCTGACGCTCGTGTTCGTCTGCGCCGTGCCGCTGGGACGGTACATCGCCGCCGTCGTGGGCGGCGGGCGCACCTTCCTCTCCCCCGTGCTCGGCCCGGTGGAGCGCGGCTTCTACGGGCTGGCCGGGGTCGACCCGGCACGCGGCATGGGCTGGCGCACCTACGCCACGGCGCTGATCGTGCTGCAGGCGGTGCACTTCCTGATCCTCTACCTCATGCTGCGCTTCCAGGACCTGCTGCCGCTGAACCCGCAGCACTTCGACGGCATGGCGCCGCGCCTCGCCTTCAACACGGCCATCTCCTTCGTCACCAACACCAACTGGCAGGCGTACAGCGGCGAATCAGCCCTGTCCTACGGCAGCCAGATGTGGGGCCTCACGGTCCACAACTTCCTCTCCGCCGCCACCGGCATCTCGGCCGCCGTGATGGTGGCCCGCGCGTTCGCGGCCGGCGAGGTCAAGCTGCTCGGCAACTTCTGGGCCGACCTCACCCGCATCACGCTCTACGTGCTGCTGCCGCTGGTGATCGTCTACACCGTCTTCCTCATCCTGAGCGGCGTGCCGCAGACGCTCGCCGCCTACGTGGACGCGACCACGCTGGAAGGCGCCAAGCAGACCATCGCGCTCGGCCCGGTGGCGTTCCAGGAAGCCGTCAAGCTGATCGGCACCAACGGCGGCGGCTTCTTCAACGCCAACTCCGCCCACCCGTTCGAGAACCCGACCGCGCTGACCAACGTCGTCGAGACCTGGTCCGAGATCGTCATCCCGTTCTCGCTGGCCGTGATGTTCGGCGAGATCGTCAAGGACCGGAAGCAAGGCTTCGCGCTGTTCTGGGTCATGGCCATCCTGATGGTCGCCTTCGTGGTGTGCTGCTACGCGGCCGAGGCGCCCGGCAACCCGCTGCTCACCGCGCTCGGCATCGACCCCTCCATGGGCAACATGGAAGGCAAGGAGGTGCGCTTCGGGACCGCGGCGTCCTCGCTGTTCGCCGTCACCACCTCGGCCACGTCGGACGGCGCCGTCATCGCCATGCACGACAGCTTCACCCCGCTCGGCGGCATGGTGCCCATATTCCTCATCGAGCTGGGCGAGATCGTGCCCGGCGGCGTCGGCTCCGGGCTGTACGGCATCATCGTGTTTGCGCTGCTGGCCGTGTTCGTGGCCGGGCTGATGGTGGGGCGCACGCCGGAGTACCTCGGCAAGAAGGTGCAGTCGCGCGAGGTCAAGCTGGCGCTACTGGCGGTGCTGATCCTGCCGCTGTGCATCCTCGGCGGCACGGCGCTGGCCTTGACCACCGAGTCCGGGCTGGGCTCGCTCGCGAACGCCGGGCCGCACGGGCTGAGCGAGATGCTGTATGCCTGGACCAGCGCCACCGGCAACAACGGCAGCGCCTTCGCGGGCCTGACCGCCGACACGCCGCTGCTGGACTACGGGCTGGGCGCGGCCATGCTGCTGGGCCGGTTCGCGTTCCTGATCCCGGTGCTGGCGATCGCCGGGTCGCTGGCGGCGAAGCCGAAGCTGTCCGCCAGCGCGGGCACCTTCCCGACCGACGGGCCGCTGTTCATCGGCCTGCTGGTCGGCGTGATCCTGATCCTCGGCGGCCTGCAATTCCTGCCCGCCCTCTCGCTCGGGCCGTTGGCGGAGCACTTCTCGATGCTCGCCGGCACGACATACTGACCTTAGGACGATCCTGACCATGGCGCAGACCGCCGAATCGATCTCGTTGTTCGAGCCTTCCCTGCTTGCCCGCGCCGCGCGGGATGCGGTGGTGAAGCTCAACCCCGCCGGCCTCATCAAGAACCCGGTGATCTTCGTCACCGAAGTGGTGGCTGCGCTGGTCACCGTGCTCGGCGTGCGCAACGCGCTCACGGGTGTGCCATGGCACTTCGCCATCGCCATCGCATTCTGGCTGTGGCTGACCGTGCTGTTCGCAACCTTCGCCGAAGCCGTGGCGGAGGGCCGTGGCCGCGCCCGCGCCGAGAGCCTGCGCCGCTCCCGCAGCGACACCACGGCCAAGGTGATCAGCAGCCTCACCGACCGCACGCCGAAGGACACGCCCGCCTCGGCGCTGCGCAGCGGCATGTTGGTGCTGGTCGAGACCAACGACCTGATCCCCGGCGACGGCGAGATCGTCCAGGGCATCGCCAGCGTCAACGAGAGCGCCATCACCGGCGAGAGCGCCCCGGTGATCCGCGAGGCCGGCGGCGACCGCAGCGCCGTCACCGGCGGCACCATGGTCGTGTCCGACAGCATCGTGGTCCGCATCACCGCCGATCCCGGCAACACCTTCATCGACCGCATGATCGCGTTGGTGGAAGGGGCGGAGCGCCGCAAGACGCCGAACGAGATCGCGCTCGACATCCTGCTCGCCGGCCTGACCATCATCTTCCTGATCGCGGTGGTGACGCTGGTGGGCCTCGCGCACTATTCCGGCACCGACCTCAGCGTGCCCGTGCTGGCCGCGCTGCTGGTGACGCTGATCCCCACCACCATCGGCGGGCTGCTGTCGGCCATCGGCATCGCCGGCATGGACCGGCTGGTGCGCTTCAACGTGGTCGCCACCTCCGGCCGCGCGGTGGAGGCGGCGGGCGACGTGGACACGCTGCTGCTGGACAAGACCGGCACCATCACCTTCGGCAACCGCATGGCCGCCGGGCTGTACCCGGTGGCGGGCGTGGACGAGCGCGCCCTGGCCGAAGCCGCCGCGTACGCCTCGCTCGGCGACGAGACGCCGGAAGGCCGCTCGGTGCTGAGCTACGTGCGCGACCGCCATGGCATCACGCTGGAGCATCCGGCGGGCGCCGAGGTCGTGCCGTTCACCGCCAATACCCGCGTCTCGGGCCTGGACGCAGGGGCGCACCACTGGCGCAAGGGCGCGGTCGAAAGCGTCGTGCGGTCCGGCGCCCCGGCGGCGTTCAGCGCGGCGGTGGACAAGGTGGCGCGCGCCGGCGGCACCCCGCTGGCCGTCACGGCGGACGACCGGCTGATGGGCGTGATCGAGCTGAAGGACATCGTCAAGCCCGGCATCCGCGACCGCTTCGCAGCCCTGCGCCGCATGGGCATCAAGACGGTGATGATCACCGGCGACAACAAGGTGACCGCCGCCGCCATCGCCACGGAGGCGGGCGTGGACGACTTCCTCGCCCAGGCGACGCCGCAGGACAAGCTCGACTACATCCGCCGGGTGCAGGCGGAAGGGCGCCTGGTGGCCATGTGCGGCGACGGCACCAACGACGCGCCCGCCCTGGCGCAGGCGGACGTGGGCGTCGCCATGCAGACCGGCACGCAGGCCGCCCGCGAGGCCGGCAACATGGTCGATCTGGACAGCGACCCCACCAAGCTGATCGAGGTGGTGGAGATCGGCAAGCAGCTGCTGATCACCCGCGGCTCGCTCACCACCTTCTCGATCGCCAACGACGTGTCCAAGTACTTCGCCATCCTGCCGGCGATCTTTGTCGCGACCTATCCCGGGCTGGCGGCGCTCAACGTCATGCGGCTGCACACGCCGCAGAGCGCCATCCTCTCGGCGGTGATCTTCAACGCGCTGATCATCGTGACCCTGGTGCCGCTCGCCCTGCGCGGCGTGAAGTTCCGCGCCGTGGGCGCGGGCGCGCTGCTGCGGCGCAACTTGCTGGTCTATGGGCTGGGCGGGCTGGTGGCGCCGTTCGTCGGCATCAAGCTCATCGACGTCATCCTCGTCGCAACCGGGTTGGCCTGATCATGTCCCATCTTCGTCCCGCGCTGGTCCTCGTGGTGCTGTTCACCATCCTGACCGGGCTGTTCTTCCCGTTCGCGTTCACCGGCATCGCCGAGGCCGTGGCGCCCGGCCTGGCTGGCGGCAGCCTGGTGCAGCGGGACGGCCACGTGGTCGGCTCGGCGCTGCTCGGGCAGAGCTTCACCCAGGATAAGTATTTCCACGGCCGCCCCTCCGCCACCACGGACACCGACCCGGCCGACAGCACCAAGACCGTGCCCTCGCCCTACAACGCCGCCGGCTCGGGCGGATCGAACCTCGGGCCGACCTCCAAGGCGCTCATCGACCGCGTCACCGGCGACATGAAGGCCGCCGGCACCGCCCCGGTGCCCGGCGACGAGCTGACCACCTCCGCCAGCGGCCTGGACCCGGACATCTCGCCGGAGAACGCCGCCCGCCAGGTGGCCCGCGTCGCGTCGGCGCGCGGCATGCCTGCGGGCCAGGTGCAGGACTTGGTGGCACAGCACAGCTCTGGCCGGCTGGTGGGGCTGATCGGTGAGCCGAGGGTCAACGTGCTGCAACTGAACCTGGCCCTGGACGCGGCGCACCCGTGAAAAAGCCTTCGTTTTCTCCGGGTGAAAGGCAGTTCCATGATCGACGCAGATCGTGCGATGCCACCCGTACGGGATGACAGGCAAGGCCGAATCCTATGCCGTAATCGGCCCTCACCTGCCTGTCATACCACTTCGATCAGCGTTTCGCCGGGCGCCAGCGCCGCCATAATGTCAGGCAGGATGGCCTCGAATCAGGCGAGCAGGTCCCGATGCCGCGTGTTCGGCAGCCTGATCCAGACAACGGTCGGACCCGTGGCGGCCAGGGTCTTGCGCTGCAGGAAATCCTCGTCCTTCGTGATGATGCAACCGAGGCTTCCAGCGCGTAGTTCCAGGTCGCGGCGTCGGGTGCGACTTGCATTCCTTTGTCCGCAACGTGCTTCGCCTCGTGGCCTTTGACGGCAAGCCAGCGGGCGAGGGCGGGCGGCAGTTGCGCATCCACGAGGAAGCGCATCAGGCAATGCGCAACACTGGGCGGTCGGCTTGCCGCGCTGCGTATTCCAGGGATGCAGTGATGTCCCCTGCTTCCAGCAACGGGTAGTCCTCCAGGATCTCGTCTCGTCCGGCGCCGGCGGCCAGCAGGTCGAGCACGTCCTTGACGCGGATGCGCAGGCCGCGCAGGCACGGCCTGCCGCCGCAGCGGCTTGGATCGACGGCGATGCGCTGCGTCTCGCTCATGGCTTCTCGTCCGGCTTGCGTATGCGCTGGGGGACCAGGCGCTCAACGAGCGCACGAGGCGAACAATGCCGGCCACCGTGAAGACGGCGACGCTGAGTGCCACGTAGGCGCCAGTGGTGAGGACTCCGAGCGAGGCGCTGGCAGAAAGGCCGGCCAGCAAGGAACCTGCAATGCAGAGGATCAATGCAACGACATAGCCTGCAGCCAGCCTTCCGATGGTCATGGTTCGAGTCAGCTGCGTCATGCCAAGCCAAAGCCGGCGTAGGACGTTCATCAGCGGCAATGCTCTGACCCGAGCACGACAACTACGAGCCACCGCCATTTCGTCACACAAGGCTGGCATGACGGGGACCGTGCCTTGAGCGGAACATGTCCCGACTCATGCGGGAGCCTCCCACAAGCGCCCCGGCACATCAGTTGGCGCTGCGTCCATGTGGCCGTGCGCCCGGCTTCCTTTCCGCCCGCCGCGGCCTAAACTAGGCCCATGCCCGACGACGGCCGCCCCGACCCCGATGCCCTAATCGCCCGCGCGTCCGCCGAGTCGCGCGGCCGGCTCAAGATCTTCCTCGGCGCCGCACCCGGCGTCGGCAAGACCTGGGAGATGCTGTCCCAGGCCCAGCGGCGCAAAGCCGAGGGGGCGGACGTGCTGTGCGGCGTCATCGAGACCCACGGCCGCGCCGGCACCGAGACGGAGCTGGCCGGCCTGCCCGTCCTGCCGCTGCGGGACGTGCCCTACCGCGGCCAGGCGCTGCGGGAGTTCGATGTGGACGCCGCCCTCGCCCGCCACGCCGGCCTGCTGCTGGTGGACGAGCTGGCCCACACCAACGCCCCTGGCAGCCGCCACGCCAAGCGCTGGGAGGACGTGGCGGAGCTGGTGGCGGCCGGCCAGCACGTCTGGGCGACGCTGAACGTGCAGCACCTGGAGAGCCTGAACGACGACATCGCCCGCATGACTGGCGTGCGCGTGACCGAGACGCTGCCGGACCACGTGCTGGACACGGCGGACGAGATCGAGCTGATCGACCTCTCGCCGGAGGATTTGCGCCAGCGCCTGCGCGACGGCCGCATCTACCGCCCGGAGACCGCCAAGCGCGCGCTGGACGGCTTCTTCCGCGAGGGCAACCTGTCCTCCCTGCGCGAGGTGGCGCTGCGCCGGGCCGCGGCGCACGTGGACGGCGACGTGCGGGACTGGATGCGGCGCAGCGGCCTGTCCGGCGCGTGGCCGTCCGGCGACCGGGTGCTGGCGCTGATCGGCCCCTACACGGCGGGCGAATCGGTCGTGCGGGCGGCCAAGCGGCTGGCCGACGCGCTGCACGCCCCCTGGACGGTGCTGCACGTGGAGCAGGCGAACTCGCTGGGCGCCACGCGGGTCGCGCTGAGCCTGGCGGAACAGCTCGGGGCGGAGCTGGACACCCAGGTGGGCAGCAACCTGCTGGCGACCGTGCTGGACTCCGCGCGCTCCCGCAACGCCACCCACATCGTGCTGGGCCGCGCCGCCCGGTCGCGCTGGCGCCGGATGCTGGGGCCGGGCCTGGTCACCTCGCTCATGCGGCGCGCGCCGGACGTGACAATCCATGTCGTGCCGTTGCAGGGCGCCAAGCGCCCGATACGGCTGCGAAGGGTGGCGGCGCCCTGGTGGTCCTGGCCGACGGCGGCGGCGCTGCTGGCGGCGATCACGGCGGGAGGCGCGCAGCTGCGGCCGGTGCTGCCCGGCGACGCGCTGGGCATGGTCTATCTGGCGGCCGTGGTCGCGGCGGCCTCCGCGGCAGGCATGCGCCTCGCCCTCGCCACGGCGGCGGCCAGCTTCCTGCTGTGGGACTACTTCTTCATCCCCCCGCTCTATGGCCTCACCATCGGCAGCCCGCGGGACCTGGTGGGGCTGGCCGTGTTCGCCGTCATCGCCGTGCTGGCGGGCGGGCTTGCCGGG
>CAXTPP010000144.1:0-8362 GCA_964246185.1 uncultured Acetobacteraceae bacterium
GCGCGCCGCATCGCCGCCGCGCGTTCGTGCTCGAAGTGCGCGGGCGGAACGGTGGCGACCTCGGCAGCGAGCTGCTCCAGCGCCACGCCGCCGCCGATCTCCTGCAGCCGGGCCAGGGCGGTCCGGCGGGCCTCCTCATGCCGGGCGCGATCCTGCGCGGCAGCGATGCGGTGCTCGGCGTGCTCGGCATTGGCAGCCCCGCAAGCCTCCAGCACGGCGGCCAATGCCGCCCGGGATTCCTGCTGCTTGCCCGTCAGCGCCTGCACCCGCCTGGTCGCCTCCTGCAAGGCCAGCCGGGTTGCCCCGGCTGCGCTGGCCAGGCTTCGCGCGTCTTCGCGCCGGGCAACAAGCGTTGCGGCGGTCTCGAAAGCGTCGGCCGCGGGCGGCATGCCCAGCTGGGAGCCCAAGGTTGCGGCTTGCTGGGCGAACGCCTCGATGTCGGCCTGCATGTCGCCGATGCGGATGCCGAGATCGGCGGCGGTGCGGTGATGGCGACCCAGCTCCTCCATGCGGTCGAGCATCACCTTGGTGACGCCCGGCGTTTCGTCCGGCAGGCGGCGGAGGGCTTGCAGGCTGGACGCCCAGCCGGCCTGCCACGCGCCCAGGGCCGCTTCGGCAGCCACTTTCGCCTGGGCAGCGTCTTGCCGGTCCAGGCGGGCTTGGGCGCGGCGGGCGTCGCGCTTGAGGATTTCCTTCTGAGCTGCGGCGGCCTTCTGCAATCGCAAATCGGCGGCAGCGAGCGAGGGCGCGAGCGGTTGGGCAGGCTCGCCCACCATGTTTGCAAGCCGGACGGCCCATTCGGCATGGGCGTCCGCCAGCGCGGCTTGCTCGCCTTGCGCGAGCGCCGCCGTTTCACGCGCCTTGATCGCCGCCTCCCGCGCCGCCAGCAGGGTGGTGACCTCCCGCAGCGTCGTCTCCGGCGGCAGAAGCAGCGCCGCGCAGGCTTCGGTCCATCGCTGCCCCGCCGCGTCGCGCTCGCTTTGCGCCTCAGCGGCGGTGTGGCCGGCCTTGGTCCAGGCCGGGTCAGAGTCGCGCAGCTGTTCGATCAGCGACGCGGCCCGTTCGACTCTCGCGGCATCGCTGATGCGCGCATCCGCCACGGCGTCGGCCTCCCGCAGATGGTTTGCGAAGGCGATCGGCAGCGCGTCATCGCCGGCATAGCTGCGCTCGGCGGCTTCGTCTGGCGCATGTTCGTCCAGCGCAGGGGCGAAGGCGCGGGCGTAGATCAGCTGCCATCCGCGGTCTCGCCTGGCGCGTGCGGCGGACAGGGCTGCGGCGTCCGGCAAGGGACGCTCGCGCAGCATGGCCAGCTCCGTTTCCCATCCGGCCCGCTGTGCTTCAAGCCGTGCGCAGCCGCCGAGGGCGAGGGCGAGGGCCGCTTCAGCGGCAGCCGCGGCGTTCGCCAGCCGTTCGTAAGCTGCCTCGGTGAGCGGCGAGAGGCTGGCCAGGGCTGCCGCAGCGCCGCTCCATCCCGGCACGCGGGCGAGGCAGGCTTGTTCGGCTGCCACCGCCCGGCGCGTCGCGTCGGCAAGCTCGGCGGCGTGGCTGACCGGGTCGCGCAACCGGCGGATCTCCGTGAGCAGCTCGGCCAGCCCGTCCGGCGCAGGCGAGGCCCCGGCCCCGGCATCAACTGCGAGGACCGCCAGGGTCTGTTCCGCCTTGCTCAACCGGTCCTGCGCAACCTCAAGCCTGGTCGTGACGATGCCGTGCTGGTTGATTTGGTCGCGTGCGGCCGCCGTGGCGGCAAGGCTTGGGATGATGCCGGCAGCCTGCTCCGCCGGCATCGAGCTGCCGATGTCGCGCAGGGCGGCCTCGACGTGCAACAACGCTTCGGCGCGCTCCGCCATGCGCTTGGGCACATCGTCGCGCTTGGTCTTCGCATCGCCGATCATGTCGGGCAGCTTGGCCAGCTCCGGCTCCAGCGCCTCGGCGGCCGCATCCCGCGCCGAAGCCTTCGCCCTGGCCTCAGCGGCTGCCAGGGCGGCGTTGGCCTCCTCCAGCAGCCTCGCCGCCACGCTCGCATCCTGCCGCGCCTGCGCCAGCTGGCCCGCGAGCGCGGGGGCGAGCAGCGGCGCGTCCGGATGGCCGGCCAGCCAGGCCTGCGCCTCCGACACCGCCGCGAGCGGGCCGCGCGTCAGCTCGATCCGGTTCAGCCGGCCGAGCCTTGCCTGTACCGCCGCAGCCGCGCCGTCCGCATCCCGCTTGCGGCTGCGAGCCTGCTCCAGCTCCGATTGCTGGTCGCCGAGCGCGCGGGAAGTCTGCACGCTGTCCCGCCGCTGCTTGGCCGCGCCCGCCAGCCTGGCTATCGCGCCATTCAGCGGGCGTGAGCTTTTGCTTCGTTCCCATAGGCTAGCGCGGCGTTGGTCCAGGCTGCGGCGCAGGGCGCGGGCAGAGGACAGCTCTCCGGTGCCGGACAGCAGCGCGCTGCCCACGGTGCCGTCCCCTGCCGCCAGCTCCTGCCCGCCGCTTCGCAGCCGCTCCGTATCCAGGGCGAACAGCATTTCCACCTGCCGCGGCGTGACGGCGGCGACCAGCTCGGACAGCCACCGCGACGCCGCTGGGTTGCCACCGGAAAACGTTCGGCCGCCCTTGCGCTGCCAGCCGAACGTGAACTCCGTTCCATCGGCCGAGAGCGCGTCCGCTTGCAGGTGCATGCCGGCATAGTCGAAACGGAACTTCATGTCCGACTGCACCGGGATGCCGAACAGCAGGTCGTGAAAGGCCCGGCGCAGCACCGACTTGCCGGCCCCGTTCGGTGCGAGCAGCAGGTTCAGCCGGCCCGGCGCCGGGTCGAACGCCAGGGCGGCACGCTCGATATTGCCGTAATGCTCGATCAGCAGGGTGCGCAGGCGCATGGCGGCGCTACGGGTCGGCCCGCAGCAGCTCGGCCCGCAACAGCGCCTGCGCCCGGGCCACCATGGCGTCCGGCATACGGCCGTCCGCCAGGGCCTGGATGGGGTGATCCGGCTCCAGTAGCGTGAGGTCGATCCGCTTGGCCAGGTCCGCCACGAAGGCGGCAAGGTCGGCATCGAGCGGCGGCGTCTCGGTGAGCGCCGCGACGAGGGTGCCGACGACACCGGGTTGCGGGCGAAGCCCCGGACGATCCGCCGGCGGGGTGGAGCGGACCCGCACGCCCTCGATCCACAGCAGATCTGCGCCCGCCACCTCCGCCCCCGTGGCGCGAAAGCTGGCCAGCGTGCGCTGCGGGTTGCGGCCGAGTTCGGCGTGGGCGGCGGTGTCGCCTTCCAGCACGATGCGGACGGCCAGCAACCGTCCCTCCGCCTCCATCACCGCAGCGTCCAGCAGCACCGCCGCCCGGCTCTGCACCCCGGCCATGTCCGCCGCCCCGATGGCATCCACCCGCAGCTGACGCCAGCGCAGCACGTCAAGCGGATGATGCGTGACGGAAATGACCCGGCCGCCCGCCACCCGCACCAGGCTGCCGCCTTTGCTGCCTTCCTCCAGGATATGCCTGCCCTGCAGGTTGCCCGGGAAGACGATCCATGGCTCGCGCGAGAGCTCGGCGCGCTGGTGCACGTGGCCCAGCGCCCAGTAGTCGTAGCCGCGGGCGCGCAGCTCGGCCGGCGTGCAGGGGGCGTAGTCGTCATGCTCCGTGGAGCCGCAGGCGGTGTGCAGCAGGCCGATGTTAAAATGGCCGTCGAACGGCGCAGGGTAGGACAGCGCGAGGTTGTCCCGCACGGCGCGGGTGGCGAAGCTTTGCCCGTGCACCGCCACGCCGGGAATCGGATGCACGGTCGCAGGCTTGCGGGCGGGCAGCATGTCGCCGGGAAACTGCAGCTTCTGCGTCAGCACGGCTTCCGCATCGTGGTTGCCGCTGATCGCCACCACGGGAATCCCGGCGCGCTTCAACCGGGCCAGCTGCTCGACGAGGAAATGCCCGGTGCGCCAGTCCTTCCAGTCGCCGTCGTAGAGGTCGCCCGCCAGCAATACGAACCCGACGCGCTCATCGAGGGCCAGCTGCACGAGGTTTGTCAGCGCTTGCCGGGTGGCGCCCCGGATGCGGCCGGCTGGCGCATCCTTATCCAGCCCACGCAGCGGCGAATCGAGATGGAGGTCGGCGGCGTGCATGAAGGTGAAGTCCATGGCAGCTGTTAGGTCATACCATGGTGCGCGCGTCCACCACCCGGTCGAACGTCTCGGCATCGATCGCGCCGGAGGCCAGCGCCGCCTCGCGCAGCGTCGTGCCGTTCACGTGCGCCTCGTGCGCGATGTGCGCCGCCTTGTCGTATCCCACGGTGGGCGCCAGCGCCGTCACCAGCATCAGCGAGCGGCCCAGCAGCTCCGCGATGCGGACGCGGTTCAGTTCCGTGCCCTCGATGGTGTAGCGGCGGAACGTGCCGGCGCCGTCGGCCAGGATGCGGGCGCTGTGGAGGAAGTTGTTGATCACGATCGGCCGCATCACGTTCAATTGGAGCTGCCCCTGCGCGCCGGCGAACGCCACCGCCGCGTCCTCGCCGATCACCTGGGTGCAGATCATCACCATCGCCTCGCACTGCGTCGGGTTGACCTTGCCCGGCATGATGGAGCTGCCAGGCTCGTTCTCCGGCAGCACCAGCTCGCCCAGGCCGCAGCGCGGACCCGAGCCGAGCCAGCGCACGTCGTTCGCCACCTTCAGCAGCACGATGGCGACGCCGCGCAGCGCCGCCATGGCCGCCACCATCGCGTCCAGCCCGCCCAGCGCCATGAACTTGTTTGGCGCGGTCACGAACGGATGCCCGGTCAGCTCCGCCAGCTTGGCCGCGATGGCCTCGGCGAAACCCGGCGGCGCGTTCAGCCCCGTGCCGACGGCGGTGCCGCCCGCCGCAAGCTCGTACAGCGCCGTCCGCGAATGCTCCGCGCCGGCGATGGCGAAGGCCAGCTGCGCCGCCCAGCCGCCCCACTCCTGGCCCACGGTGAGCGGCACCGCGTCCTGCAGGTGGGTGCGGCCGATCTTCACCACGTCCGCCCATTCGGCGCTCTTGGCCGCGATCGCGCCGTGCAGCGCGCGCAGCGACGGCAGCAGCCGCCCCTCCAGCTCCGCGATCGCGGCCACGTGCATGGCGGTCGGGAAGGTGTCGTTGGACGACTGCCCCATGTTGAGGTCGTCGTTCGGGTGCACGCGGCCTTTTGCGCCGATCTCCAGGCCGAGCAGCTGGGTGGCGCGGTTGGCCATCACCTCGTTGGCGTTCATGTTGGACTGGGTGCCGCTGCCGGTCTGCCACACGTAGAGCGGGAACTCGGCGTCCAGCTGGCCCGCGATCACCTCGTCCGCCGCGGCGCAGATGGCGGCGGCGCGCTCGGGCGGCATCCGCCCGGCGGCCTGGTTCACCAGGGCCGCGGCTTTCTTCACGTAACCATAGGCGTGCGGGATGCCGATCGGCATGATGTCGTCGCCGATGGAGAAGTGCTGCAGGCTGCGCTGCGTCTGCGCGCCCCAGTAGTGCTCAGCCGGAACCTCGATGGCCCCCATCGAATCGCGCTCGGTGCGCGTGCCAGTCTGGCCTGTGCCGATGTTGCTCACGTGCGGGGAAGCTCCTGCTCGACCAGCGTGGCCCACAGCGATGCGCCGATGGGCAGGATGTCGTCGTTGAAGTCGTATCGGGTGGTGTGCACGGGCGCGCTGCCTGTCTCGCCGTTCGCCTGGCCGATCCGCACGAAGCAGCCAGGCGCCTTCTGCGCCATGTAGGCGAAATCCTCGCCGCCCATCCCCGGCGGACCCTGGCGGATCACATGGTCCTCGCCCAGCAGCTTGGCTCCGGCTTGCCAGGCGCAGGCGGTGGCGGCCGGGTCGTTCACCACGGAGGGATAGCCGCGCTCGAAGCTGAACTCCGCCGTGGCCCCGTTGGCACGGGCGACATCCGCGGCCAGCTCGCCCATCATCCGCTGCATCGCGTCCCGCGTCTCGGCCTTGAGCGTGCGGACGGTGCCGCCCAGCACCGCCTCGTCCGGGATGACGTTGGTGGCGGTGCCGGCGTGAAAGGTGCAGGTGGAGAGCACGGCGCTGTCCAGCGGGTCCACCCGGCGCGCCACCAGGGTCTGCAACGCCAGCACGATCTGCGCGCCCACCATCACCGGGTCGATGGCGTGATGCGGCCGGGCCGCGTGGCCGCCGCTTCCCTTGATGCGGATGGTGAAGTCGTCCGTGTTGGCGCAGACCGCGCCGGGCACCGCGATCATCTGCCCGACCGGCAGGGCAGGGTCGTTGTGCGCACCGAACACCATGTCGCACGGGAAACGGTCGAACAGCCCCTGGTTCACCATGACCTCGCCGCCGCCGCCGTTCTCCTCCGCCGGCTGAAAGATGAAGTGGACCGCGCCGTCGAAGTTGCGGGTCTCGGCCAGGTAACGCGCCGCGCCCAGCAGCATGGTGGTGTGCCCGTCATGCCCGCAGGCGTGCATCACGCCCGCGGTTTGCGAGCGGTAGGCGAAGCCGTTGGCCTCCGGCATGGGCAGCGCGTCCATGTCCGCGCGGATGCCGATGGCGCGGTTGCCGCTCCCTTGGCGCAGAGTGCCGACCAGCCCGGTCCCGGCGATCCCCCGCGTGACGGCGATGCCCCATTCCGCGAGCTTGGCTGCGACCAGGTCGCTGGTGCGGTGCTCGTGGAAGGCAAGCTCAGGGTGGGCGTGGATGTCGCGCCGCCACGCCGTCATGTCCGCGGTGAACTCGGCGATGCGGTTATGGACGGGCAAGGGAGACTCCTGGGCGGGGAACGGCTGCGGAAGGGTGGAACCTAGCTTAGGAGCGAGCTCAGCTTCATGGCTGCGTTGATGTCGCCCAGCACGTCCAGCCTGCCTGTGCTGTAGGCCTCCATCGGGTTCAGCTCGCCCGCCATCAGCTCCTTCAAGTCGGCAGCCGACACAGTGATGGTCGTGTCGGGCGCTGGCCCGGCCGCTGCGACCGTGGCCGGGCTGGCCTTGCCGTCGAGGAAGATGCTGCCGTCGCTGCCCAGGTCGAACAGGATGGTGGCCCCAATCGAGGCAGCCGCCTTAGCTTTGTGGCGCAAGGCAGCCTCCAGCTCGTCGCGCAACATAGGATGTTCCTTATCAGACGTGGAAGCTCTCGCCGCAGCCGCAGCGGCCTTTCTCGTTCGGGTTGACGAAGGTGAACCCGGCGGAAAGATCCTGCATCTGGTAGTCCATGACGGTGCCGATCAGGAACAGGCTCGCCTTGCGGTCCACCAACACGGTCAGGCCGCGGTCGGTCACCACCTCGTCGCCGGGTCCAGGCTCAGCCACCCACTCCATACGGTAGGACATGCCGGAGCAGCCCTTGGTGCTGACGTCGATGCGCAGCAGCATGCCTTTCTGCGCCCCGGCGTAGAGCTTGCCCAAGCGGTCGGCAGCCGCCTCGCTCAGCGCCATCAGCGGCGGCAGGACGCGGCGGGGCTTGGAGGTCGTTTGCGTCGTGCTCATCGTCTCGTCCTAGATTTTGCGCGTCAGAACATGTTCAGCGCGAGGCGGGCTTCCTCGGTCATCCGGCTCGGGTCCCATGGCGGGTCCCACACCGTCTCCACGTCGCACCCGGTCACTCCGGGCACCGCCATGATGGCGTCCCGCGCCTGCACCGGCAGCTCCTGCGCGGAAGGGCACCCGGGAGCGGTCAGCGTCATCTCGACCTTGACGTGGCCGGCGTCCGATATGTCGATGACGTAGATCAAGCCCAGCTCGTAGATGTTCACCGGGATTTCCGGGTCGTAGACCGTGCCGATCGCGTTGATCACGGCATCCTCGTTCAACGCCGGCTGGGTGACGCCGTCCGGCGACCAGCTTCCGTGCGCGTCAGGCATGTGGAACTCCCTCCAGGGCGCCGAGCAAGGCGTCCCATGGCAATGTAGCGCATTTCAGCCGGGACTTGTATTCGTGCACGCCGGAGAGCGGCAGCAGCGGCGTCATCTCCGCGGCGCACTCCGCGCACTCGCCGGTCTGCACCATGGCGCGGAACCGCTTCGCCAAATCCCGCACGGCCGCCGCCGAGCGCCCGGTCACTGCCTCGGCCATCAGGTCCGCCGAGGCCACGCTGATGGCGCAGCCGCGCGCCTCGAACCCGGCCTCTGCGATCCGGCCCCCGTCCATGCGCACGCGCACCTCAACCCGGTCGCCGCACATGGGGTTGTCGCCCTTGGCAGCGCCATCGAAAGGATCGAGGCGGCGCTGATGGCGCGGGTTGCGGCCGTGTTCCAGGATCACGCCCTGGTAGAGGTCGCGCGAGTCGGCGAACGCGCTCATCAGGCGAAGAACTCGCGCACCCGGTCCAGCGTGTCGGCCAGGGCGTCGATCTCCGCCGGAGTGGTGTAGATGCCGAAGCTGGCGCGCGCCGTGCTGTCCACGCCGAGCCGGCGCATCAGGGGTTCTGCGCAGTGAT
>CAXTPP010000145.1:0-8331 GCA_964246185.1 uncultured Acetobacteraceae bacterium
TGCTGGGGCTGGCCGCCGCCTACGGCCTCGGCCGCCCCCTGCCTGCCGCGCCCGGCCCGCGCATCCTGGCGATCGGCCGCGCCGCCGCCGTGCTGGCCACCGCAACCACGGTCGCTATTTCGCCGCATTACCCGTGGTATCTGGGCTGGCTCTCGCTGCTGGCCTGCTTCGCCCCGTACTGGAGCGTGATCTACCTGTCGGCGAGCGGGGTGATGATGTACCTGGACCCGTACCACCGAAACGACATCTATCCCTGGCTGATCTACGGGCCATGCGTGCCGCTCGCCGTCTTTGACCTCATCCGGGCTACCCGGTTCCCCGTAATGCCCGCAAAGGAGTGCCGCTGATGTCGGCTACGATGCTGAAGGACCCACGCCGCTATTTCGAGGCGGTCGAGGCGCGCGACGTGACCGCCGCCCCGCCGGTGTGCCTCTACCTGGAGACCACCAACCGCTGCAACCTGCTGTGCGAGACCTGCCCGCGCACGTTCGAGACGCTCGAGCCGCCGCAGGACATGAGCTGGGAGCTGTTCACCAGGATCGTGGACCAGTTCCCGTCCATCGCCCGCGTGGTGCTGCACGGGGTGGGCGAGCCGATGCTGGTCAAGGACCTGCCGCGGATGATCCGCTACCTCAAGGACCGCGGCATCTACGTGCTGTTCAACACCAACGGCACGCTGCTCAACCCCAGGAAGTTCCAGGAGCTGATCGACACCGGGCTGGACGAGCTGCGCGTGTCGGTCGATGCCGCCGACCGCAAGACGTACCTCGCCGTGCGCGGCAAGGACTTCTTCGACCGCATTGTGCGCGACGTGGGCAAGTTCACCGCCTTCCAGGCCAAGGCCGGCAGCGCCACTCCCAAGGTGTCCATCTGGCTCACCGGCCTTAAGGAGACGGTGCAGCAGCTGCCCGAGTTCGTCCGCATGGCGGCGGGGATGGGCGTGCGCGAGGTGCACCTGCAGCGCCTGGTGTTCGACGACGCCGGGTTCGGCATGGCGCGGGCGGAGAACAGCCTGTTCGAGCAGACCCGGGCCGAGGAGGAGCAGGCCATCGCCGCCGCCCAGGCGATCGGCACGGAACTCGGCGTGACGCTGGACGCGTCCGGCGCCACCGAACCCGGCGTCAGCCTGAAGAACACCGACGGCGAACGCGCCTGGGCCACCTGCCGCCGGCCCTGGTCGCTGATGTACTTCACCGCGCACGGCCGCGCCCTGCCCTGCTGCATCGCGCCGTTCTCCGCCCGCGGCTACAGCAACTACACCCTCGGCGACGCCACCCAGCAAAGCCTGCGGGACATCTGGAACGGGCCGCTATACCAGCAGTTCCGCACCGACCTGCTGGGCGACGCGCCGCCGAAACCCTGTGAGAACTGCGGGCTGCGGTGGTCTCTCTAGCAGGCGTCACCGTCGTCATCCCGACGCTGGACGAGGCGGACGCGATCGGCGCCGTAGTGCGGGAAATCCCGCGCGACGTGGCTGCCGAGATCATCGTGGCGGACAGCGGCAGCCGGGACGGCACGCAGGCGGCGGCGCAGGCGGCAGGCGCGCGGGTGCTCGACCTGCAGCAGCGCGGCTATGGCCTGGCCTGCGCTCGCGCCGCTGCCGCCGCCGACCCGGCCAGCGACATCATCGTGTTCATGGACGGCGACGGCGCAGACCGGGCGGACGCCATGCACCGCTTGGTGGCGCCGATCCGCGCCGGCACGCACGACTTCGTCATCGCCTCCCGCACCCGGGGCGAGCGGGAGCCCGGCTCGATGAGCTGGCACCAGGTGCTGGCGGGCCGGGCGGCCGGACTCGGGATGCGGGCGCTCTACGGCGTGCGCTACTCGGACATGTGCGCGTTCCGGGCGATACGCCGATCCTCCCTGGAGCGGCTGGGCCTGCGCGAGATGACCTATGGCTGGAACATCGAGATGCAGATGCAGGCGGCCCGGGCAGGGCTGCGCATCCTGGAAGTGCCGATGCCGTACCGCTGCCGCGCCGGGGGCGAGAGCAAGGTGGCAGGCTCCCTGCGCGGCAGCGTGCGGGCCGGCTGGCGCATCGCGGCCACCTTCGCCCGGGTCGCCGGGTCGCCGAAGCCCGCGCTGTGAGCCGGCTCGCCTTGGCGCTCTCGGCCGGCCTCGCGCTCTCCCCAGCCGCCAGGGCGGCGTCGGACCCGGCCGGCGTGATCGGCGTCTGGTGGACGGAGGACCGCGACGGCGTGGTGCAGATATCCAGGTGCGCCGCCGGGCTGTGCGGCAAGGTGGTCGGCATCACCGACTTCCCGGCCGACGGCTCCGTGCTGCGGGACAACCGCGGCCGGCCGCGCTGCCAGCTGCAGATCATCCCGGACGGCCGGGTGGACGGCGACGGCGTCTGGCAGAGCCACATCACCAACCCCGACGACGGCAAGACCTACACGATCGCGCTGCGGACCGAGCCGGACGGACGGCTGCGGATGCGGGGCTACATCGGCATCCCGCTGTTCGGCGAAACCGTGTTCTGGACCCGGTTCGGCGGCCACCTGACGCCGGACTGCCACATCCGGGATTGACCCGGCGGCAAGATGCAACAAAGGGTGCCAACCCTGCGCCCCTCTGGCTTGAGAACCGCCCTTGCCCTTCGACACCCTGCCCAACCTGAGCGTCCTGATCGGCGCGGACAGCCTCGCCTCCCACCGCTCCGGCGTCGGCCGGATGACCCTGGAGATCGCCCGGGCGGCGCGCGCGTCGGCCGAGATCGACCACACGGCGCTGCTGCTGGCCTGGGGGCTGGAGCGGGTGGAGCGGCTGGACCAGCTGGTTGACCCGATCGCGTTCAAGCAGACCCCGAGCCAAGCGCCGGTGCCGTGGAAGGTGGCGGTCGGCCGGGTGCCGGGCGTGCAGCTGATCCGGCAGGTCAAGCACGGCGGGGTGAACCGCAAGGTCCGCCGCATGGCGCGGGAGTGCCACGGCAGGCTGGTGTACCACGAGCCAAACATGATCGCCCGGCCGGTGTCGCTGCCCACGGTGGTGACGATCAACGACCTGTCCTGGCACCATGAGCCGTCCTGGCACCCGGCGGAGCGGCTGCGCTGGATCGACCGCAACCTGACGCGGACGCTGCGCCAGGCCAGCCGCTTCGTCGCGATCTCCCAGTTCACCAAGGACGCGGTGGTGCGCGAGCTGGGCGTGCCGGGGGACCGGATCGACGTGGTGCCGCTGGCCCCCGCGGAGGAGTTCCGGCCGTTCGCGTCCGCCGAGGCGGCCGGGACCCTGGCGCGCTACGGGCTGGCGGACCAGGGCTACGTGTTCTCCATCTCCACCCTGGAGCCGCGCAAGAACTTCGACCGGCTGCTCGCTGCCCACCTCGGCCTACCGCCCGCGCTGCGCCGCCAGGCGCCGCTGGTCATCGCTGGGGGCAAGGGCTGGGGCGAGGTGCTGGCCCGGCCGGAGGCGGACGCGGCCATCCAGGACGGCACGGTGCGGCTGCTGGGCCACGTGTCGGACGCCGACCTCGTGATGCTGTGCGCCCGGGCCGCGGCGTTCGCCTACGTGAGCCTGTACGAGGGCTTCGGCCTGCCGGTGGTGGAGGCGATGGCGGCGGCATCCCCCGTGCTCGCCTCCAGCACCACGGCGGTCGGCGAGCTGGCGGCAGGCGCCGCGCTGCTGGTCGATCCGCAGGACGAGGCGGCGATCCGCGACGGGCTGCGCCAGCTGATCGAGGACAAGGAGCTGGCCGAGCGGATGCGGCGGGCCGGGCTGGCGCGCGCCGCCGAGCACACCTGGCAGCGCACGATCGAGCTTCTGCTGCTCAGCTGGCGCCAAGCGCTTCACTGAGAACGCGCTTTACTGGGCAGGCGCTTCGGTAAGGGCGGACATCATCCCGTCGCCCGAGCGTTCCAGCACCAGCTGGCCGCCGTGCTGCTCCGCGCCGGGCCGGTGGGTGATGGCGACGACGCCGGTGTCCGGCAGCCTTCGGCGCAGCATCTCGTAGACCTCCGCCTCGCCGTCCGGGTCGAGGTTGGCGGTCGCCTCGTCCATGAACAGCCAGTCGGGCCGCAGCAGCAGGGCGCGGGCCAGCGCCAGCCGCTGCTGCTCGCCGCCGGACAGGCGCTGCGCCCAGGACATCTCCAGGTCGAGCTCCGGCACCAACCGGCCCAGGCCGGCGTCCGTCAGCGCGGCGGCAATGGCTTCCTGCGGGAAGGCGTCGATCGCCGCCGGGTAGCTGACCGCCCGGCGCAGCGTGCCGAGCGGGATGTAGGGCTTCTGCGGCAGGAACAGCGTGCTGCCGGCGGGCCGCTCGACCGTGCCGCGCCCGAACGGCCAGATGCCGGCCATGGCGCGGAACAGGGTGGACTTGCCGGTGCCGGAGCGGCCCCGCAGCACGGTGGTGGTGCCGGGATGCAGCTGGAAGCTCACGTCGTCCAGCAGCACGGAGCTGTTCGGCAGCTCCAGGTGCAGGTCCCGCACCGCGTAGTCCCGCCCGGCCACCGACACGACGGAGATGGCGCCCTGCGACGCCTGCATCTTGTCCAGGGTGCGTCCGAAGCTGGACAGCCGCGAGACCGTCGAGGCCCAGTCGGCGAGCGAGCCGTAGTTGTCCACCACCCAGGAGGCGGAGGCTTGCACCTCCCCGAAGGCGCCCACGACGCGGACGAGCGTGCCATAGCTGAACTGCTTGGCGAAGTAGAGCGGCGCTGCGGCGATGAACGGGAAGATGCCGGCGATTGAGCTGTAAAAATAAGTGAACGCGTTCACCAGCCGGTTGCGGGACATGATGCTGCGCCAATTGGCGACGATCGCGCTGAAACGGCGGGACAGGATGCGGCTCTCGTCCGCCTCGCCGGCATAGAGCGCGATGCCCTCCGCGTTCTCGCGCATGCGGACCAGCGCATAGCGGAAATCGGCTTCCAGACGCTGGCGGATGAAGTTCAGCCCGACCAGCGGCCGCCCGATCAGCTGGGCCAGCATGGTGCCTATGACCGAATAGATTAGCGCGGCCCAGACCAGGTAGGCGGGAATCTGCACGCCGAACACCGTGATCGGGAAGGAGAGCCTCCAAAGGATCGCCAGGAACGAGACCAGCGAGACGATGGTCGTGATGAGGCCGAAGCCGAGCACCAGGCCGCTTTCGACGAAGCTTGCGATGTCTTCGGCGATGCGCTGGTCCGGGTTGTCGTTGCCCAGCGTCTCGGCTTGCAGGCCGATGCGGTAATAGGCGCGGCCGGACAGCCATTCCGCCTGGTAGTGCGCGGTCAGCCAGCGCCGCCAGCGGATTTGCAGCCATTGCCGCAGGTAGCGGCCGTTGACCAGGATCAGCAGCGCCACGGCGATCACCGGCACGAAGCCCGGGATGATGCCGTAAAAGCCGTCCGGGCTTGGCTCATAGGTCAGCAGCAGGCGCAAGAAAGCCGGTTGATCGTACTGCTGGAAGGCGTTGACCAAGGCGCCGTTGCTGGTGTTCAGCACCACACTGACTTGGACCAGGAGAAAGTCAGCCGCCAGCACCAAGGCCAGCAGCCCGTAGGCCGACCACTTCTCCTCCGAGCGCAGATAGGGCGAAGTGAGATACCACACGTCCCGCATGAAGCGGCCGAAGCGGCGCATCAGCGGCCCCGCAGGCGGATGACGCCGCGCATCTGCGCCGGGTCCACGGGCTTGCCCTTGCGCAAGATGTCGAGCCGGCCTGCTGCCGCCAGCATGCCGGCAGCCCGGCGCACGGCGGGCAGCAGCGCCTGCCAGTCAGGGAACAAGTCGGGGGACAAGCCGGGCGACAGCGCGCGGGCGGCCTCGCTGGGGCAGATCGACTTGGCCGGGCCGCGCTCCGCAGTCAGGCGCAGGATGGTGTCGCGGATGAGGGCGTCATCCGGGGCGTCCGCAACAGGCTGGTGAGGCATGGCGCGGAAGCTGCCGCATGACGCGGGTCGGTGCAAGGCGCGCCGGGCCGGGTTTTAGGCAGGCCTCGTTAATCATTGTCTCCTAGCGTGCGCCGCGAAGGGAGCCGACCATGCCCAGGACACCCAGCCAGCCGGCTCCGGAGCGGTGCCAGCTGGAGCACCACATGTTCACCGCCATGGGCCGGGTACGCTTCCGCTCCGGCAGCGACGGCGCGCCGATGATGATGGTGCGCCTCGGCGACCGGGAGGCGCAGATGCCGCTCGACTCGCTGCGCCGCCAGTTCGACATCGGGCAGGACACGCCGGACGGCCGCATGCTGGACCTGATCGGCTCGGCGCTGGGCTACGTGGCCTGCGTGAAGCTGGGCGACCGCCTGCCGGCCGAGGTGCGGACAGGCGAGGCGAGCTGGCGGCCCAGCCCGGCGCACGCCCGGCTGGCCGCCGCCCGGCTGACCCTGACCCTGCTGGCCAGGCTGTCGCCGCGCGCCGGATGGGCGGCCATGGCCCGCGACGAGGCCACGCTGGCCCGCGTCGCCGACGACCCGGCGGCGCTGGCCGAGCTGGAAGCGGCGGCGGCCCGCGCCGCCGTGCCGCTGGGCCTGCCGGCCGGCGCCACGGTGCGGCAGCGCCTGCACGAGCTGTCGCACGAGCTGGCCTACATCGAGGCGCTGCGCAGCCAGCTGCTCCGCCGGGTGGCGGCGCTGTGCCGGCAGATCGCGCGCCTTCGCAACGACCGCAAGCGGCTGGCGGTCCCGTTCGATACCGTGTCCCAGGTGCAACGGCTGACGGACCTGGCCCATCGCAACCTGCGCGAGCGGTTCGACGCGGTGGACGCCCAGGCGCGCGGCGCCGAAAGCCTGCTCGGCGACGTGCAGGCCCAGCGCCTGGCGATCCGCTCGCAGCGTGACTTCCTGCACCGCGAGCGGCTCGCCTGGGACCCGGTGCTGGCCCAATGGGACACCCCGGTCGAGGCGTCCTCGACGGCGGTGGCATCCATCCTGGCCGCCACCTACCGGTTCCTCGCGCCGCGCTGCATGCCGACCCAGCCATGGCACGCGCACCGGACGGAGCGCCGGAAGGAACCACGCGCGCCCGGCATGGCCTGGTGACCTGGGCATGGTGACCCGGCGCTGAAGCCTGTTATGACGGGGCACCTCGCAGGAGCGCCCCGATGATCCAGGTCTGGAGCTGGCCCACCCCGAACGGACACAAGGTCCACATCGCGCTGGAGGAGCTGAGGCTGCCCTACGAGGTCGTGCCGGTGGACATCGGCGCAGGGGACCAGTTCAAGCCCGAGTTCCTCGCCATCACGCCGAACCACCGCATCCCCGCCATCGTGGACAGCGACGGGCCGAATGGCCGGTTCACCCTGTTCGAGTCGGGCGCCATCCTGCTCTATTTGGCCGAGAAGACCGGCAAGCTGATGCCCACGGACGCCGTGGCGCGCTACGAGTGCCTGCAGTGGCTCATGTTCCAGATGGGCGGGATCGGGCCGATGTTCGGCCAGTACAACCACTTCGCCAGCTATGCGCCGGAGAAGCTGCCCTACGCGATCGAGCGCTACACCAACGAGGTGGCCCGGCTGCACCGGGTGCTGGAGGCGCGGCTGTCCAGGGCCGATTGGCTGGCGGGCGGCGCATACTCGATCGCCGACATCGCGGCCTTCCCCTGGGTGCGCAACCCGGACAAGCGCGGCATCGACCTCGCCGCCTACCCCGGGGTGAAGCGCTGGCACGACGCCATCGCCGCCCGCCCGGCGGTGGAACGCGGCGTGGCCGTGCTGTCGGACAGCCAGCGCACCGGCGCTATGACGGAGCAGCAGCGGGCAAACATGTTCGGCGCGGCGCAGTTCGCCGTGCGGTGACTTCGGCCTTCATGCACCGGCCTGTCACGGTCGTCGTGCCTGCCGGCCCTACCGTTGCGCCAACCGGAAATACACCCCGGCGAGCCGCGCCGGCAGTTCCGCCAGTTGCCGCACCGGCATCGTGTTGTGCCGCCCGAAGATCGCAGCGCCCGACCCGGCGCCCTCCGGGTCCATGACGAGCCCGAACACGTCGATGCCGCGCAGCCGCAACCCCCGCACCGCCCGGCGGGCATCCTCCACCAGCTCCTGCGGCGGCACGTCGATGTCCGACGGCTCGCCGTCCGTCAGCACCAGCACCAGCTTGCGCCCCGTGCGCAGTGGCGTCAGCTCCGCCCCGGCGTGGCGCAAGGCCGCGCCGAGCCGGGTGGACAGCCCAGGCGACAAGCCGGCCAGGCGGGCGCTGACCACGGGGGTCAGCGGCTCGTCGAAATCCTTCAGCCGGGTCAGCCGCACGTCGTCCCGCCCGGCGGAGCCGAACGCGCGCAGGGCGTAGCGCGCGCCCCTGGCCTCCAGCGCCGCCGCCAGCGCCGCCACTGCCGCACGCTCGGCCGACAGCACTGACCGCCCGGCGGCGTCCAGCGCCGCGGTGGATTGCGAGGTGTCGAGGAT
>CAXTPP010000146.1:0-8258 GCA_964246185.1 uncultured Acetobacteraceae bacterium
GGGATGGCGCGCCGATCGGGGTGCAACGCTCCCTGCACCGGCTGACGGGGCGGTCGCTGGCCGGGCTGGGGCGCCGCCCGCTGACGTGGTTCCTGGCCGCCTGGCTGGTGTCCTACACCGCGACCAACGGGCTGTCGGTGATGTTCGCGGTGGCGATGGTGCGCGGCTATCACACGGCGGCCACGCTGCCCACGGCGGCCTACGCGGCCGGGGTGGGGCTGAGCCTGCTGCTGTACCCACGGGTTGGCCGGTGGGACACCCGGTTCGGCGCGCGGCGCGTGCTCGTCGCAGGGCTGGCGCTGCGGGCCGTGATCGTGGCCGCCATGGTGGCGCTGGCGTCGCTCGGCACGCAGGCGAGCGTGCTGCCGATCCTGGCCTGCTTCGGCGCCACGCAGGTGGTCTGGCCCTTGCTGTCGGTCGCCAGCACGAGCCTGTCGGTGACCTTGTCGCCCGCGCACCGGGCGGAGAGCGTGGGGCTGCTCAACGCCGCGACCGCGCTTGGCGCCACGCTCGGCGGGGTGTTCGGCGGCGTGCTGCTGCACGCTGGGTTCGCGTGGCTGTGCGCGGCGGTGCTGGCGTGCTTGGGGGCGGCGCTGCTGCTAGCTTGGCGCCCAACGGCGTGGGTAGAGATCGGGTGATTGCTTCTAGCTTGGGCGGTGGACATCCTATTTACCCGGAGGAAAACTCACCGATGCCGCTTTACATCAAAGACGACTTGACCGCGGGCCTTATCGCCCAGCTTGCCAAGCTCCGCGGCACCTCTAAGCAGGATGCCGTTCGATTAGCTGTTCAGGCGGAACTCGACCGTATCATTCCCCTGCGAGAGCAATTTGCCGCCTTGCGTGCTGCTTACCCTCTTCCTGCTCTGACTGGCCTCGAAGCCGACAAGGCTTTCTTCGATGATTTATCCGGTGATTTATGATCATTTTTATGAACATTCGAAGCGTAGCTTTTTTTCTCGGCTGCTATTTCAGCAGTCTCGTTTTCTTGCCGTGCCGAGAGCGGAGATGAAATCGCCTCACGAATCTACACTCAGCCGCAGACGTTGGTTGCATTGCCATCAGGGGGTCGGCTCAATCTATTTTGCATTGGGGATGGCGAGCCGACCGTGGTGTTCGAGGGTGGCCTTGGCGAGAACACGATGACGTGGCGGCATGTCCAGCAGTCAGTAGCCGACTTCACCCGAGCATGCTCTTACGACCGTGCCGGCTACGGCTTTAGCGATCAAGCGACGCGAACGTCGGACGCGCGTAACACCGTCGAGGATCTGCATGACCTGCTTCGTTCTGCCGGCATCAAACTGCCAATCATCATGGTCGGGCACTCGATTGGAGGCCTATATGATACACTCTATGCTGAAACTTACCCGCAAGATGTTTCCGGCATGGTTTTGGTTGATCCATCTTTATACAAGCAGTATAGCTTGTTTGCTGCGGCCATGACGCAACAACAGCGAGCAGCGTTTAAAACTATGCTAGATAAGTTGCTTGCCGGGGATCAAGACTGCCTTAAGTTAGCTAGCGGCGGTGCTCTCTCGAGACCAGAGGAGCAAACGTCAGATTGCCTCGACACCTCGCTTCACGCTGGCCCTCTGTTACATACTGAACTCAACCGGCAGTGGGGCAGCATAAATTATACTGCTGCAAACCAATCTGAGTGGCAAAATGCCCTTCCCACTGAAAATTGGCTGTCAATTGATGATGCTGAAATGCCTCAAGCTGGGCCGCAATTTGGGTCGATGCCACTCATTGTGCTGACACATGGCGACGTAACGCCGGTACCGGGCATGACACTTGAGCAGGCCTCCCAGATTCAAGCCGTTTTGCAGGCCGGCCATAAAAGCCTGGCAGCCGCTTCTACGAAAGGTTCTGACATCCTCGTCGAGCATTCAGGCCATTATATACAGGATGACCAACCAGAAGCAGTTGTCCAGGCGATCCGCGATGTCACTACCTCTGTGAGAGGCTTGGGCAGGTAGTCTGACATGTTCTGGGGCAATCTACTTTGAAGGTGCGATAGTCTTATCGAACCGGTGTGACTATCCAAACGCCCCCACCGCATGGCTGATCGCCGCCCCGATCTCCCGCACCGTGCCGAACAGCCGCCGCATCGGCTCGAACACCTCGTCGTGCACCCGCCCATACGACACCGCGTTGCGACGCCCTGCCGGCTCGGCGTAGTCGCGCGCGGCGGCCGGGTTGGGCGCGTGGGGGAAGATCTCGCCCAGCAGTTCCAGGCACGCCGGCACATCCAGCCGCAGCAGCCGGTCCTCCAGCGCTTGCCGGGTCAGGCTGAAACGCGGCGAGAACTCCGGGATTTCGGTGCCCAGCAGCCAGATGCGCTGGATCGCCGCCACCCGCAGCGCGTGCAGCAGCACCTCCTCGGCGGCCATGCGCGGCGCGTCCGGCCAGGCCTCGGCCAGCGCCAGGCGGTCCACCTGGATGCGCCGGGCCATCGCCGTCACCGGCTGCCACAGGCCCAGGCGGTCGAGCGCGCGGGCCACCGCCATCAGCGCGGCGGCTCGGCCGGGGATGATGGTGTGCGGCACCCGGTCCAGCCAGGCGCCCGGATCGACCAGGCCCACCACGGCGCGCAGCACGTCCAAGTCCGAGTGCGCCAGCGCGTGGGCGGCGAAGTCCATCGCGCGGCGGAACCGCGGGCTGCTCTGCATCAGCGGCGCGAACTCCTCCTGGTGCCGGGACGCCGCCGTCCCCACCCCTTGCAGCGTGTTCGCGCACCAGCCGAGCTGCTGCAAGATCGCGTTGTTCGGGATCGCCCGCAGCTCGCGCGGGTGCCGGATCGTCGCCGGCCCGCCGCTGTCGGACTGCCGCGCCGACGGGCGGGAGCCGGTCGGGTCCAGCAACGCCGGGCCGAACGCGCCGAGCAGCGCCGCGTAGCCCGGGTCCTCCACCAGCTCGCGCATCCCACTGCCGATCTCGGCGAAGAACCCGGCGGCGAAATCCGGCTCGTCGTAAATCGGGTCCTGCCCGGCTGGGATGGCCGCGAAGGCGTGCTCGGCGATGCGCGCGACGGTGGCGCTGGCCAGCGCGGGCGTGCCGAACAGCAGGTAGCCGTCGCCGCCCTGGAACGCGCATTCCTCCCGCGTCGCGATCCCGGCGGCGGCGAAGGCCTGCCTTGTGGCGGTGGGCGAATAGTACTTCAGCCGGTCGGCCAGGGAGCCGGGGTGCGCGCCGCGGCCGATGCTCTCGCCGCCGGTGTCGAACAGCACGACTTCGACATCCGAAAGCCCATGCTTGGCCAGCAAGTCCGCCGCCTTCAGCCGCAGCCGCTCGATCAGGTAGGACGCCGCCAGCTGGCCCACGTAGCGCCCGCTGTCGGAGTAGCCGAATTGCAGGCACATTCGCCCGGTGGCGCGCAGGTAGGCGCACCAGTGCGGCGAGCGCAGCGCCTCCGCCAGCACGCGCGGCCCGCCCTCCAGCGCCTCCGCCGTCTCGAACAGCGGGCTGATCTCCACCTGGCGCTCGATGCCGAACAGCCGGGCCAGCCACAGCGCAGTCAGCAGGGTGTAGCCACTCTCGGTCTCGGCGATCAGGAAACGCACGGGGGTGGCGGCGTCGATGTGCTTGACGATCTGCGCCACCGTCATCATCACGCGGACGGCGGAGGCCTGCTCGCCCATCAGCGCCCCGAAATCCACCGGCTCCGGCTGCACCGTGTCGAGTGCCTCGCCGATGGCGGCCAGCAGCGCCCGCCGGCGGCTCGGGTCTGCCGGCGGGTCGGCCAGGCCAAGGCGCACGCGAGCCGTGTTGTGCAGCTGCGCCGCGTTCAGCCGCACGTGGGTATGGGCAAGCGACAAGCCGTGGCTGGCAAGCCCGGCGCGCGCCACCGCTAAAGGCATCGGATCCGGCGCGGCGGCGATGGCCGCGTCCAGCAGCCGCAGCACTGGCTCGGGCGTCACCATCGCCGCCTCCCGCCCGCCGACCAGGGCGGCGGCGAAGGCGGCGACCGAGTCGGCGTCGGGCGCGTACGGGCAACTGGCGACCTGCGCGTCCACGGCGGCCAGCGCCTCTTCCAGCCGGGCTGCCGCCGGTCCCTCGCTCACCTGCGCCCGCGCGCGCGCCAACTGCAGCCGCTTCATCACCAGGCGCAGCCGTAGCGTGTCCCACCAGCCGATGTCGGTCCGCCCGTCCGTGTCGTAGCCGACCCAGGAGGCCAGGATCACCGGGCAGGGCGCCAGGGTGCGCCAGCGGTCGGGCCAGAGCGCCGCAGCCCGCAGCAGCGCCTCGGTCAGGCCGTCGATCGCGTCCCGCCCGTGGCTGATGGCGGCCACCGCCTGGTCGAACTCCTCCGCCAGGGCCGGCTTGGACGGGCGGTGCGAGGCGAAGCGCTGCGCCGGCTCGCCCCCGGCGGCGCGGGCCAGGGCGGCGGACTGCTCCCGCGGCAGGGAGAAGGTGGGGTGGGCGGTGAACACCGCGGCGAAGCGGGTGCGCTCCACGGCGGCGCGGAAGGTCTGGAACGGCACCGGGCTGTCCGCCGGGTCAGGGCGCACCAGGCGGGCGGCGGCGGCCTGCATCGCCGAGGCCGAGCCGTCCAGCCCGCCGACGTAAACACACAGCCGGGCCGCCCGGGCGTCGAACGCCGCATCCCGCAGATGGGCCACCACCGCGTCCAGCTGGTCCAGCGAGAGCGTACCGTTGTCCATCATCCGAATGACGGCGAGCGCCACCGCCAGCACCGGGCTGCCGAACGGGTCGGTGCGCCTGCGGTCGCGCGCCTCGCGCACCAGGGCAAGCAGGTCGCGGACGGTGTCGCGGGCCTGGGTTGGTACGGGGTGGGCCGGTGCGGGATGGTCGGGCATGGCGTCACGATGCGGTGCAGCATGGCCGGCTGGCAAGCGGTTCGCGCGTCCGGGAGCGCGGTGCTAACCAACCGCCATGCCCACCATTGATCCAGACCGGCTCGCCCGGCGCTCCCTCGCCCGGCATCGCGCCTTCGCCACCGGGCTGCTGGTGCTGATGGCGGCGCTCACCCTGGGCAGCTACGCGCTGCCGCCGGGTTGGGGGACGGACCTGCTGCAGGCGTCGGCCAAGGCCGGGTTCGTGGGCGGCATCGCCGACTGGTTCGCCGTCACCGCGCTGTTCCGCCACCCGCTCGGCCTGCCGATCCCGCACACCGCCATCGTGCCGGCGCAGCAGCAGCGGCTGGGGCAGTCGCTCGGGCGTTTCGTGGCGACCCACGTGTTCACCGAGGACGAGCTGCGCCGCATGCTGCAGCGGGCGGACCCGGCCGGCATCCTGGGGCGCTTCCTCGCCGACCCGGCGGCTGCACGGCCCGCGGCGGAAGCGGTGGCCGGGATGCTGCCGCGGCTGCTGGCGACGGTCGAGGACGGGCGGGCGCGGCGGCTGATGGCTCGGCTGGCGCCCCGGCTGCTGGGCGGGCGCGGCGCCAGCGCCGTGGTGGTGCGCGCGCTGCACGGCTTGCTCGACGGTGGCCGGCACCAGGAGGTGCTGAGCTTCATCCTCGTGCAGTTCCGCGCCCTGCTGGCCGCCAAGGAGGAGCAGCTGCGGGGGGTGATCACCGACCGGGTGCGCGAGCAGGGCGGCCGGCTGGTGGGCTGGGCGGTGGGCGCGCAGGTGGCGCGCAAGGTGCTGAGCACGATGAATGCGGAGCTGGACAAGATCGGCCCGGACGGCTCCGAGCTGCGCGACGCATTCGACGCCTGGATGCGCGCCGAGATCGCCCGCATGGAGACCGACCCGGAGCGGGCGGCGGAGCTGGGCCGCGCCATCCGCAAGGTGGTGGCGCACGAGACGGTGCAGGCGTGGCTGTGGGACATCTGGGCCAGGATGCGGGTGGCGCTGGAGGCCGATTCCGGCCAGCCCGGCGGACATACGGCGATATTCATCGAGGGAGCGCTGGCCAATTTCGGCCGCCTGCTCGAATCCGACCCGGGCGTGCGCCGCCGCCTGCTAGCTGCCGTGGAGACGATCGTGGTCAGCGTGCTGCCATCCGCCCAGGTCTCGCTGGCCAGCTTCATCGGCGACGTGGTGGGACACTGGGATACGGCGGTGCTGGTGGACCGGCTGGAGCTGCGCGTCGGCAAGGACTTGCAGTACGTGCGGGTGAACGGCACGGTGGTCGGCTTCTTGGTCGGCGGGCTGGTATACGCGGTGCTGAAGTCGCTGTTCGGGACGGTGAGTTTCTGAGCCTACGGCCTACGTATGACGGGACCCTGGCCGTGGGATGCCGCGGCACGCCGGCGGGCCTGCCACAGCTTGAAGCGGAAAGCGGCGACGGCCACCAGCACCGCCACGATCGCCACCGGAATCAGCGCCAGGGCGATCCACAGCGCGAACGCCGCGAATGCCAGGCCAGCCGCGATGATGGCGACAAGCACCGCGCCGGCAATGATGCGGGTCGAGATCGGCAGCCGCGGCGGCGCGCGAAACTGCCCGTCCGGCGTCATGTCAATGGGAAGGCGAGGGTCGTAGGCCATGATGCGAAGCTGGCCCGGGTGGATGCTGGGTTCAAGCAGGCAGGTTCAGGGTCTCGTGCAGGTTCATGGCCTCGTGCAGGCGCACCCATTCGTTCGCCAGCCCGGGCATGCCGAAGCGCAGCAGGCCGGGGCGTCCGGCGAACTGGCGGACCAGGATGCCGGCCGCGCCCAGCCGGTCCGCCAGCCCCGCGGCATCCGCGTGCTCAGCCAGGCGGAACAGCCGCGTGCCGCCCAGCACCCGGCATCCGGCCAGGCGCAGCGCGTGATCGAGCCAGGCGGCGTCCCCGGCCAGGCGCACGGAAGCAGCCTCGCGCCAGGCGGCGTCCGCCAGGCCATGCCGGCCGGCATGGATCGCCGTGCCGCTCACCGCCCAGGGTCCGAGCGCGTTCCGCAGCCTGGCGGCCAGTGCAGGCTCCGTCAGCGCGAAACCCAGCCGCACGCCGGCCAGCCCATAGGTCTTGCCGAAGGAGCGCAGCAGCAGCAGCCCCGGCCGTGGCAGCGCCCCGGCCAGGCTGCACGTTTCCAAATCGGCGAACGCCTCGTCCACCACCACCAGCCCGCCCTGCCCTGCCAGCCGGTCGGCGTGGCGCAGCACCTGCTCCCGGTCGATCACCCGCCCGTCGGGGTTGTTGGGGCGCACCACCACGGCGTTGCCCGCCCCGGCGGCTTCCTCCAGATCCGCCACCTCCCGCACCGCATGGCCGGCCGCTTCCCAGGCGGCGCGGTGCTCGGCATAGGTGGGCGACAGCACAGCGACCGCCTGCGGGGGCAGCAGGCGCGGCAGAAGTTGGATCAACGCCTGCGTGCCCGGCGCTGCCACAACGGTTGCATCCGGTGCGCCATAGGCCTGCGCGGCAGCCGCTTCCAAAGCGGCCAAATCCTCCGGCTCCGGCAAGCGGGACAGTGCGGCCGTCGGCATTGGAGGCAGCGGGAACGGCAGCGGGTTGATCCCCGTGGACAGGTCGATCCACGGCTCCGGCGCATTCGGGAAGCGCCGCCGGGCCGCTGCCACCCCGCCGCCATGCGCGGCCGTTGCAGCCATGCTAGTGTCCATACCCGTGCCGGCCTTCCCGTTCCTGCTGATCACCATCGGCGCGCTGCTGATCGAGGCCGCCTTCGGCTACCCGCCGGGCCTGCTGCGCCGGGCCGGCCATCCGGTAATGTGGATCGGTGCTGCCATCGCATGGCTGGACCGTCGGCTCAACCGGGGCCGGGCGGTGCAGGGGCGTGGCGTGCTGGCGGTGCTGCTGCTCCTGCTGGCGGCGGGGTTACCGGCGTGGGCCTTGCAGGCGGCGTGCCTGCACTGGCTGCCCCGCCCCGTGGCGCTAGCGGCGCTGGCGCTGTCCGCGTCGTCCCTGCTGGCGCAACGCAGCCTGTGGACGCACGTGCAGGCCGTGGCGGCGGGGCTCGGCGCGGGGTTGGCCGAGGGCCGCGCCGCCGTGTCCCACATCGTCGGCCGCGACCCGGACAGCCTGGACCAGTCCGGCGTGGCGCGCGCCGCCATCGAGAGCCTGGCCGAGAGCTTCGCCGACGGCGTGGTGGCGCCCGCGCTGTGGTGCGCGCTGCTCGGGCTGCCCGGCATCGTGCTCTACAAGGCGGTCAACACGGCCGACAGCATGATCGGCCATCGCACGCCCCGGCACCACGCGTTCGGCTGGGCGGCGGCACGGCTGGATGACCTGGTCAACTTGCCCGCTTCCCGCCTGGCCGCGCTGCTGCTGGCGGTGGCGGGCGGGCGGCGCTTCGGCCCCGCCGCTGCCGCAGTGCTGCGGGATGCCGGCCGCCACCGCTCCCCCAACGC
>CAXTPP010000147.1:0-8234 GCA_964246185.1 uncultured Acetobacteraceae bacterium
GCGCTGGGGGAACGCCTGGCATCGGCGCTTTCCTCCACGGCGCCGGCCCGGCATGACGGCGGCAGCATCTTGGCGATGGACGCCGCCACCCGCGCCAGCCTTGAGGTGACCCGTGCCCGCGACGGCGGGACCGGTCACACGCTGTTCGCCGCCGTGAACCGCACGCTGACCGCACCCGGCGCACGGGCCTTGGCCGAGTGGCTGTCCGCCCCGCTGACCGATCCAAGGGCGATCGCGGCGCGGCAGGACGGTTGGATGGGCTTGCTGGCCGATCCTCCCGCCTGCGCCGCGCTCCGCACAGCCTTGCGTGGCGCGCCGGATGCTGCCCGTTCGCTCGGGCGGCTATCGGTCGGCCGGGGCGGGCCGCGCGACTTGCTGGCGATCCGCCAGGTCATCGCCGCCGCGACCGAGGCTGCGTCCGTCTTGCCTCGAAGCCCCGCGATGCACGCGCTGCGCCAGGGCCTGCACCTGCCGCCTGCGCTGGGGGAACGCCTGGCATCGGCGCTTTCCTCCACGGCGCCGGCCCGGCTGGACGATGGCGGGGCGATCGCCGCCGGGTTCGATGGCGAGCTGGACGCCGAGCGGCAGTTGCGGGACGACAGCCGCCGGGTCGTGACGGGGCTGCAGCTGGATTACGCGCAGCGCTACGGCGTGGCCTCGCTGAAAATCCGCCACCACGCCCAGCTGGGCTACGTGATGGAGGTGCCAGGCGCTGCCGCCGAAGCCCTTCGCAGCCGGCCGGAGCTGACGCTGCGCCAGTCCATGGCCAACGCCGCCCGGTTCACCAATCCGGAGCTGGCGGACCTCGACCGCCGCATTCACGAGGCTGCCGGTCGGGCCGCCGCGCGGGAGGCCATCGTCTTTGCGGCCCTGGTGGCGGAGGTGCTGGGGCAGGCCCAGAAGCTGCGGCAAGCTGCGGCGGCGCTGGCGATGCTGGACGTGCTGCAAAGCTGCGCCAAGCTCGCCGAACCCGGCGCATGGCATCGCCCGGCCGTGACGGACGACGCCGCGTTCTGCGTGACAGGCGTGCGCCATCCCGTGGTGGAGGCGGCGTTGCCCAACGGCACGGCGTTCCAGCCCAACGACTGCGACCTGTCGCCGGCGCGGCGCGTGCTGCTGCTGACGGGGCCGAACATGGCCGGCAAATCCACCTACCTGCGGCAGAACGCGCTGCTGGTGATCTTGGCGCAGGCCGGGCTGCCGGTGCCCGCCGCCAGCGCACGGATCGGCGTGGCGGACCGGCTGTTCAGCCGGGTGGGTGCTGCGGACGACCTGGCGCGCGGCCGTTCCACCTTCATGACCGAGATGACGGAGACCGCCGCCATCCTGAACCAGGCCGGGCCGCGCAGCATGGTGGTGGTGGACGAGATCGGCCGCGGCACGGCGACGCTGGACGGGCTGGCGATCGCCTGGGCGGTGCTGGAGGCGCTGCACTCGCAGACCCGGTGCCGCACCCTGTTCGCCACCCATTTCCACGAACTCGCCGGCTTGGGCCAGGCGCTGCCGCAGATGCGGCCGCACGCCATGCAGGTGCGGGAGTGGAAGAATGAGATCGTGTTCCTGCACGAGGTGGCGGAGGGCGCGGCAGGGCGCTCCTGGGGCGTGCACGTAGCCAAGCTGGCCGGCATCCCTGGCCCCACGGTGCGGCGCGCCGCCAGCCTGCTCGCGGCGCTGGAGCGCGGCAGCGCCACGGGACCGGACTTGCCGCTGTTCGCGTCATTGCCTCCGCCGGCGCCCGCGCCAGATGAGCTGGGCAGCGCGCTCGACGCGGTCGAACCCGACAAGCTCTCCCCTCGGGACGCGCTGGAGATACTGTATCAATTAAAAAATCTGAGGCTATCATCGCCTGAATGCTGACGAACACTCCTCTTCCCGAAGCTCCGGGCGTCGCTGCCATGGTCCTGAACGACGCCCTGGCGGAAATCCGTGCGGCCGATGGCACGCTGCGGCGGGATGCGGCGTTGGCGACCTTCCGCCGCCACCTGACGCGTATCCAGCATCACGTCCGCGACACGTTCGAGCACTATCAGCTGACCGGGCTGCAAAGTGCCAGGCTGCTCGCCGCACTGACGGACGGGTTGGTCGCTGCCTTGTATGACTACGCCCGGGCGGCGCTGCGCACGGACGCGCCGCTCGCCGTGGTGGCCACCGGCGGCTACGGCCGGGGCATGCTGGCGCCGTTCAGCGACATCGACCTGCTGTTCATCACACCCGAGCACCCGGCGCCGGAAACGCTGGCCGCCGTCGAGTTCAGCCTGTACTTCCTCTGGGACCTTGGCCTGAAGGTCGGCCACGCCACCCGCACGGTCGCCGAGTGCGTGGCGGAGGCGGAGCGGGACGTCACGGTCCGCACCTCCATGATCGACGCCCGGCTGCTGGCTGGGGATGCGGCCCTGCACGAGGAGTTTGCCCGGCGCTTCACCGCCTCCTGCGCCGCCCGCACCGCGGACTTCATCGCCGCCAAGCAGGCCGAGCGCGACGTGCGCCACCGCCGCTTCGGGGAGAGCCCGTTCCTGGTCGAACCCAACCTCAAGGAGGGGCGCGGCGGCCTGCGGGACCTGCAGACCATGTACTGGATGGCGCGCTACGTGTTCGACACCCGCGTCATGGGGGACCTAGTCGGCCCGCACAGCCCGGGCGGCGGCATCCTGGTAGAGCGGGAGGCCAAGCACGCCCGCCGTTCCTGGGACTTCCTGTGGACCGTGCGCTTCCACCTGCACTACATCGCCGGCCGCGCGGAGGAGCGGCTCACCTTCGACATGCAGCCGGTGGTGGGCGCCCGCATGGGTTATACCAAGCATGGCCGGCAGGACGGCGTGGAACGGTTCATGCGGCATTACTTCCTGACCGTGCGCAACGTCACGCGCATGACGGCGGTGCTGGAGCCAGCCATCGTGCGCGCAGCACTCGGCCCGCCGGCGCTGGAGGAGGTCACCGACGACGCGCTGCTCGCCCAGGGCTTCGTGCTGGCGGACGGCAAGCTGATCGCAGCGCCCGGCCGGGACTTCCGCAGCGAGCCGTTGCAGATGCTGCGGCTGCTGCAGGTGGCCCGGGACCGCCAGCTGAGCCTGCATCCGCTGGCCATCCGCGCCCTGATCCGGCACGAGCGCAGCGCCACCGCCCTGCGCGGGGACCCGGCGGCTGCCGAAGCCTTCCTGGACCTGCTGACCGCCGGCAAGGACGGCGCGCGGTGGCTGCACGTGCTGAACGAGAGCGGCTTTCTCGGCCGTTACATCCCGGACTGGGCCCGCATCGTGGGCCAGATGCAGTTCGACACCTACCATGTGTTCACCGTGGACGAGCACACCATCGAGGCAGTTCACGTGCTGGACACCCTGGACAGCGGCGAGTTGGTGGAGGTTGCGCCGATCGCCACCTCCTTGATGGAGGACCTGCAATCCCGCCGGGCGCTTTACGTGGCCGCCCTGCTGCATGACCTGGCCAAGGGGCGCGGCGGCGACCACTCCGAGCTGGGGGCGGACCTCGCGCTGGCCATCGGCCCGCTGATCGGCCTGGCCGCCGAGGAGACGGAGATGGTGTCCTGGCTGGTGCTGCAGCACCTGCTGCTGAGCCAGACCGCGTTCAAGCGCGACATCGACGACCCGAAGACGATCCTGGACGTCGTCGAAACCATCCAGTCGCCAGAGCGGCTCAAGCTGCTGCTGGTGCTGACGGTCGCGGACATGCGAGCCGTGTCGCCCCGGGTGTGGAACGGCTGGAAGGCGACGCTGCTGCGGGAGCTGTACGCCCGGGTGGCGGAGGTGCTGGCCGGCGGCCTGGCCACCACGGAGCGGGACGTGCGGGTGACCCGCGCCAAGCAGACGGTGGCCGCCGCCATGACCGACTGGACGGCGGCCGACCGGGACTACTTCCTCGGCCTCGGCTACCCGAGCTACTGGCTGGGCTTCGACCCCGAGACGCAGCTGCGCCATGCCCGGCTGGTGCGCGAGGCCCAGGCCACCGGCGCGCCGCTGACCGTGCAGGCCGAGCCGCTGCCGGCGCGGGCGGTGACCGAGATCACCACCTACACCAGCGACCATGCCGGGCTGTTCAGCCGCATCGCCGGCGCCCTGGCGGTGGCGGGCGCATCCATCGTGGACGCCCGCATCCATACCCTGACCAACGGCATGGCGCTGGACACGTTCTGGGTGCAGGACGCGGCGGGCGGTGCGTTCGATGCGCCGCACCGGCTGGCCCGGCTGTCCGCCCTGGTGGAGCAGGCGCTGTCCGGCCGGCTGCAGCTGGCGTCCGAGATGCGCCGGGTCGGGGATGCGCTGCTAGGCCGGCGGATGCGAGCGATCCACGTGCCGCCGCGCGTCGTGGTCGATAACCGCGCCAGCCACACCCACACGGTGGTCGAGGTGAACGGGCGGGACCGGCCTGGCCTGCTGCATGACGTGACGGCCGCCATCAGCGGCCAGGGCCTGCAGATCGCCTCCGCCCACGTGACCACATACGGGGTGCGTGCGGTCGACGTGTTCTACGTCAAGGACGTGTTCGGCCTGAAGGTGGAGAACGAGCGCAAGCTCGCGGCGCTGCGCACGGCGCTGCTGGCAGCGCTCGGCAGCCCGGACGAGCCTTCGGTTTCTGCCGCCGGGCCGCGCCGCCGCCGGGCGAGCGCGGCCTGATCGGCATGTCGCTGGCCAGATGAGCCAGAACTTGATGAACCGGAACTTGATGAGCCGGAACTTGGGAGAACCCGGTTCGTAATTCTCCCAGCACGCCACGGAGCCGAGATCATGAAGCTGCAGCCGCCCGCCACCGCCTTCGACCAGACCAGCAACCTGGACAGCCGGGCCGTGCACGAGACCGCGCTCTATGACCCGGCGGCGCACGACGACCAGATCGTCGTCATGTTCGAGACGCCGGCCGACGCGCAGGCCGCACTGGACCGGCTGACGGCGGAGGGCCTCGCCGGGGACGCCGCGATCACCGAGCGCACCGCCGACGGCGCCAACGCCGGGGTGAACAGCGAGGGCGGCAACACCGGGTTGTGGGGTGCCCTGAAGGGCCTGTTCGCGCAGGACGCCGAAGTGCACGGCATGGCCGAGGGCGTGAACCGCGGCCATGCGCTGCTGGTGCTGCACCCCGCCATCGAGACCCGCAGCCGGGCGATAGGGGTGCTGGAGGCATGCAACCCAATCGATTTCGACGCGCGGCTGGAGCAGTGGCGAACGGCCGGGTGGCAGGCCTTACACGACCAGCAAGCTAGCGGCGGAGCTATGCCGGGATCCCAAAGCGCCCCGCCAGAACGGCCGCGCGTTGGCGTACGGGACCCGGCCCGAGATGGTAGTGGCGTCCGCAGCTACTATGCGCCCCGGTGAATCCAGCCGCCCGCGCCGAATTCCAGCAGGACAGCGACCCAACGGCGCCGACCAACCGGACGGTTTTCGGCGCCAACCAATATGTCGGCCGCAATGCCTTGCAGCCCGTCGCGCGCAGCTACCAGAAGAACGTGCCCGGGGCCGTCCGCAACAGCCTGCGTAACTTCGTCGGCAACCTCGATCAGCCGGCGGTCCTGGCCAACGACGTGCTGTAGGGCAACTGCAGCCGCGCCTGGAACACGACCCAGCGGTTCGTGATCAACACGACAGTGGGCGGCCTCGGGCTGGTCGATGGCCGGGCAAGGCTGCTCTCGACCACCGACTCGCTGCAGAAATCGTCGTTGGACTATTACGCCACGCTTCGCAGCATGTCCCAGCAGCGCCGGGTGGACCTGGTCGCGCAAGGCAAGGCCGGCCTGGTCAAGGGGGAGCCAGACGGCGCTGCGCTGCCGACGCCGTGGCCGTAGCAAGGGGCCGTCGCGGGAAAGGCGCTCAGGCCTGGCAGCCCGCCCTGCGCAGCACCGCCTCCACCGCGTCCGCCGGCACGTCGTTGGCGGTGAAGGCCTCGCCCACGCCGCGCGCCAGCACGAAGTGCAGCTGGCCGTCGCGCATCTTCTTGTCCCGCCGCATCCGGTCCAGCAGGCGCGTGGTGGAGAAGCGCCGGTTCAGCATCGACAGCTCCGAGGGCAGGCCGACGGAGGCCACATGCGCCTCCACCCGGTCCGCTGTCGCCGGGTCGCAGTGGCCGAGGGCGGCGGACAGGCGGAACGCCAGGCCCAGGCCGATGGCGACCGCCTCGCCGTGCAGCACCGCGCCGTAGCCACACTCCGCTTCGATGGCATGGCCGAATGTGTGGCCGAGGTTGAGCAGGGCGCGGCCGTCGTCGGGGCGCTCCTCCCGCTCGTCGTCGCCCACCACGGCGGCCTTGAAGGCGCAGGCGCGCAGCACCGCCTCCGCCTGCGCGTCGCGGTCCTCGCCCACCACGGCGGCACCGTGAAGCTCGCACCAGGCGAAGAAGCCGGCATCGCCGATCAGCCCGGCCTTGACCACCTCGGCATAGCCCGCCCGCTTCTCGCGCGGCGGCAGGGTGGCCAGGGTGGCGGTGTCGGCGATGACCATGCGGGGCTGGTGGAACGCGCCCAGCAGGTTCTTGCCGCGCACGGTGTTGATGCCGGTCTTGCCGCCGACGCCGGAATCGACCTGGGCCAGCAGCGTGGTCGGGATCTGCACGAACGGCAGCCCGCGCAGCGCCGTGGCGGCGGCGAACCCGGCGAGGTCCCCCACCACGCCGCCGCCCAGCGCCAGCACCGCCGTGCGCCGCTCCGCCCCTGTGTCCAGCAGGCGGTCCACCAGGTTCCCGAACACGGCCAGGGACTTGGACGCCTCGCCCGGCGGCACGGCCAGCAGCGTGGCCTGGAAACCGGTCTGCGCCAGCCCGTCCATCAGCGAGGCGGCGTGCAGCGCGGCGACCGTGGCGTCGGTGACCACCACGGCCCGGCGCTGCGGCAGCACCGGCGCCAGCAGCGCCCCGGCGCGGGCCAGCAATCCCTCGCCCACGACCACGTCGTAGCTGGCCGACCCGGCGCGGACCGACAGGCGGCGGGGCGGGCGCCAGCCGGCCAGGGCGGCGGCGACCCGGCTGGTGGTCTGCTCGGGCGTGTCGTCGGCGCAATCGACCACGATGTCGGACTCCGCATAGATCGGGTGGCGCTGGTCCATGAGGCGGGCGAGGATGTCCGCCGGGTCGCCCTGGGCCAGCAGCGGGCGGTTGCGGCGCAGCAGGACGCGGCGGAGCAGCACAGGCAGCGGCGCGCGCAGCCAGATGGAGGTGCCGCGGCGGCGGATGGCGGCGCGGGTCGCCGGGTCCATGAACGCGCCGCCGCCGGTGGCCAGCACGATGGGCGGGCCGTCCAGCAGCCGGCGCACCACCCGGCGCTCGCCGGCGCGGAAATGCGCCTCGCCGAACTGGGCGAACAGCTCTGGCACCGAGCGCCCGGCGGCGGCCTCGATCTCCGCGTCCGAGTCGTGGAACGGCAGCCGCAGCCGCAGCGCCAGCCGCCGGCCGATGGCGGACTTGCCCGCGCCCATCAGGCCCACGAGCACGATGCTGCGGCGGCCTGCGTCGTCCTGGGCGCGGCCTGTGTCGCCTTGGGCGGGCGCGGTCGGTCGGCCGCCTTGGCCAGCCAGCGCGATGTTGCGTGTCATCACGCGCGACGGTAGCACAGGCTTGTTGCCCACGGCCAAGGACGGCGGATGCGCCAGCTTTCCATCATCGTCGCTGCGGCCGTCCTCGTGCTGATCGCAGGCGGCCTGCTGCTGCTGGGCGCGTTCCCGCCGCACCCGACGCCGCAGCCGGTGCAGCACACCCTGCCCAACGACCGGTTCCAGACCCATTGAGCCACTCGCCCACCGACTTGCCCACAGACCGGCACGCGGAGGCGTTCCTGGAGATGCTGGCCGCCGAGCGGGGCGCCGCGCGCAACACCCTGGCCGCCTATGGGGCGGACCTGGCCGATTTCGCCGCGTTCGTGGCTGCCCAGGGAGAGAAGCCGGGTTCGGCCGCGGCCGGGACGGTGCGCGGCTACATGGCCGGGCTGCACGCCGCCGGGCTGTCGGCGCGCACGGCGGCGCGGCGGCTGTCCTGCCTGCGCCAGTTCTACCGCTTCCTGCTGCGCGAGGGCGTGCGGGCCGACGACCCGACGCAGCTGCTCGACGCGCCGCGGCTGCCGCGTTCCCTGCCGAAATACCTCAGCGAGGCGGAGCTGGACGCCTTGCTGGCAGCGGCCTCCGAGCGTCCCGGGCGCAGCGCCCTCGTGGCGGCGGCAGCGCTGGAGCTGCTGTACGTCACGGGGCTGCGCGTGTCCGAGCTGCTCGGCCTGCGCCGGGCGGCGCTGGCGGACGGGGCGGCGA
>CAXTPP010000148.1:0-8179 GCA_964246185.1 uncultured Acetobacteraceae bacterium
ATCCGTCACAGCCGCACCATGGACCAAAACAGTCAAAGCATAGGACGGTTGGTATGAGGCCGTGGCAGGGAGGGCCCGCACCGCCCGGTCGTCGGCGCTGCGGCCGAAGAAACAGCTGGCGAACGCTTCCTGGCTCAGCCGCAGCCCACCCGACCAGGACGCCAGCAGGGTTTGCAGGCGCTTGGCAGCGCCGAGCTCATGCAGCGTGGAGGCATGGCGGCGCAGGCTCCGCGACAATGCCGCGAGCGAGCCGTAGGACACTGCCGCCGCCCGCTCGTCGAGACGGCCAGGCCCGAACAGTCCGCCATCGGGCGGGGAGGCTGCCGGGCTGGCGCCGTGCCCGAACCAGCCGTCACGCCGGCAGCGGGTGCAGCTCCGGCAGCGCGTCCAGGTGACACGCCACTTTTTGCCCGGGCGCCTTGATGCGCAGGAACGGCTCCTCCGCCCGGCAGCGGTCGAACGCGTAGGGGCAGCGGGTGTGGAAGCGGCAGCCCTTGGGCGGGTTGATCGGGCTGGGCACGTCGCCCTTGAGGATGATGCGGCCGCGCCGGGCCAGCGGGTCCGGCACGGGAACGGCGGAGAGCAGCGCGCGGGTGTAGGGGTGCGCCGGGCTGGCGAACAGCGTGCGGCGGTCAGCCAGCTCCACGATCTTGCCCAGGTACATCACCGCGACCCGGTGCGTCAGGTGTTCCACGATGGCTAGATCGTGGCTGATGAACAGCAAGGCCAGGCCTAACTCGTCTTGTATGTCGCTCAGCAGGTTGATGATCTGCGCCTTCACCGACACGTCGAGCGCGCTCACCGCCTCGTCGCAGATGATCAGGTCCGCACCCGGCGCCAGCGCGCGGGCGATGCCGATGCGCTGGCGCTGGCCGCCGCTGAACTCGTGCGGGAAACGGCGCAGGGCATCCCGCGGCAGGCGCACTTTGTCCATCAGCGCGGCTACGCGGTCCTCCAGCTCGGAGCCACGCGCCAGGCCGAAGTTGGTGATCGGCTCGGCGATCACGTCGCCCACGCGCATGCGCGGGTTGAGGCTGCTGAATGGGTCCTGGAACACCACCTGCACGCGCTGCCGGATAGGGCGCATCTTGCGGGGCGGCAGCTGGTCGATGCGCTCGCCGTCCAGGAACACTTCGCCGTCGGTGGGATCGGTGAGGCGCAGGATGGCGCGTCCGACGGTCGATTTGCCGCAGCCGCTTTCCCCCACGATGGACAGGGTCTCCCCGGCGGCCACCGTGAATGACACGCCATCCACGGCATGGACGGTCGCCGTCTGCCCGCCGAACAGGCCGCCGCGGATCGGGTAGTGCTTCTTGAGCGCGTTGACCTCCAGCAGCGGCGTCATGGTGCGGCGGGGCCGGATTGCGGACCGGTGTCCTTCAGGACGCCGTACGGCAGCTGCAGGCCGCTGATGCAGCGGTGTTCCGGGGCGTAGCCATCGTAACGGTTGCCGAGGCAGGCGTTGGGATCGCCGCAGCTGGCCAGCGTCAGCGCGAGCATGAGGGCAAGCCGCATCATGCCGCCTGCGCGTAGTGGCACGCCGCCCAATGACCCGCCGCCTTCTCCTCCACCGCCGGGGCCACGGTGCGGCACTGCTCCGTCGCCATGGGGCACCGCCCGGCGAAGGCGCAGCCTACGATGCGCTGGCGTAGGCTGGGAACCAGGCCGGGTATCTCGGAGAGCTTGCTGCGGGCCTGCGTTCCCAGCGACGAGCCGAGCTTCGGCACCGCGCCCAGCAGGCCGCGCGTGTAGGGGTGCAGCGGGCGGGCGAACAGGTCCCGCACCTGCGCCTCCTCCACCTTGCGGCCGGCGTACATCACCACGACGCGCTCCGCCATCTCCGCCACCACGCCAAGGTCGTGGGTGATCAGCATGATGGCCGAGCCGAGCCGGGCCTTGAGGTCCCGCATCAGGTCCAGGATCTGCGCCTGGATCGTCACGTCCAGCGCCGTGGTCGGCTCGTCGGCGATCAGCAGCTTGGGGTTGCACGCCAGCGCCATGGCGATCATCACACGCTGCCGCATCCCGCCCGAGAGCTGATGCGGGTATTCCCGCACCCGGCGCGCGGCGGCGGAGATGCCGACCAGCTCCAGCATCTCCGCTGCGCGCTGCATGGCCTGCGCCTTGCCCATGCCCTGGTGCAGCCGCAGCGTCTCGCCGATCTGGCGGCCCACGGTCAGCACCGGGTTTAGGCTGGTCATCGGCTCCTGGAAGATCATGCTGATGTCGTTGCCGCGCAGCTTACGCATCGCGCTGTCCGGCAGGTCGAGCAGGTTGACGCCCTCGAACAGGATGCGCCCGGCGATCTTGCCCGGCGGCGTGCTGATCAGGCGAAGGATCGAGAGCGAGGTGACGGACTTGCCGCAGCCGCTCTCGCCGACAATCGCGACGGTTTCGCCCGCGTGGATGTGGAAGGACAGGCCTTCGACCGCGCGGACGACTCCGTCAGGGGCGCCGAAATGGGTTTGCAGGTTCTCGACGGAGAGGATGGAGCGGCTCCCCTCACCCCGGCCCTCTCCCGTGGGGAGAGGGAGAAGGAAGGAAGTTGTATTCAAATGCGCTTGGCCAGGCGGGGGTCGAGCATGTCGCGCAGGCCGTCGCCCAGCAGGTTCACCGACAGCACCGTGAGCGAGAGGAAGGCGGCGGGGAAGAACACGATGAACGGCTTGACCTGCCAGAGCGAGCGGCCCTCGGCCATGATGTTGCCCCAGGACGGGATGGTCGGCGGCGTGCCGGCGCCGATAAAGGAGAGGATCGCCTCGGTGATCATGGCGGAGGCGCAGATGAACGTCGCCTGCACCATGATCGGCGCCAGGGTGTTGGGCAGGATGTGGCGGAAGACCACCCGCGGCGCGCGCGTGCCGGATGCCACCGCCGCCTCGACGTAGGGCTGCTCGCGCAGGCTCAGCACCACGCCGCGCACCAGCCGGGTCACGCGCGGGATTTCCGCGACGGTGATGGCAAGCACCACGTTCTGCACGCTGCCGCGGGTCAGCGCCATCAGCGCGATGGCGAGCAGGATGGATGGAATGGACATCAGCCCGTCCATCACCCGCATGATGATGGCGTCAACCAGCCGCACGTAGCCCGCCACCACGCCGATCAGCAGGCCGATGCCGGACGCGAGCGCGCCCACCGCGAACCCCACGACCAATGACACGCGCGCGCCGTACAGCACGCGGGAGTAGAGGTCCCGTCCCAGCATGTCGGTGCCGAACCAGTACGCGGCCGATGGCAGGCGCAGCCGGCGGGACGGCGCGATCGCGGTCGGGTCCACCGTGCCCAGCAGGGGTGCGGCGATCGCCATGAATGCGATGGCGGCCAGCAGAGCGCCGCCCGCCACGATGGCCGGGTTGCGCCGCACGAAGGTCAGCACCCGGCCGCGCCGCCTTGCGGGGGGCAGCACGTCCGCCAAGGTTGCCGCCGCGGGGAAGGTGAGGCTCAGTAGCGTATCCTCGGGTCGAACACGCTGTAGAGCAGATCGACGGCCAGGTTCACCAGCACGTACACGAAGGAGAAGATCAGCACGACGCCCTGGATGATCGGGTAGTCCCGCCGCAGGATCGAGTCCACCACCAGCCGGCCGATGCCGGGGATGGCGAACACGCTCTCCGTCACCACCGCGCCGCCGATCAGCCCGGCGACCCCCAGCCCGATCACGGTGATGATCGGCACGGCGGCGTTCTTCAGCGCGTGGACGAACAGGATCGGCGGCTGCCCCAAGCCTTTGGCCTTCGCGGTACGTACGTAATCCTGGCTCAGCACCTCTAGCATGGTGGCGCGGGTGATGCGGGCGATGAGGGCGACGAACGCGCTGCCCAGGGTGAGCACGGGCAGGATCAGGTTCGACAGCCACGGCCAGAGTCCCTTGGCGATCGGCGTGTAGCCCTGCACCGGCAGCCATTCCAGCTGCAGCGCGAAGACGTAGGCGAGCAGGTATCCCACCACGAACACCGGCACCGAGAAGCCGAACACCGCCAGCAGCATCACCGCGCGGTCGATGAGCGTGCCCTGCTGCCACGCCGCCAGCACGCCCATCGGCACCGCCACCACCACGGCGAACACCAGCGTCAGCACCATGAGCGAGAGCGTCGGCTCGATGCGTTGCACGATCAGGTGCGCGACGGGCAGGTTGGTGAAGATGGAGGTGCCCAAGTCCCCGCGCAGGATGTCCCACGCCCAGGCGCCGAACCGGATCAGGAACGGCCGGTCCAGCCCGAGCGAGGCGCGGATGCGGTCGATGTCGGCGGGGGTGGCTTGGTCACCGGCGATGATGGCCGCCGGGTCTCCAGGGGCGAGGTACAGCAGGCTGAACACGAACAGCGCCACCACCGCCATGACGGGGACCGTGGCCGCGACCCGGCGGAGCGCGTACGCGAGCATCAGGTTTTCTGCATGCCCCAGAACACCGGGAACGGCGCCTTCACCACGCCGGACAGCTTCTTGCTCCAGGCCTGGTAGCCGAGGAAGAAGCCGGTCGGGGCGAACACCACGTCCTCGAACGCCGCCCGGTTGGTCCTGGCCAGCGCCGCCTGCTCCGCCGCCCCCTCGCCCGCGGCGTACCACTCGGCGATGCCGGCCTGCACCGCATCCGACTTGGGCCAGCCGAACCAGGCGTTGTCCCCGGTGGCCTGCAGGGCGGTGTAGGCGGCCGGGTTGATGCAGTCGGCGCCGGCGTGCCAGCTGAAGAAGATGTTCCAGCCGCCTTGCGCCACCGGGTCCTTCTTGGCGCGGCGCGCGCCCACCGTGCCCCAGTCAAGCGCCTGGTAGTCCACGTTCATGCCGATGCGGGCCAGCAGGTCGGCGGCCACGTCGCCCTCCGCCTTGGTGATCGCAACATCGGTCGGGACCATCATGGCGATGCGCCCGCCGTCGTAGCCGGACTCCTTGAGCAGCGCCTTGGCGGCGTCGATCTTGCGCGCGCCCTCAAGCACCTCGCCGCCGGCCGTGGTGTAACCCGGCGTGCCCGGCGTGAAGAACGAGGGCGAGGCCCGCCATAGCGCCGGGTCATCGCCGACCACGGCGCGCATGAAGTCCTCCTGGCTCAGGGCCAGCATCACCGCGCGGCGGGCGCGCACGTCGTTGAACGGCGGGTGCAGGTGGTTGAACCGCATGTCGCCGATGTTGCCGAGCGGGTCGGCGATGTCGATGTTGAGGCCGCGGTCCTTGCGGAGCAGAGGCGCGAGGTCCGGGATGGGGTTCTCCCACCAATCCACCTCGCCGTTCCGCAGCGCTCCGGCGGCGGTGGCGGCGTCGGGGATGATCTGCCACTCGATGCGGTCGAAGTGCATGCGCTTGCCGCCGCTCATCCAGTCGCCAGGCTCGTCGCGGGCCGAGTAGCCGTCGTACTTCGTGAACACCGCGCGGCTGCCGGGCACCCACTCGTCCCGCGCGAACCGCATCGGGCCGGAACCGACGAACTCGGTGATCTGCTTGAACGGGTCGGTGCTGGCGATGCGCTCCGGCATGATGACGGTGAGCGGCGGATTGTTCTTGCCCAGCGCGTAAAGCATCTTTGGGAACGGCTTGCTGAGCCGGAAGCGGAAGGTGCGGTCGTCCACCGCCTCCAGCGCGTCCATCTGCCGGGCGATGATCTGGCCCATCGGGTCGCGCACGATCCAGCGTTTCAGGCTGGCCACCACGTCCTTGGACAGCACCGGCTCGCCGTCGTGGAATTTCTGCCCAGCGCGCAGCTTGAACGTCCAGATCTTGGCGTCGTCCGACAAGTCATGGCCCTCGACCATCTGCGGCTTCGGGCTGAGCTGGCTGTCCACGCCATACAGCGTGTCCCAGATCAGCAGCGCGGCGTTGCGCACGACGTACTGGGTGCCGACGACGGCATCAAGGCTGGACAGGTTGGCCTGCGGGACGAAGCGCAGCACCTTCGCGTCCTGCGCCAAGGACAGCCGGGGCATGGCCAGCGTTCCCGCAGCCAGGCCGGCGGTGGACAAGAAACGGCGGCGCTTCATGCTGGTGTCCCTGGGTGTTGTGCGCGGCGCATGGCAGCCATGCCAGCCCTTACGTGCCGGACCCTAGCGGGAGTTCGCCGCGGTGCAAACCAGGCGATCAGCCGGTGCGGCGGGCTTTCGGCCTCATGTCCCTGGACGGCTTGCCGCGGAAGGTCCGCGCCGGCAGCGGTCCGTCGCCGGCTGGGGTGATGCGGGGCTCGCCCGGCGCCGCCTCGGCCGTGGCTGCGCCGAAGGCGGCGCTGGCAGCCCGGGCGATCTCGAAGCGCGTATCGGTGTCGAACACCCGGATGGCGCCGATCTCGCGCTTGGTGATGCCGCCGGTGCGGCACAGCATCGGCACCAGCCATTTCGGGTCCGCCCCATCCTTGCGGCCCACGGCGACGCGGAACTGCACGAAGTCCCCGGGAGCAGCCGGCGACGCATCCATGTCCCGTGGCGGCCGGGGCGCGTGCACGGGTTCCGGCGCGATCGCCTCCGCCCGGGGCAGCTGCCGGCTGTGCAGGCGCAGCAGCGCGGCCGCGACCGTGACCGCATCATGCCCGGCCAGCAGCGCCTCCGCCTCCACGCGCTCGGCCTCGTTCGGCGCGGCGAACATCGGGTCGTCCAGCAGGCGCTCGCGGTCCTTGGCGGCGATCTCCTCCGGGCCGGGCGCTGCGGACCAGCCGACGCGGACGCGGGCGGCGTTCGTCACCTGCTCGGCCCGGCGGCGCTTCGGGTTCGGCACGATCAGCACGGAGGTGCCCTTGCGCCCTGCCCGCCCGGTGCGCCCGCTGCGGTGCAGCAGCGCCTCCGGGTTGGTCGGCAGGTCCGCGTGCACCACCAGGTCAAGCTCCGGCAGGTCCAGCCCGCGCGCGGCCACGTCCGTGCACACGCCGACCCGGGCGCGGCCGGAGCGCAGCGAGTCAAGCGCCGCCGTGCGGTCGTACTGGCTCAGCTCGCCGGACAGCATCACCGCCGCGAAGCCGCGCTCCACCAGGGACAGGTGCAGCCGCTTGGTGCCCTCCCTTGTGGCGCAGAACACCAGCGCGCCGGGTGCGTCGTACCAGCGCAGGATGTTGACCAGGGCGGCCTGCGCGTCGTGCGGCGCCACGGCGATGGCGCGGTACTCGATGTCCTCGTGCGCCTGGCTGCGGTCGATGGTGTCGATGCGCAGGGCGTCGCGCTGGTAGCGCCGGGCGAGGTTGGCGATGTCGTGCGGGATGGTGGCGGAAAACAGCATCGTGCGGCGCTCGGCAGGCGCCGCGCCCAGGATGAACTCCAGCTCCTCCTGGAAGCCCAGGTCCAGCATCTCGTCCGCCTCGTCCAGCACCAGCACGCGCAGCGCCGACAGGTCGAGGTTGCCCCGGCGCAGATGGTCGCCCAGGCGGCCCGGCGTGCCCACGACGACGTGGCACCCGGCGGCCAGCGCCCGCGCCTCCCGCCTGATGTCCATGCCGCCGACGCAGGACGCGATGCGCGCGCCGGCATACAGCCAGGCCAGCTCCGCCTGCACCTGCAACGCCAGCTCCCGCGTGGGCGCGATGGCCAGGGCGATGGGCGCACCCGGCGCGGGCAGCTCGCCGCCGGGCATGAGGGTGGACGCCGCGGCGAGGCCGAACGCCACCGTCTTGCCGGAGCCGGTGCGGGCGGAAACCAGCAGGTCGCGCTCGTGGGCCTCGGGTTGCAGGACGGCGGACTGGACGGCGGTGGGCTCCAGGTAGTCGCGCGCGGTCAGCGCCGCGTCGAGCACCGGGTGGACCTGGGGGAATGGCATGAGCGGGATTTAGGGCGTGCGGGGCGGCTACGCCAGTGCGGGAGGGATTAGAGATCGAAACTGCACGGGCTTTAGTGTTAGACTAGCTAACATTCGGGAGGCCGTCTGCATGGGTCCGCACGACTATTCCGATCCGATCGTCATCCCGATCACGCTCACCATTCCCGACCCAAAGCCGCGGCCTCGCAGCGGGCGGTGGGATTTGGGTCCCTCGCACCATCCCAGCTTCGCCGACCCCGACTGGTTCCAGCGCCCGGGCGCCAGAGAGCAATCGCTTGCCGCAACTGGCCGCAGTGACAATTAAGCGGTACCGACGGTGTCAGAGTTCAAGCAGGCCATGGCTTGGTTGCGCCGCGAAGGCGAGGCTCCGGTTGTGGAGGCTGGCCCAGCTCCGGAACTCAGCGCGCGGCAGGTTCAGCAGGACACGCAAGTTGCAGCATTGGGCAAGTATGCAGGC
>CAXTPP010000149.1:0-8105 GCA_964246185.1 uncultured Acetobacteraceae bacterium
GGCGAGCGCTGCGGCGGCCGGGGCGCCGCGGGCGTCCCACGCCGCCTGGTGGAAGCATAGAAGCGGTCCCGCAGGGCGGTACGGTACTCGCTTGCCAGGCCCTTGTCGCCGATCCGCGCGGCAGCCGCGTCCAGCCGCGCGCGGAAGGCTGCACGGGCCTCGGGGGTGTCGGCAGCAGCGCCTTCCCGCATCAGGTCGAACAGGGCCACGGAGAGCGGGCGCTTGGCCTTCAGCACGGCGGCGAAGGCGGTGGGGCCGCCCTGGCGGATCAGCGTGTCCGGGTCCTCGCCCGTCGGCAGCGTCGCCAGGCACAGCGTGCGGTCGGGCGCGATCATCGGCAGCGCCGTTTCGGCCGCCCGCGCCGCCGCCCGCGCCCCCGCCGCATCGCCGTCGAAGCACAGGGTGGGCGCGTCCGTCAGCCGCCAGATCTCCTCCAGCTGCCCGGCCGTCAGCGCCGTGCCCAGGGGCGCCACCGCGCCGCCGAACCCGGCCTGGTGCAGCGCGATCACGTCCATGTAGCCCTCCGCCACGATCACGCCGTGCTCGGACTTGCGGCAGCCTTCGCGCGCCAGGTCCAGGGCATACAGCGTGCGCCCCTTGGAATAGACCGCCGTCTCCGGGCCGTTGATGTATTTCGGCTTGGCGTCCCCCAGCGCCCGCCCGCCGAAGCTGACGGCGCGGCCGCGGCGGTCGCGGATCGGGAACATGACCCGGTTGTAGAACAGCTCCCGCACCGCCCCGTCGTCGCGCGACTGCAGCAGCCCGGCTTCGGCCATGCGCGCCGGGTCGATGCCGGCGCGGCCCAGCTCGGCAACCAGGTCGCCGCGGCCCTCGCCGGACCAGCCCAGGCCGAAGCGGGCGATGGTGGCGTCCGTGAGGCCGCGGCCGCGCAGGTAGGCCAGCGCCTCGCGTCCCTCGGGCGCGCGCAGCCGCCGGGTGAAGCTGGCGGCGGCGAGGTCCAGCACGCCTGCAAGGTCCACGCGCTGCTGTTCCGCCTCCGCCGCGGCGGGTGAGGCTTTCGGCACGTCCAGCCCGGCTTCGCCTGCCAGCCGCTCCACCGCCTCGATGAACCCGGCGCCCTCGGTATTCATGACGAAGCCAATGGCGTCGCCATGCGCGCCGCAGCCGAAGCAGTGGTAGCCGTCGTCGTACACGTAGAACGAGGCGGACTTCTCGCCATGGAACGGGCAGCAGCCCTTCCAGGACTTGCCGGACCGCGCCAGCTTGACCCGGCGGCCAACCAGGGCGGCCATCGGGGTGCGCGCCCGCAGCTCGTCCAGGAAGGCGGGCGGCAGCGCCATCAGCCGGCCAGCCGCGCCTTCACCAGCGGGGTGGCGCGGCCCATGTCGAGCGCCGCCGCATGCCTGGCCTTCAGCGCGGCCATCACGCGGCCCATGTCCTTCGGCCCGGCAGCGCCCGTCTCCGTCACCGCCGCATCCACCGCCGCGGCCAGTGCCACGTCGTCCATCTGCTGCGGCAGGAACCCGGCGATCACGGCGATCTCCGCCTCTTCCTTCGCCGCCAGCTCCGGGCGGTTGCCCTGGCGGTACATGTCCACCGATTCGCGGCGCGACTTCACCATGCCCCGCAGCACGCCCATGACGGCGTCGTCGCCGAGCGGCTCGGCCGGCCGGACGGCGATGTCGGCGTCCTTCACCTTGGCCAGGATCATGCGCAGAGTGGAGGTGCGCGGGGCATCGCCGGCCTTCATGGAGGTTTTCAGGGCGTCGGTGAATTCGGTGCGCAGGGTCATTGAATTTCGTCCGGAGGAACACGGCAGGCAATGACCTTCAGGATTCCCTGGGCGGCGCAACGGATGATCCGCCGGTCGCTGGTCACCAAGGGAAGCCCTCGGCCGCGGGCTGTGGCTATAAGGAAGCGGTCGGCCGGGTCGGCATGGACCTCTGTGGGAAGCAGGGCGGCAGCCATGGCGATCTCCGACGAAAGCGGGATTTCCGTCAGCCCAGGAGCGGACCGGAAACGCTCGAACCAGACGACAGGGTCGGGGTCGAACGACAGCCTTGGGCCATCTTTCCGCGCCCGGCCCAGCATGCCGATTTCCCAAGCGGACACAGGGGAATAGAACAGCGTCCCAGTCGCGGCGTTGTCATCCAGGGCAGTTTCCAAGTCCGGCGGCAACCGTCCGCCTGCCATCCAGATAACCGCGCAGGTGTCCAGCAGGGCGCCGCTCAATTATCAAGGATGCCAAGCTCGGCGTTCCACACATCGTCCGACGCCGGAGCGGTCAGGTCAAAGCCCGGGGGGATGTGCACGCTGCCCTTCATCATGGCTCGCCACTCTTTCATTGAGCTTGGCGGACGTCTTGGGGGCACGACCCTTGCGACGACCTGGCCGCGCTTCGTCACTTCCAACTCTTCCAACTCGCCGCGGCCAACCTGATCCAAAAGGTCAAGGCACTTGGCTTTGAACTCGGTCGCGTTGATGGTCTGCTTCGTCATGTCCCATTGTAGTCACATCATCTGACCACAAGCAAAGCCAAGGTGTGAATTGCTGTGGTAAGTTTTTTCCCATATGGTTCGCCATCATGGCAAACGTCGAAGCAATCCTGGCCTGCATAGGCGGCGCCGATGCCGCGGCCCAACTCACCGGCGTTGGACACGAGGCCATCCGCAAATGGCGGCAAGCCCAGGTCATCCCGTCCAAGCACTGGTCCGTCATCGTCGCCGCAACCGGCCTGTCGTTCGCCGACCTGCAACCCTCCCAGCCGAGCACTTCCATGCTGCACACCCACGCCGTGCCCGCCGGCGCAACCGCCGCCCTCGTGCTGGCAGACGGCACGGTGTTCTGGGGCCGCGGCTTCGGCGCGCACGCCGAGGGCCGGGTAGGCGAGCTGTGCTTCAACACGGGGATGAGCGGCTACCAGGAAACCCTGACCGATGCGTCCTACGCCGGGCAGATCATCACCTTCACCTTTCCGCACATCGGCAACGCCGGCGCCAACCCCGGCGACATGGAGGCGGCGAACCCGGCGGCGCTCGGCCTGGTGGTCAAGCAGGACGTCACCGAGCCGTCCAACTGGCGCTCGACCCAGCCGCTTGAGACCTGGCTGCGGGCGCAGGGCCTGCCGGGCATCGCGGGCGTGGACACCCGGGCGCTGACCTTGCGCATCCGTGACGGCGGCCCGCCCACCGCCGTGATCGCCCACCCCGCCGACGGGCGGTTCGACGTGGCGGCGCTGCAGGCGCAGGCACAGGCATGGCCCGGGCTGGAGGGCATGGATCTCGCCCGCCAGGTGTCCTGCACGCAGAGCTACGCGTGGGACGAGGGCACCTGGTCGTTCGAGCACGGCTTCCAGCGGCAGGACGCGCCCAGGCGCCACGTCGTCGCGGTCGATTACGGCGCCAAGCGCAACATCCTGCGCTCCCTGGCGCAGGCCGGCTGCCGGGTGACGGTGGTGCCGGCGGACGCGACCGCCGAGGACATCCTGCGCCACCGGCCGGGCGGCGTGTTCCTGTCCAACGGCCCCGGCGACCCGGCGGCCACCGGCAGCTACGCCGTGCCGGCGATCCGGGGCGTGCTGGACGCGAAGGTGCCAGTGTTCGGCATCTGCCTCGGCCACCAGCTGCTGGCGCTGGCGCTGGGCGCGCGCACCTACAAGCTGGCGCAGGGCCACCGCGGGGCCAACCAGCCGGTGAAGGAACTGGCGACCGGGCGGGTGGAGATCACCAGCCAGAACCACGGCTTCGCGGTGGCGGACGACAGCCTGCCGGAGGGGGTGCGGGTGACGCACACCTCGCTGTTCGACGGCAGCAACGAGGGCATCGCGTGCGAGGCGCGGCGGGCGTTCAGCGTGCAGTACCATCCGGAGGCGAGCCCGGGGCCGAGCGACAGCGCGCATTTATTCCGGCGGTTCACGGCGATGATGGACTCCAAGGTTGGCTGATCCCTTCTCGGCCGTCGTCCAGAAACTTTCGCGCCGGGATAGCTCATCATTCCTGATTGCGCTTTTTCTCGGGTATGCTCTGGCAAGCCTCGCCCTCGCGGCGGTCACGGCAGGATTTATGCAACGGCTGATCGGTGCAACCGGCGTCATAGCGTTTGCGACGGGAGTGACCGCGTTCGGTTACGCGTTCGTTTTCAAGCCGGAGCGGCTGCGGACCGAGGAGATGGCGCGCATGGACATGATGTTGGATTGGCTGACGCGGCCCGACGTTGACGATGAGCACCGAAATGCTGCTGCAAAACTCCTGCCCATCGTGATGCAGCCCAAGCAGGGCAAGGCGCAGATCACGACCGGCCCTCGGAAGGACGACCATGACTGAACGGCTCTACATCGCGATCTTCGATCAACTGGACCCTGGCTTCGATCCCGTCGCGGTGCGCGATTTGGTGCGGGACAACCCGCAAGTCTCTCACTGGTGGAACCATATCCCGAACTGCTTCCTTATCAGCTCCAGCCGAAGCGCCGCCCATCTAACAACCTGGCTGCGCGGCCACACCGGCGAGGTCGGCTTTTTCATGATGGAGGCCGACCCGCACAACTCCGAGGGCTACTTGCCCACGGGCAGTTGGGAATGGATTCGCCGCCGCGAGCAGGAAAGGTCGCCAGAGGCTGCCTGATGCCCCGCTGCATTGACCTCCGTTCCATCCTCATCATCGACAATGGATCAAGAGACAATAATCTTTAGGGGTGTTTACGCGTGTTAGCATGGGTGACCACAAATTGGCCAATAGTCGCAATCTTTATCACTGCCCTTATTCTTGTGGAACTGACCATTATCACCAAGCGGCTCGTGGACATTACAGCGGAAATTCGGCAACTACGATTCGACCTGCGGGCCGAGCTCGCAACAGGTAGCCAACAAACAGCTGTAGCGTACATCACACACGAGCTTGGCGCTATCTCGTTTATGCTATCTCAAATGCAGCGCTATCAGGAACATGGGCCATGGATAAGGTCTGAACCACCGTAGCTCATCTGCTCTGCACTTCATGACGACAATTATCTATTCTATATGCTTGCCAGGTTTCCAAAGGACGACCGTCCTTTGGCGGGGTGTGGGGCAGCGCCCTGCCCTTTCTTAAGGAACGATAATGCCCCGCCGCACCGACCTGCGCTCCATCCTCATCATCGGCGCCGGCCCGATCGTCATCGGCCAGGCCTGCGAGTTCGACTATTCCGGCGCCCAGGCCTGCAAGGCGCTGCGGGCCGAAGGCTACCGGGTGATCCTGGTCAACTCCAACCCCGCCACCATCATGACCGACCCCGGCTTGGCGGACGCCACCTACATCGAGCCGATCACGCCCGACCTGGTGGAGAAGATCATCGTCCGCGAGCGGCCGGACGCCCTGCTGCCCACCATGGGCGGGCAGACCGCGCTCAACATCGCCATGAAGCTGCACGATTCCGGCACGCTGGCCCGCCACGGCGTCGAGCTGATCGGCGCCAAGGCCGAGGTGATCGACCGCGCGGAGGACCGGCTCAAGTTCCGCGACGCCATGGCCGCCATCGGCATCCAGAGCCCCCGCTCCGCCATCGCCCACTCCATGGCCGAGGCGCGCGAGGCGCTGGCCGCGATCGGGCTGCCGGTGGTGATCCGGCCCTCCTTCACCCTGGGCGGCACCGGCGGCGGCATCGCCTACAACCGCGAGGAGTTCGACGCGATCGCCGGGTCCGGGCTGGACGCCTCCCCCACCACCGAGGTGCTGATCGAGGAGAGCATCGTCGGCTGGAAGGAGTTCGAGATGGAGGTGGTGCGCGACCGCGCCGACAACTGCATCATCGTCTGCGCCATCGAGAACGTGGACCCGATGGGCATCCACACCGGCGACAGCGTGACCGTGGCGCCCGCGCTGACCCTGACCGACCGCGAGTACCAGCGGATGCGGGACGGCTCCATCGCCTGCCTGCGCGCCATCGGCGTCGACACCGGCGGCTCCAACGTGCAGTGGGCGATCAACCCGGCGGACGGGCGGATGCTGATCATCGAGATGAACCCGCGCGTCTCCCGCAGCAGCGCGCTGGCCTCCAAGGCCACCGGCTTCCCGATCGCCAAGATCGCCGCCAAGTTGGCCGTCGGCTACACGCTGGACGAGCTGGCCAACGACATAACAAAAGTGACGCCGGCGGCGTTCGAGCCGACCATCGACTACGTGGTGGTGAAAATCCCGCGCTTCACCTTCGAGAAGTTCCCCGGCACCCCTGCCCTGCTTTCCACCGCGATGAAGTCGGTGGGCGAGGCGATGGCGATCGGGCGCAGCTTCGCCGAAGCCTTGCAGAAGGGGCTGCGCTCCATGGAGACCGGGCTGTCCGGCCTCGACCCGGTGGAGCCGCCGGGCGATGGCGGGCGGGACGCGTTCCGTGCCGCCCTGTCGCAGCCGCGGCCGGACCGGCTGCTGATGGCCGCCCAGGCGATCCGCGCCGGCATCTCCCTGGAGGACATCCACGCCGCCAGCCGGTTCGACCCGTGGTTCCTGCGCGAGCTGGCCCGCATCGTGGACGCGGAGCGTGCGCTGGCCGCGGACGGGCTGCCGGCTGACGCCTACGGGTTGCGCCGGGTCAAGGCGCTGGGCTTCTCGGACCGGCGGCTGGCGGAGCTGACCGGGCAGCCGGAAACCGCGGTGGCCGCCGCGCGGCAGGCCGCCGGGGTGCAGCCGGCGTACAAGCGCATCGACACCTGCGCCGGGGAGTTCGCCTCCGCCACGCCGTACATGTACTCGACCTACGAGGGCGGCTTCGGCGTACCCGCCTGCGAGGCGGACCCCACCGACCGGCGGAAGATCGTCATCCTCGGCGGCGGCCCCAACCGCATCGGCCAGGGCATCGAGTTCGACTATTGCTGCGTCCATGCCGCCTATGCCCTGCGGGAGGCCGGGTTCGAGACCATCATGGTCAACTGCAACCCGGAAACCGTGTCCACGGACTACGACACGTCGGACCGCTTGTATTTCGAGCCGTTGACCGCCGAGGACGTGATCGCCCTGGTGCGGCGCGAGCAGGCGAACGGCACGGTGCTCGGCTGCATCGTGCAGTACGGCGGGCAGACGCCGCTGAAGCTGAGCCAGGCGCTGGTGGCCGCCGGCATCCCCATCCTCGGCACCTCCGCCGACGCGATCGACACGGCGGAGGACCGCGAGCGGTTCCAGGCGCTGCTGCAGCGGCTCGACCTGCGCCAGCCGCGCAACGGCCTGGCCCGCACGCCGGAGGAGGCCGAGGCCATCGCGACCGCCGTGGGCTACCCGGTGGTGCTGCGCCCATCCTACGTGCTGGGCGGGCGCGGCATGGAGATCGTGCACGACCGCGCCGGGCTGCACCGCTACATCCGCGAGGCGGTGCGCGTCTCGGGCGACAACCCGGTGCTGGTGGACCGCTACCTGAACGACGCGATCGAGGTGGACGTGGACTGCATCGCCGACGGCGCCACCGTCTATGTCGCGGGGGTGATGGAGCACATCGAGGAGGCCGGCATCCACTCCGGCGACAGCGCCTGCTCGCTGCCGCCGTACAGCCTCTCGCCCGCCACCGTGACCGAGCTGAAGAGCCAGACCGAGGCGATGGCCAAGGCGCTCGGCGTGGTGGGGCTGATGAACGTGCAGTACGCGATCAAGGACGGCGAGATCTACGTGCTGGAGGTCAACCCGCGCGCCAGCCGCACCGTGCCGTTCGTCGCCAAGGCGACCGGGGTGCCGATCGCCAAGATCGGCGCGCGGGTGATGGCGGGCGCGCGGCTGGCCGAGTTCAAGCTGGACGACCAGGCCATCGCGCCGCACGTGGCGGTGAAGGAGGCGGTGTTCCCGTTCGCCCGCTTCCCCAACGTGGACACCATCCTCGGGCCGGAGATGAAGTCCACCGGCGAGGTGATGGGCCTGGACGCCTCGTTCGAGCGCGCCTTCGCCAAGGCCCAGCTGGGCGCCGGGGTGAAGCTGCCGGAGGCGGGCCGGGTGTTCCTCTCGGTGCGCGAGTCCGACAAGCCGGGCCTGGTCGCCATGGCCCGGCGGCTCATCGACATGGGGTTCGCCATATCGGCCACCTCCGGCACCGCCCGGCGCATCGCCGAGGCCGGGCTGCCGGTCAAGCGCCTGAACAAGGTGCTGGAGGGCCGGCCGCACTGCGTGGACGCGATCCGCTCGGGCGAGATCCAGCT
>CAXTPP010000150.1:0-8018 GCA_964246185.1 uncultured Acetobacteraceae bacterium
AGCCCCAGCCCCGCCGCCCGCGCCGCCAGCCAGAGCGTGTGCACGGCCATGACGGCGGAGTAGGCGGCCATCTCCGGCATGGTGCGGCGGCCCAGCGCGTGGCCTTGCGCCGGGTCCGCCTCGGCGAACACCGCCAGGTGGCACGGCGCTTCGTCCAGCCCGGCGAGCTTGAGCTGGCCATACAGGGCGGCGCGGCCGGGCGCCTGCTCCATCAGCGCGTCCGCGTTGCAGGCGGCGAAGCTGGCGCGCACCGCGGCCCGGCGAGTGGGGTCGTCCACCGTGACGAACCGCCACGGCTGGCTCAGCCCAACCGAGGGTGCAAGGGACGCCAACTCCAGCAGCCGGTCCAGCAAGGCTGGGCACACTGGGTCCGCACGGAAATGCCGCACGTCCCGTCGCCAGCGGAACAGCTCGGCCAGTTCCGCCTGGAAGGCCGGATCGAAGGCTGGGGCGCTATGCCCGCCAACTCCTGCGGCGGCGGTTTTGCCTATGATCGACATCCCGCAGACGATAGGCCGCCCGGCCGGGTGGCACTAGCGGGCCGAGTTGGGTGTGCTACAGCACCCCGCCATGCGTTCGTTCCTGGACTTCGAGAAACCCATCGCCGAGCTGGAAGCCAAGATCGAGGAGCTGCGGCAGATGCAGGAACCCGGCGGCATCAACATCGCCGAGGAGATCGCCCGCCTCACCGACAAGGTGGACCGCCAGCTGCGCGGCACCTACGCGCGCCTGACCCCATGGCAGAAGGCGCAGGTCGCCCGCCACCCGGACCGGCCCAAGGCGCTGGCCTACCTGCACAGCCTCATCACCGACTTCACCCCCCTCGCCGGGGACCGCGCCTTCGCGGAGGACGCGGCGGTCGTCGGCGGGCTGGGCCGCTTCGACGGGCGGCCGGTGGTGGTGATCGGCACCGAGAAGGGCACCGACACCGACAGCCGGGTGCGGCACAATTTCGGCATGGCCAAGCCGGAAGGCTACCGCAAGGCCCGCCGCCTGCTGGAGCTGGCCGGGCGGTTCGGCCTGCCGGTGCTGACCTTCGTCGACACCGCGGGCGCGTTCCCCGGCATCGAGGCGGAGGCGCGCGGCCAGGCGGAGGCCATCGCCCGCTCCGTCGAGGCCTGCCTGGACGCGCCGGTGCCGATCGTCGCCACCATCATCGGCGAGGGCGGCTCCGGCGGCGCCATCGCGCTCGCCACCGGGGACCGGGTGCTGATGCTGGAGCACGCGATCTACTCCGTCATCTCGCCGGAGGGCTGCGCCTCCATCCTGTGGCGGGACGCGGCGCAGGCGGCGCTGGCGGCCGAGGCGCTGCGGCTGACGGCGGAGGATTTGCGCGGGCTGCGGCTGATCGACGCCGTGGTGGCCGAGCCGCTGGGCGGCGCGCACCGGGACGCGCCCGCCGCCATCGCGATGGCGGGCGCAGCGGTGCGGCTCGCGCTCGGGGAGCTGGCCGGGCTGGACGGCCCCACCCTGCTGGCCCGGCGGCGCGAGAAGTTCCTCGCCATGGGCCGCGAGGCGCCGGGCTGAGGCGAGGGCCTGAGTTCAGGACTTTGCGGCGTACCCGCGCGCCTCCATGCATGCCAGAACCTGGTCGTGCTCCGGCTTGTCCGAGGCGAACATGGCGGCGACGGCCGATGACGGCGATGCGTTGGCCTTGCGGCTCACCTCGGCGTCCACATCCTTGCGGCAGCGCTTCAGATCCGACCGGTAGCCTGCCGCCGCATGATCTCCGGCCAGCGGCGGGTCGTAGGCAGCGCATCCGGCGAGCAGGAGGGCAAGGGCGATGGGACGGATCATGCTTCCGGTGTCGCCGGGCCGTGTTACCCGCGTGTGACGGATGAGGCGCATCGCCCTCGCGCTCGGCCTGTGCGGCGCGGCTGCCGCCTGGCTGCTATGGCGGCAGCTGGCGGCGGAGATCGCGCCGCCGCCGGAGGGCGCCAACCTTTCGGCGCGGCTGGGGATGGCCTGCACCTTCCTGCTGCCGCCGGCGGGCGTGCTATGGGCTATGCTGCTGGTGCGCATGACGGCGGCGTTCGCGGGTCGGCATAGCCTGGCGGAGGCAAGCCGGCGCGCGGCGGGGGACAGCGTGGCTCACCTGCTGGTGTTCGCCCTGGCGCTGCTGGCGCTGTCGGCTGGGCTGGATGCGGCGCGCATGCCGGGCGCCGTGGCGCTTGCCGTCGTGTTCACTGTGGGGCGGGTGGCGTTCTGGGCTGGTTACCTGGTGGCCCCGCTCGGCGGCGTGTTCGGCACGGCAGTCACGCTGGCCGCCACTGCGGGCGCGCTGGGCTGGGCAGCATTGGTCTCGCTGGGCTAGCAGGCTGCCTCACCGCGCCAGCAGCCGCGAGAAGCTGGCCAGCCCTGCGCCGCCGGCGAAGCACGCGCCGAGCGCCAGGGCGAGCGCCGGGCCGTGCAGGGCGGACAGCCCGAAGCACAGCGCCACCAGCGCCGCCCCGGTGGACTGCCCGACCAGGCGGGAGGTGGCCACGATGCCGCTGGCGCCGCCGCTGCGTTCGGGCGGGGCGGACGCCATGATCGCCCGCAGGTTGGGCGACTGATAGAACCCGAACCCGGCGCCGCACACCGCCATGCGCCATACGATCGCCCAATCGTCCGGGCGGTCGGGCAGCGCCGCCATCATCGCCAGCCCGGCGCACAGCACCACCATGCCGACGCCGCACAGGATGGCGGGCGGCGCGCGGTCCGACATCGGCCCGGCGACCGGCGCCATCAGCGCCGTCATCACCGGCCAGGGCGTCAGCAGCAGCCCCGTCTGCACCGCCGTGCGGCCCAGCCCGTTCTGGAAATAGAACGGCAAGGACACGAAGGAGAGCCCCTGCGCCGCGAACGCGCAGGCGGCGGTGGCGGAGGACAGCGCGAAGATCGGCCGGCGGTAGAGATCGACCGGCAGCATGGGCGCCGCCAGCCCCAGCTGCCGCCGCACCAGCAGCACGCCGAACCCGGCCGCACCCGCCAGCATCGCCGCCGTGGCCAAGCCGGACGCGGAGTGCGCCGCCTCGCTGATGCCCAGCACCAGCAGCCCGAACGTGCCGGCGTTCAGCGCCGCGCTGGCCGCGTCGAACCGGTGGCGGCCGAGCGGCGTGGCGGGCAGCGCGCGTATGGCCAGCGCCAGCGCGCCCAGCCCGAGCGGCACGTTGATGGCGAACAGCCACGGCCAGGACGCCACGGACAGGATGCCGGCCGCGACGGTGGGGCCGATGGCGGTCGCGGTCGCCACCACCATGGCGTTCAGCCCGACGCCGCGGCCGAGCTGGCGGGTGGGGTAGATGAAGCGGATCAGCGCCGTGTTGACGCTCATGATCCCGGCCGAGCCGAAGCCTTGCAGCACCCGCGCCGCCGTCAGCGTCGGCAGCGACCAGCTCAGCGCGCAGGCGAGCGAGGCGGCGATGAACAGCGCCAGCCCCCAGCCATAGACCCGGCGGTAGCCCACGATCTCGCCGAGCGAGGCGAGCGGCAGCAGGCTGGCGACGAGGGCGAGCTGGTAGGCGTTCACCACCCAGATGGAGGCGGCCGGCGTCGCGTGGACTTCGGCCGCGATGGTGGGCAGCACGGCGTTGGCGATGGACGTGTCGAGCGAGGCCAACCCCATGGCGACGACGATGGTGGCCACCGCCGACCGGCGGCGGGCGGGGGCGAGGCCGTCGGACGGGATCGTGTCGGGCATCGCCGCCATACTCCCGCGCCGGCCACATGGCGTCCAGGGCCGTTGACCGAGCTTGCCGCGGGCGCGACGGTGGCGCCTGGTTTTACCGATGATCCTGCATGCTCACCTTGCGTCCCTGGACCTGTCCGACGCGCCCGCTTTGCAGGCCCTGTTTCCGCGTTGGGAGATCGTGCGCCGCGAGCGAAGCGGGATGTGGCTCGCCGGGCTGGCGGAGCGGGACTACGTGGCGGAGCCGGCGTCAGGCGCTTCCGCCTGGGCCGCCGTGAACCCCCGGATTTCCCGGGACCCCAGCGCCAGGGCCACGCTGGCCACGATGATCGCGGCGCCGATGCCCAAAGCGCGCTGGAGCCCGACCAGCTGCGCGAACGGCCCGCACAGCGCGTAGCCGACCGGCGCCGAACCGACCGCGACCAAGGTGATCAGGGAATTGACCCGGGAAAGCAGGGCTTCCAGGACGCTTGCCTGGATGACCGTGAGCAGCAGCACGTTCAGCACCGCCGCAGCGGCCCCGAACACCACGCCGCCAAGAACGACGCCCGCAACCGGCGCGCGCATCGCCAGCAGCGCCAGCAAAAGGGCGAGGGCGGCGGTGGCGCCTTCTATCGCGATGCCCGGCCGGGATGGCTTGACGCGCAGGACCAGCAACCCGCCCGCGACCCCGCCCAAGCCGACCGCCGAGAGTATCAGGCCCCAGAGCTGCGCCCCCTGCGGGACGGAGGCGACCGCGACCGCGCCCAGGACGACGAAAGGCGCGAACGCAACCAGGTTCAGCAGGCCGAACTGGACCGTGAGCAGCTGCAGCCAACGGTGGCGCGCGAACTCGCGCCACCCAGAGCGCAACTCGGCCAGGAACGACGCTGCCGGCGGACGCTCGACGGTTGCCACTTGCATGGACGCCAGGCAGAGCGCGCTCACGGCGTAGGAGGCCGCGTCCAGCCGATCGCCAAGGGCGCGCCACCGAAGCCGACGAGCAGGCCTCCCAGGGACGGCCCCAGCACGAAGGCCAGCGAGTTCGCGATGCTCGTGATGCCGTTGGCCGCCTGCACCCGCTCGACGCCCGCGACTTGCAGCGCCAGGCCGGTTTCCGCCGGCAGGTAGAACGCCGTGCCCACGCCGGCGCAGGCCGTCAGCGCCATCATCACCGCCAGCGAGGGATGGCCGGTCGTGAGCAGAACCGCCAGGACGCCCTGGCTCACGAAGCGCACAAGGTCGGACGCCACCATGATGGGCCGCCGCGCCCAGCGGTCCCCCCACGACGCCGCCGGCCAGCATAAGCGCGATGGTCGGCGTGGTGCCCGCCATCAGCACCAAGCCGGCGCCGGTGGCCGAGGCGCCGGTGGCGAGCAGCGCGAAGCTGAGCGCGACCGGCGCAGCGGCCGAGCCGAGCCCGGAGATGCTGATGGCTGCCAGGAAGAGCGCGAAGGGGCGTTGCCGCAGCAGGGCAACACTCTCGCTTTGCACCTTCACACGCTGCCGGTGGCCGTGAGCCGGCGGCTCAGCGGGACGCCGCCGCTGCGGCCGGCCAGTCCGTCCCGGTGCCGGTCGCGTGCCATCAGGCTGATGCCATCGCCCGAACGCCTTGACTCATGGGGTTATACGCGGTCACGGCGGGTATGGTTCGGTTTTCTGGTCTTGAGGAGGCTGCTCATGCCGGCTGCGGTGAAGATTGCTGACGACAGATGCTTGGCTGAGGAGTTGCGGTCTGCGGCGAGCCGCTGCCGTGATGGCAACGCGGTGCGTCGGATGCTTGCCCTCGCGCTATTGCCGGAGAGCCATTCGCGTGCGGGTGCAGCCCGGGCCTGCGGCATGGAACGCCAGACGTTGCGAGATTGGGTGCATCAGTTCAATGCCGAGGGCATCGCTGGCCTCGTCAATCGCTGGGGTGGCGGCTGCAAGCCCAAGCTGGCGCAAGCGCAGACCGACCGCCTGGCTGAGTTGGTGCGCAGCGGTCCCGACCTTGCCGTGCACGGGATGGTGCGCTGGCGTCGGATCGACCTGGCCCGCGTCATGCACCCCGCGCGTCATGCACCCCGCGCGTCATGCACAGCGAGTTCAACGTGACCTTGAACGAGCCCACCGTGGGCAAGCTGCTGCGCAAACTTGGGTTCAGCCGGATATCGGTGCGCCCGCAACACCCCGGGCAGGATGCGGACGCCTTGCAGGCGTATTAAAAAACCTTGCCGGGTTGGTCACAGCCGTCCTGCCATCCAGCGCGGCTGGCAAGCCGGTCGAGCTTTGGTGGCAGATACTATGAGAGCGGACACCGCCCGATCTGATCGGTCAGACTGGCCAGCGTCCGCAACCAGATCGGAGCCGCTGCCATGCCGTCGATCGAGAATGCCGTCCACATCGCCATTGAACTCAGCACGTCAATTTGGCTTGTCGGCACGCGTCTGCCTGGCACCGTCAAGAGCCGGATGCACCGCATCGATGCCGGCGACACTGCGGCGCTACTGTCGCTGGTCGGCGATCTGCGCGCCCGACCTGCCAAGGGATCTAATCAAACTCCTGACCTTGTCTGCTGCTTCGAGGCGAGGCGGGACGGCTTTTGGTTGCACCGGCTGCTGACGGCCAATGGCGTGCCGACCTACGTCGAACCGACCAGCATTCTGGTGAACCGCCGGGCACGCCGGGCTAAGACTGACCGGCTTGACGCCGAGGGCCTGCTGCGCGTGCTGGCCGCCTACGTCGGCGGTGACCACCAAGTCTGTAGCATGGTCAGGGTGCCTACGCCGGAGGAGGAGGATGCCAAGCGTCCGCACCGCGAGCGAGAGCACTTGGTCCAGGAGCGCACCCGGTTCGAGAACCGCATCCTCGCCCTGCTTGCGACACAAGGCATCCGGGAAAGGCCATCGTTGCGCAGCTGGGAGCGTGACCTTAATGCCTTGCAGACCGGCGACGACCGGGCCGTACCGGCGAACCTGCTGGCTGAACTGCGCCGGCTTCGCCGCCGGCTCGTGCTGACGATGGAGTTGATCCGCGAGCTCGATGCCGAGCGGGCAACGGCGCTTGCGGCCGCGCCCGACGAGGCTGCGTCGCAGAAAGTCACAGTCTTGCAGCGCATCCGCGGCATCGCCGAGAACTTTGCGGCTGTATTGGTCAGGGAGGTGCTGTATCACCCATTCAGCAGCCGCAAGCAGCTGGCCAGCTACGTCGGCCTGACCCCTACGCCATACCAGAGCGGAACCATGGACCGCGATCGGCGCATCGCGCGCGCTGGAAACTCGCGAGCGCGCACGACCATGGTGCAGCTCGCCTGGCTGTGGCTGCGCTACCAGCCCGAAAGTGCGCTGGCCGCATGGTTCCGCACCCGGGTCGGCACGCTGCAAGGGCGCACGCGGCGGATCGCGATTGTCGCCATGACCAGAAAGCTGCTGATCGCGCTGTGGCGCTACACCGAGACCGGGCAGATCCCGGACGGTGTGGCTGTCCGCGCAGCAGCATAGGGATTGCTGCCGGCAGGATAACGCCAGCAGCGATGGGAGGGAGTGCGACCGTCTTCGTCAATGGTCATCGCAACTGCCGAGTGGCAGGTTGGTCGCGCCCTGCCGGGGCCACGCCTCGTGCATGAGGCATTATGGTGCGGGACCCGCTTGGACCCGACCGCATGTAAGGTGATGCAGCTGTGGCTGCAGTGCAGACTACCCCGGACCCACACGCCTAATCGAACCGACGCCAGCAAATGAGGAGAGCCGCCGCCCAGAACGCCCTTGACGCCTGAACCGTCATGTAAGGACGAGGCACGCGTCGGTCAGCCAGGCACTCTGACCTATGTATGGACAGACCGAGGCAGCCGCCCGCCCACGCCGCGCGACCTACGATACGAGTGGGCGAAGCTGGTCAAGGTTCCGCCTGCGAAGCAGGTGGAATACCAGCGCAGGGCTATGTCTTCGGCGCTGTCTGTCCCGCCCGTGGCTGCGGCGCCGCCCTCGTCCTGCCGGAGGTGAACGCGTCGGCCAGGAACCGGCACCTGGCTGAGATCAGCCGCAATGTCCAACCCGGCGCCCATGCCGTAGTCACCCTCGATGGCGCCGCATGGCATCAAACCGGTGGCAAGCTGCACGTGCCGGACACCATCAGCCTGCTGCACCTCCCGCCTTGCTGCCCGGGGCTGAACCCGGTCGAAGACGTCTGGCAGTATCTACAGCAGAACCATCTCAGCCACCGGGTCTTGCCCGGCTACGACGACATCGTCGACGCCTGTTGCAACGCATGGAATGCTCTCATGGACATGCCCGAGCGCATCAAATCCATCGCGTCTCGCACCTGGACGTAGGTCAAAGCATCTCTAGTGTCCTGGTTCTGGAGTTTGCTTACCACCTTGTACGATTTTCGG
>CAXTPP010000151.1:0-7626 GCA_964246185.1 uncultured Acetobacteraceae bacterium
GGCTGGTGGTGTTCAGCGCCCCGGGAGGCAGCCCAGTGGCGCGGGACGTGATGCTGGTGGCCCGGCGGAGCCATCCGAAGCGAGGGTTGATCGGGCGGCTGGCGGGGGTGTTCCGGGGGTTGGATCTGCCGCTGGGCATCGCCTGACCGGGACGGCGTTCCTGCATGTCTGCAATATCGATGGCCCCTGAGGGTGACCGTCAAGCCAGGCCAGAGGCCCTGCCTCTGGACTCCGCCAAAGGCCCCCGGCCTTTGGCGGGTCTGAGCGGAGCCCAGCCTCGCTGCGCTGCTCCACGATGGCAGTGCAAGGCATGAAACCTTATCAAGACAGCCGTGAACTCTCTTCGCATCCGACTGCTCGGCCTGTGGGGACTGTCCCTGCTGGCCTGCGTCGCCGTCGGCCTGCTCTTCGTGCAGCTCTTCCAGCAATCGACGGCGGCCCAGATCGGCCGGGCGGAGGCCGTGGTGGCGCGGGCTTGCGACCTCATCAAGGATCGGTACGGGTTCTACGCGACAGGCTGGGGCGGGCCTGGCGCAGAACCGGCCGACGACAGGCTGCGCACCGACCTGGCCGCGGCGGTCGGCCTGGCCCTGGCGCACCAGGACGGCGTGGAGGGCGGCATCTGGCAGGCCGATGCCGGGCCGCTGGCCTATGCCTTTCCGACCTACGAGGGGACTGGCCCGAAGACCGACCTGCCCACGGCTGAACGCGACCAGATCCAGGCGGTGAACCAGCAGGCCGCCCGCGATGACCAGTCGGCGGAGCGCAGCGTTCCGTCAGGGTCGCAGACGCTGCTGCTGCACGCGTGCCCCCTGAGCGGCCCTGTCAACGGGCTGACGGCGTGGACCATGACGCGGGTTCGCGCGGTCCGGGGCTTTCGGCCGTTGCAGCTCGGGCTGGGCGTGCTCCTCGCGCTGATGGCGGCGATGTCGGCCTGGCTGGGCCGCACGCTCCTGGTCTGGGGGCGGCACGTGCGCGGCATCGAGGGAGCGCTGCGCACGGCCGGCGCCGTCGGCATGCCGACCGTCGGCAGGACAGGCGAGCGGGAGCTGGACCAGATCATCGACGCCCTGAACGAAGCCGGGCTGCGGGTCGCGGAGGCGCGGCAGGAGGCCGATCGCATGGCGGGGCGCGCCGCGCGGGCGGAGCGGCTGGCCGCGCTGGGCCGTGTCGCCGCCGGGGTCGCGCACGAAATCCGCAACCCGATCGCGGCCGCCCGGCTTCAGGGCGAGAACGCGCTCGCCGGCGGCGATGCGCGAAGGCGGGAGGCGATCGGCGACATGCTGGGCCAGATTGATCGGCTGGATGGGCTGGTGGGCGAGCTGCTGGCGATGACCCAGCGGGTGGAGCCGAAACCGGTCTGCGTCGAGTTGCCGGCATTCCTGGCCGAGCAGGTGGCGCGCCATGGCGAGACTGCCGCAGCCAAGTCGCTCGCCGTCTCGCTGCGCCGCGCCGATGGCACGGCGATGCTCGATCCCGCGGTGATCCACCGGGTCCTGGACAACCTGATGACGAATGCGATCCGTCACGCGCCGGCAGGCGGCGCGGTCGTCCTGTCCGCGGACCGCCAGCCAGCCCTGCTGATCCTGACGGTCGAAAACAGCGGCGCCGGCGTGCCGCCTGCAATGGCGGAACGCCTGTTCGAGCCTTTCGTCACCGGGCGGCCGGAGGGCACTGGGCTCGGCTTGGCGATCGCCCGCGAGCTGACCGACGCGCATGGTGGCCGGCTCGTGCTGCGAAGCGCCGGCACCCGGTCGGGCGGAGCCGTGTTCGCCGTCGAATTGCCGCAGGGGACCGCATGGCCACCATCCTGATCGTTGACGACGACCATGCCTTGCGCCGCGCGATCGCGACCGCGCTGACCGATTTCGGCCATGCGGCGGCGGAGGCTGGCGACGGCCAGGCGGCCCTGGCCTGGCTCTCGCGCCACGTTGCGGACGCCGTGCTGCTGGACCTGCGCATGCCCGGAATGGATGGCATGGACGTGCTCCGGCGCATCAGGGCCAAGCCCAGCCCGCCGCCGGTGGCGGTGCTGACTGCAGTGCCGACGAGCGACAACACGATCGAGGCCATGCGGCTCGGCGCTGCGGACCACATCGCCAAGCCGATCGGGCGCGAGGACCTGCAGGCGCTGCTGTCGCGGATGCTGCCGGCCGCGGACCTGGCACGATCCGGACCAGGTCCGGGCGGCATGCGCGAAGGCGATCTCGTCGGATCGAGCGCCGCGATGCGCGAGGTGCAGAAATCCATCGGCATGCTCGCCGACAGCGACGCGACGGTGCTGCTGCTAGGGGAGACGGGAACCGGCAAGGAAGTGGTGGCGCGCGCCGTCCACCGGCACGGAAGCCGGGCCAAGGCTCCGTTCGTGCCGGTGAATTGCGCCGCTATCCCGGCTGAGCTGCTGGAAAGCCTGCTGTTCGGCCACGTCCGCGGCGCCTTCACCGGCGCGGTCGCCGACCGGGCCGGCTCGTTCCGCGACGCCCAGGGCGGCACGCTGTTCCTCGATGAGATCGGCGACATGGACCTGGCCATGCAGGCCAAGCTGCTGCGCGCCTTGCAGGAGCGCGTGGTGACGCCGGTCGGCGGCCGCCCGGTCCCCATCGACGTGCGCGTGATCGCGGCCACGCACCGCGACCTGCTCCAGGCCGTGCGCGACGGCAGGTTCCGCGAGGATCTATACTACCGGCTCGGCGTCGTGCCGGTCGCCCTGCCGCCGCTGCGCGAGCGCCTGGCCGACATCATCCCGCTCGCGGAGCACTTCCTGGCGCTGTCGGCCGACGACGGCCCGGCAAGCCGGCTTTCCGCCGATGCGGCCTCTCGGCTGCTGGCCCACCCGTGGCCGGGCAACGTCCGGGAGCTGTCCAACGCCATGAAGCGGGCCTCGACGTTGGTGAGGCGTCCAGTCATTTCAGCCCATGACCTCGCCTTCCTGGCGACGCCGGGCATCTCAGGCGAGGCGTCTGCCAAAGCGATCGATTGGCTGGCCGGAACCCTGCCGGAATCGATCGAGCGGGTCGAACGGGAGATGATCCGACGCGCCCTCGTGGCGTCCGGCGGCAACCGCGCACAGGCGGCGGAGCGGCTGGGCATCCGGCGCCAGCTGCTCTACCAGAAGCTGGAGCGCCACGGCCTGGTGTCCCCTGATGGGACGGACGGCGTCCCTGAAGCGGACTCCGCATCGGTCCCGAAGTGAAACGCTCCCAGGTAAATCAATGGCTTGCCGTTGGCATGACGCTTGCGCTTCGTCTTGCGGGCCTGAAGCCCTGAAAGACGGAGAACCCCATGAGAACCAGGCACATGCTGCTGGCCGCCACGCTGCTCGCAGGCGGCGTCGGCGCTGCGGTCGCCCAAAGCGCCATGGATAATGCGGCCACATACGACCCGAGCCAGCTGCCGGCGATCCAGGGCAAGGTCGCGGAATACAGCCTGACGCCGCGCGGCGACGTCGATGGGCTGATCCTGGCAGACGGGACCGAAGTCCACACGCCGCCCCACCTCGGCACGCAGCTGGTCTACGCGGTGAAACCCGGCGATGCCGTGACGGTCCGCGGGCTGAAGGCGCGCGCGATCCCGATGGTGCAGGCCATGTCGGTCAGAAACGACGCGACCGGCGCCACGGTGACCGACACCGGCGCGGGCGGCCCGCCCGGCCCGCGCGGCGCGCAGCAGGCGCTGAGCGCCACGGGGCGCATCAAGGCCCAGCTGCACGGGCCGCGCGGCGACCTGAACGGCGCGTTGCTTGAAGACGGCACGATCGTCCACCTGCCGCCGCCGGAGGCGGAGCGGCTCGCATCGACGCTGGCCGCCGGTGCGCCGGTCACCGTCCAGGGCGACGGCTTCGAGGGTCCGCTCGGCCGCGTCATCGAGGCCCGCTCGATCGGCCCGGACGCCGCGCATCTGGCGCAGGTCGCCGCTCCGCCGCGCCCGCCGGGTCACCATCCGCCGCCCGGCGGTCCTGACGCGCCGCCGCCGCCCTGAACGTCGGCGCGCAAGGAGCATCCAATGCCTTGGATCGATTCCGACCGCCTGCCAGAAGCCTCCGGCGTGAAGGCATGGCGCGGCAGATCCTGCACGGCCGTTGCGGTCCGGCAGACCGGCGCTTCGGCGGATGATCTTCAGCCTGTCAGGCCAGGCAGGCGAAGATGGGCCGCAAGCCGCAACGGGCGAAAGCGGTGATGGGCGACCTTCTCGTCTCGCCGTGGACAACCTGGTGCATCGCCGGCGCCGCGACCGCCGGGGTCATCATCCGTCCGTTCTCCTGGCCTGAATACGTCTGGGCGGCGAGCGGAGCGGTCCTGCTGGTGGCGCTCGGCCTGCTGAGCCCGGCTGACGCGCTGTCCGGGATCGCCAAGGGCACGGACGTCTACCTGTTCCTGACGGGCATGATGCTGCTGTCCGAGCTTGCGCGCCAGGAAGGCCTGTTCGACTGGCTGGCTGCACGGGCTGCGCGCCTGGCGAAGGGTTCGGCCACGCGCCTGTTCACCCTCGTCTTCGCCGTCGGCACGGTCGTGACCGTGTTCCTCTCGAACGACGCGACCGCAGTCGTGCTGACGCCGGCCGTGGCCGCCGCCGCCCGTGCGGCAAAGGCAGCCAAGCCGCTGCCGTACCTGTTCGTCTGCGCCTTCATCGCCAACGCGGCGAGCTTCGTGCTGCCGATCTCCAACCCGGCGAACCTGGTGATCTACGGCAGCCACATGCCGCCGCTGCTGCAATGGCTGCCGCGCTATGCGCTGCCTTCGCTGCTCTCCATCCTTGCCACGTACGTCGCGCTGCGCTGGAGCCAGGGCGCCGACCTGCGTCAGGAAATCTCCGCCGACATCGAGGCGCCGGAGCTGTCGGACGCCGGCAAGCTGGCGGCTTTCGGCATCGCTGCGACGGCGGTCGTGCTGCTGGCCTCCTCCGGCTTCGGCATCCAGCTCGGGTTGCCGACCTTCCTGGCAGGCCTGGGCACGGCGATCCTGGTGCTGACCCGCTCCAGATGCGGTGTCTTCGACGTTGCGAAGAACGTTTCCTGGGGCGTGCTGCCGCTCGTGGCCGGCCTGTTCGTGCTGGTGGAGTCGCTCGAGAAGACCGGCGTCACCAACGCGCTGTCCGCACTCCTGCAGCAGCTGGTCCAGCAATCTGCAACCTTGGCTGCCTGGGCGGCCGGGGTGGCGCTCGCGGTCGGCTGCAACCTGGTCAACAACCTGCCGGCCGGCCTGGTCGCCGGGCGCGTGGTCGAGATGGCGCATGTGCCGGATCACGTGCGCAGCGCGGTGCTGATCGGCGTCGATCTCGGCCCGAACCTGTCGGTCACCGGCTCGCTGGCGACCATCCTGTGGCTGACCGCGTTGCGGCGCGAAGGCCAGAGCGTCAGCGCGTGGGCCTTCCTCAAGCTGGGCGTGCTGGTCACGCCGCCGGCCCTCCTCCTCGCGGTCGCAGGCGCCTTCGCGTTCGGCTGAACCACCCCGGAAACCACAAGCATGCAGAACATCAGCTCGGCCTGGCTCTATCCGCTCATCCTGATCGCGGGCGCCCTGCAAGCCTGGGGGCCGCCGATGAACGGCGCGCTGCGCAAGTCGCTGGAAAACCCCTGGCTCGCCAGCACCGTCTCGTTCCTGCCGATCGTCGCCTTCCTGCTGGTGCTGTTCTTCTGCCTGCCCAACCCGCTGCCGTCGGCCAAGGGTCTGGCGTCCATGCCGTGGTGGGCGCCGCTCGGCGGCCTGCTGGGCGCCTTTGCCGTGATCATGGGCCTGCTGTTCGTGGACAAGATCGGCGCCGGCCCGTTCGCCGGGCTGACCATCACCGCAAACATCCTCATGTCGCTTGCCGTGGACCATTTCGGCCTGTTCGGCATCGAGCAGCACAGCCTGAACATCTGGCGTGTCCTGGGCGGGGCGCTGATGACCGGCGGCATCGTCCTGATCGCGATGTTCTAGGGCATCGTTCGACCGAACAGGGTCACTGTCGGATGAAGATGCTCGCAAAAACAGAGGCTGGAGCGTTTTGCGTGCGTCTATCAGCATGGAAAACGCTCTAGCATGGCCACGGCCGACGACGGCGTGATGGCGCAGGCGGCGCGAGCGGGCTTCCGTCCACGATCGCTTGACGCCGTGAACTTCCTGCTCGCCGACGTGCGGGGCGCGCTGGGGCCGTACCTCAACGTCTTCCTGATCACCCAGCAGCATTGGAGCCAAACGGAAGTCGGCTGGGTCACCACGATCAGCGGGCTGCTCGGCTTGGCCGCGCAGACGCCGGCCGGAGCCATGATCGACGCGACCCGGCGCAAGCGCTGGGCGGTCGTCCTGGCGCTCGCCGTGCTCGCGGCCGGCGCCCTGGCCATCTTTGCCGTCCCTGCCTTCTGGCCCGTCATCATGGCGAACGCCGCCATCGCCGTGGTGGGCGACGTGTTCGGGCCGGCGGTCGCGGCGGTCACCCTTGGCCTGTACGCCCGCCAGCGCCTGGCGCGCCGGATGGGGCGCAACTCCGCCTTCGACCACGCCGGCAACGTGGCCATCGCCACGGCGGCGGGGGGCGTCGGCTACCTGTTCTCGCAGCGGGCCGTGTTCCTGCTCGTGCCGGTGTTCGCCCTTTTGGCGGCGGCCGCCATGCTGTCGATCCCGGCTGGCGCCATCGACCAGGACCGCGCCCGCGGGCTGGGAGACGTGGGCGGGCAGGAGGAGGATGGGGAGGCGCCGTCCGGCTATTCCGTGCTGCTTCGGCGCCGCCCGCTGGTGGTGTTCGCGGTTTGCGCCATGCTGTTCCACTTCGCCAACGCGCCGCTGCTGCCGCTCGTCGGCCAGAAGCTGGCGCAGGCCCACCCGGCCTGGGCAACTGTCATGATGTCGTCCTGCATCATCGCGGCCCAGCTCATCATGCTGCCGGTGGCGCTCGCGGTCGGACGCACCGCGGACCGCATCGGGCGCAAGCCGATCCTGCTGATCGGCTTTGCCGTGCTTCCGGTGCGGGCGCTGCTCTACACGTTCTCGGACAGCGCGCCGTGGCTGATCGGGGTGCAGCTGCTCGACGGCATCGGCGCCGGCATCTTCGGAGCGATAACGCCCCTGGTCGTCGCCGACCTGATGCGGGGCACCGGCCGCTACAACCTGGCGCAGGGCGTGGTGGCGACGGTGCAGGGCATCGGCGCGTCCCTAAGCGGGCTGGCGGCCGGGGTCATCGTGGATCGTTTCGGCTACTCGGCCGCGTTCCTGACGTTCGGGGCAGCAGCCTGCGTGGCGGTCGTTGCCCTGTTCGCAGCCATGCCCGAGACGGCGCCTGAGCGTGCGTAGCCTCGTCAGCGCTGGTCCTCCCGAAGCGATCGCTGCAACGCACTACCGACACTGAATCGGCCGCTGTTCCCGACAGGCTGCAAAAGCCTTCCTCCACGTTGCGTTCGCATGTCATGAGACCTGCGTGCGCACGGCTTGATCTGACCGGGAGGGTGTCGCTCCGACGCTGCTGGTTCGGTTCCGGGCTGGACCGCAGCTGCGCTGAATGGAAGCGCGATGAGGGTTTCCGAAACGGCCTTGACCTGCAACTATGCCATGATGCGCCGGACGCAACAACAATAGATACCTCTACGGCATGATGTAATACCGGTGAGCCTCACAGCTGACCTGTTCCAGGTATGGGTAGCTGGTCGGCGAT
>CAXTPP010000152.1:0-7405 GCA_964246185.1 uncultured Acetobacteraceae bacterium
CCAGCCCCGAGCCGCACCTACTCACGTTTGAGTCAGAGCAAACGACGGTTGGTATCAGGCATCACATCCGCAAAGGATCGAGCCGATCTGCAACACACCTCGGAACAGGCGGCAGCAACTCAGAGCGGATGATTGAAGAAATAGGCGACATAGGCGCTCGCACCGAGGAGGGGCAGCGACCTGGACGCAGCATGCACAACGAACCGCATATAAACTATACAACGCCAGGAACGTCTGATGGATCGGAGAAGGAGAGTTCTAACCAAAGATACTCCTGATCTTTTCGGCATAGGCGGCGTAGGTTTTGGGGTCTTGCAGGTGGTGCAGCAGGCGCAGTGACAGGTCCACCATGGTGCGGCATTTTGACGCCACTTTGGTGCGGCGGTGGAAGCGCGCGAGGTGATGTCGGACGTTGCTGTTGTCCTGCTCGATGGGGAAGGTGAGGTGCTTTCCCGTGAACAGCTGGCCCGGCGGGATCACCCGGCGGTAGCCCTCCCAGTCGTCGGTCACGAACGTCTTGCCAGCCAGCCCGACCTTGTCGATCAGCCGGCGGCAGCTTGCATCATCACACCCACCCAACACCCACGCCACGGCGCGCCGGCGACCAACGTCACAGGCGCGCCAGACCCAGAGCTTGGCAGACTTTCTTTCAGATGATGCCACATCTCGTCCACCTCCACCGTCACCACGGCGGCCGAGACTTCCGGTTCTGGCAGCGACGCAGCCTCGGCGCGCACCCATTTCAGCACCGCCACGTCGCTCACGCCCAGCAGGCGGCCGATGGCGCTGAAGCCCATGCCGCCCATGCCATACAGCAAAACTGCCAGGGCCTTCATGGCAGGCGGCTTGCCGCGCAAAGGCGTGTCAGTGAAGTTGCAGCCGCACACCCGGCAACGGTAGCGCTGATGCCCCTCGCCAGGCCGCTCTTGGCAAAGTCCGACACCCCGCACCGCTTGCATTGCAACTCAACCGCTGACATCCACAGCCCCCCAAACATAGGCCGCCAGCCTACTAAAAACCTATCACTACCTCAAGTTAGAACTCTCCGGGGAAGAAAGCAATGGTCATCATACAGCCCTGGAAGTGATGATGCAGGACATTGATGCCCTCGCCGCCTTCATGGCCCAGCTCGACTTTCAAAACCGCTTTTGCAGTCATGAGGCAGGTGAGTGGGCAGGCGAGCGCGGTGAAGGCGCCCCAACTCGTCACGCTCGGTAGCCGACAAGTCCTCAAGCTTCGCCTTCTCCCAGCCGCCCTCCTTGCGCGTAGCCAAGGCCACTCAGGCGCGAATGGACTGTGCAGACTGCTCAAACTCCCAGGCCAAGTCCGCGGGATCGCGGCCGGCATGGACCAGTTCAACCATCTGCCAATAGACTTCAGGCGGGTAAGGAGCGCGGGCACGACGCATTCAGGAGACACCCAGCAAAACTAGAAAAGCTCTACCAAACCGGGTCAACTTCACTTGCGCGAGAACAAGTCCATGATGGCGGCCAGGTAGAGCCAGCCCTCGCTGGTGGCAATGTAGGTCAAGTCGGCCAGCCAGACCTGGTTCGGCGCGACCGCGGAGGCGAACTGCTGGTCCAGCAGGTTGGGGGCAGGCGGAAAGGCATGGTTGCTGTCCGTGGTCTTGCGCAACGGCCGCCGCCGGCGCGCCTGGATGCCATGTGCGCGCATGAGCCGCGCCACGCGGTTGCACCCCACCCGCTTGCCCGCGGTCCGCAGGGGCGCATGCACCCGCGGGCTGCCATAGCGACGCCGGCTGCCGGCGTGGACACGGCGGATATCCTCGGCCAACGCCTTGTTCGCCAGGGCGCGGGCGCTCCCGGGCCGGCCGCGCCAGGCGTAGCAGCCGCTGGCGCTGACCCGCAGCACCGGGCACATGACCCGCACGAGGAACACCGCGCGGTGGTCCTCGATGAAACGCAAGCTCAGCTCGGCGGACTCGAGAAGATGCCGACTGCTTTTTTAAGATGTCGCGCTCCATCTGCGCCCGCTCCAGCTCCCAGCGCAGGTGCCGGCGCAGGTGCCGGAGCTCAAGCTGCTCGGCCGACGCCGCGACCGCAGCGCCGCTGGGCCGGACCACGGACGCTGCCTGTCCCGCCCCGTTGGCCAGGCTGCGCCAGCGCCGCACCACCGACGGTTCCAAGCCCAGCTCGGACGCCACCTGCGTCAGCGGCCGCTTGCTGTCCCAAAGCAAAACCACCGCCTCGCGCTGGAACTCGTCCGCAAACTCTCGTCGCGTCCTCTTCGTAGCCATCGGCACCTCCACTCCCGCAGGAGCTTATACCAAGCGCCCTACGCTTTGACCGTTTTGGTCCACGGCGTGGTTGCGAGGGAGCGGATGCGGTCTGGCGCGTCCATGAGCCAGGTCCAGGCGGCGCAGCAGCGGTCTACGATGGTGTCGTAGGTGTCGAACACGCTGTTGCTGAGCTTGTTGTCGCCCAGGTAGTCCCAGATGTTCTCGACCGGGTTCAGTTCGGGGCTGTAGGGCGGCAAGTGCAGCAGGGTGATGTTCTCTGGCACGGCCAAGCGCCCGCCGGTCCTGTGCCAGCCGGCGCCGTCGCAGACCAACACGGCATGGGCGCCGGGCGTGACCTGGCGGCTGATCTCGGCCAGGTGCAGGGTCATGGCGTCGGCGTTGGCATGGGGCAGCACGAGGGCTGAGCCGACGCCGCGCTCGGCGCAGACGGCGCCGAACAGGTAGCCCTGCGCTGGTATTCCACCTGTTTCGCAGGCGGAACCTTGACCAGCTTCGCCCACTCGTAGCGCAGGTCTTTCAGCGCACGCGGTCGGCTGCTCTTCTCAGCCCATATATAGGTCAAGGTGCCTGCTGGCCCACACGGGCGGAACTGGCCAAGTTTTCGCCTGCAAAGCAGGTGGAATGCCAGTGGAGTGTTCATCTTGGAACCAGACCTCGATCGGCGTGCCCGCGCTGCGCACGGCCGCCGGCAGGGCTGCGGTCATGAGAGCGTGGAACCCGCTCTGAAAGACGCCTGTGCCGCCACGTCCGCCTTGGGATGTCGCGGGCGCACCGAGACGTGGGAAAAGCGCAGCCGGCGCAGCAGCTTGCCCACGCTGCGCTCATGCAGAACGACCCCGAACAGCTCGGCAAGCCGCGCCTGGATGTCCGCGCAGCGCCAGCGCACAAGCTTGTCCTTTGCCAGGTCGGGGCCGATGCGCATCCAGCCCGCGACCGCCGCCTCCTGCTCGGCCGACAGGCGCCGCGCCATCCCGCCGCCATGCCGGTCAGCCAGACCCTGCACGCCACCGGCGTTGTAACGATGCACCCAGTCGCGCAGCGCCTGCCCGTCCAGTCCTGCCAGCGGCGCCGCGTCTGCGCGCTTGCAGCCGTCCAGGACCAGCGCCAGCAGGTGCCGAGCCACGGCCGCGTCGTCCGACTGACCCGCCAGCCGGCAAAGATCCGCCGCCGTGTGCTCCGTCCGCGCGATCGCAACCGTCATGTCCGCCCCCACCATCGTGCCGGCAGACCACACCACCCAGCCCCGAGCCGAACCTACTCACGTTCGAGTCAGAGCAGAAGGCCTCTGGTATAAGGTGACGCAGCCGTCGCTGGGACGCAGGACCGCCCCGGACCCCACAGCCTTGCCGAACCCCGCTTTGACCCAACACGGAGCCGCACATGTAAAAACGCCGTTGACAGCCGAGCCCTCATGTAAAGACGAAGCCCGCGTCGGCCAGCAGGGCACGCTGAGCTATGTCTGGGCCAAGCGCGGCCCGCGTCCGCCCGCCGTGCGTGACGACCGCCATGATTCCGCGTGGTTGTTCGGCGCGGTCTGCCCGGGCAGGGCGGTTGGTGCTGCCATCGTCATGCCTTGGGTCGGCAGCGAGGTGATGAGCCTGCACCTGGCGGAGATCGGCAAGCAGGTGGCCACGCCAGGCCACGCCGTGCTGGCCCGCGACGGCGCGGGGTGGCACCAGCCCGGCACGCGGCTCAAGGTGCCCGGCACCATCACCCTGCTGCGGCTGCCGCCCTACGCGCCCAAACTCAACCCGATCGAGAACGTCTGGGCATATTTGCGCGGCAATATGCTCAGCATGCACGTCCGGGACACCCACGAGGAAAAGCATCGAGGACTGCTGCAACGCCTGCAACAGCCTCATGGCCGACGCCAAACGCATCGCATCCATAACGACCCGCATCTGGGCACAGGTCAAGATTTAAGGCAGCTGGTATGAGCCGCGATGGCCCGAAATCATGCCGGACGGCTCATGCGCGACTGAACGACGCGGGTTGCTGAGAGTGGAGTGAGAACTGGTCGGAGCGAGAGGATTCGAACCTCCGGCCTCTGGCTCCCGAAGCAAGCGCTCTACCAGGCTGAGCTACGCTCCGACCGAGTACGGCGTATAGCGTCAGGCAAAGACGCCCGCAAGCTACAGATGCGGGGAGGGCAGCCGTTCGCGCGCAGGCATGGTGACCAGGCGGCGCAGGATGGCCGGCACGTCTGGGAAAACTTCGTAGAGCGCCCGGGACGAAGCATCGGTGAAGCCGTCCATGACAAAGCCATTGAGCACGGCCAGCAACGCAGTGGCCCAGCCGTTGATGTTGGCGATCAGCAACGGCCGGTCATGCAGGCCAAGCTGACGCCAGGTGATTATCTCCACCGTCTCATCCAGCGTGCCTAAACCGCCTGGCAAGGTGACGAAGGCGTCTGCCTGCGCGAACATCAGGGCTTTGCGGCGGTGCATGCTGTCCGTCACCTGCAAGTCCGCGACGCCGGGATGCGCCACCTCACGCAACCGCAGGAAATCCGGGATGATGCCGGTGATCGCGCCGCCGCCGGCCAGCGCGCCATCCGCCACTGCACCCATCAGCCCGACCCGGCCACCGCCGTAGATGAGCCGGATGCCGGAGGAGGCGAGGCCGCGCCCCAGCGCCTCGGCAGCGGTGCGCCACGCCGGGTCATGCCCAACGCGGGAGCCGCAGAAGACGACGACAGAACGAATGTTGGCCGGCATGGCGCAATTTCCCTGATCAGGGTGAAGAATACCGCGAACGCGAGCCCTTGCCACATGGGTTTCCGGCTAGGCGCTAGACTTACCTCGACTTTGGCCATCAAGCGGCATGGCAGAGTGCGTAGGTGATGCCGTTTTGGAGCGGTGGCCGGAGTTTCCGTGTGTTGCGGGCGCTGCGGGACGTGACGAAACCCTGCTCGCGCCAGATTTCCCGACGCACGGCTGCGAGCGTGTCTGAAAAGTTGCCTGTTGCTTGCGATACCAGGGGCTGGCTACGCCGGCCCGGCGCGCCTGGGGGTGAGTTGCCGTCCCAGTAGGCTGACAAGGGAAAACAGGCCGAGCAGGCAGGGCGTTGTGCGGAGCCGCCCGTTCGTGCCGGGCAGGCGTCTTGGCGCCGGATCGTAAAGGGCAGCGTCCAGCCGCAAGCGCGTGATGCGGGCCATGCCGTGGTGGCTGAGGGCGGCCAGCAATTCCAGGGCGGCAAAGGCGCTGTCGCCTACCACCACCAGCTCACGGCCGGGCAGCCAGCGGCGGGCTTGCAGCACAAGTTGCCGCCCCTCCGCGGGCATTCCATCGGCTGCGCCGCTGGAACCTTGGGCAGCTTCGCCTGGTCCGTCAGATTCTTGTGCCGCCGGCCGCGCCTGGCAGTAGCGCTCCGAAGGGCCAAAGCTGTCAGGAACGGCATCCCCTGCGCAGCCTTTCCATGTGCTGCGCACGCGGAATCTTTGGCTCCTCCGCCCACACTCGACGTGCCCAAGGGACCGGTGCCAGGAGCATCAGGCTGAGCCAGCGCAGGCCGCTCGCCTTGACGAAATGGCCGTGGCTGGACCGCACCGGGTCGCGGCAGATGCCCTTGGCTACGATGCGCTTGCCGCGCCGGCGCTCAATGGTGTCGTCGGTCCCCAGCACGACCGTCCCGGCCGGCACGAAGGCAGCGACCAACAAGCCGAGCAGCCGGCGCGCGGCGGTGCGCGGGCACCAGGCGGCGCGGTTAAGCACGCGATGGTAGTTCACGAACCGGCGCTCCCGCGCGAGGCCGGTGATCCGCAGCACGCTGGCCACGGTGCGCCGGCTTGGGGCCAGGATGGCGCCGGTCAGCAGCACCTCGGCGTGACGCCAGCTGCGTTGAAGAAACAAGGGTGCAAAGGTTAGGATAACCATGGCAAAGCGGGATGGCGGGCGGGGCATGGCAGCGTCTTTGGCGGCAACACGCCAGCTTAACCCACCACCCGCTCCGCCACCCACACCTCATCAGCCTAACAGAATTAGCCAAAATCGTGCTCATATCAGCCGCCTTAATTCTTGACCGTCGCCCATTGCCGCGTGGTTATTGAGGTGACCCGTTTGGCGTCGGCCATGAGGCTGTTGCAGGCGTTGCAGCAGTCCTCGATGCTTTTCCTCGTGGGTGTCCCGGACGTGCATGCTGAGCATATTGCCGCGCAAATATGCCCAGACGTTCTCGATCGGGTTGAGTTTGGGCGCGTAGGGCGGCAGCCGCAGCAGGGTGATGGTGCCGGGCACCTTGAGCCGCGTGCCGGGCTGGTGCCACCCCGCGCCGTCGCGGGCCAGCACGGCGTGGCCTGGCGTGGCCACCTGCTTGCCGATCTCCGCCAGGTGCAGGCTCATCACCTCGCTGCCGACCCAAGGCATGACGATGGCAGCACCAACCGCCCTGCCCGGGCAGACCGCGCCGAACAACCACGCGGAATCATGGCGGTCGTCACGCACGGCGGGCGGACGCGGGCCGCGCTTGGCCCAGACATAGCTCAGCGTGCCCTGCTGGCCGACGCGGGCGGAACTGGCCAAGGCTTCGCCTGCGAAGCAGGTGGAATGCCAGTGGAGGGCTCGTCCTGGAACCAGACCTCGACGGGCTTGCCTACCGCCTCTGGCGGCAGCGCGGCGGCTACCGGTTCGGCGCAGCAGCGTGCCAACGGTGCGCTCGTGCAGCTCCACCTTGAAGCGGTCGGCGATCACAGCCGCAGATCGACGCAACGCCAGCGCACCACGCCATGCTTGGCCAGGTCCGGCCCCGCGAGGGTCAACGCCGTAAGCTCGGCCATCTGCGCCGCCGACAGCGCCCCCGGCCGACCCGTGCGCTTGGCGTCGGACAGACCCGCGATGCCTTGCGCGTTGTAACGATGAACCCAGTCCCGCAGCCTCTGGCGATCCATGCCGCTGGCCTGCGCCGCGTCCGTCCGCGATGCGCCGTCGAGCACCTGTGCGATCGCCAGCAGGCGGCAGGCAAGACGCCCGCCATCGCAACGCGACGCCTCCCGCCGAAGCTCGGTAGCCGAAAGCTCCAGCCGAGCAGCCCCTGCCGCCACGCCCATAGACGCCTCCGTGCGAATCGAAACCGCACAAAGCGAACCAGAAATCACACCGATGGGGAATCCTAGACAGAACGTGAGTCAGAACTTCGGACGGCTGGTAT
>CAXTPP010000153.1:0-7370 GCA_964246185.1 uncultured Acetobacteraceae bacterium
GCTATACCGTTTCCACAGTCATTCTGTCCTGGTCATATCGGCTATGTGCAGCCAATCTTTGGCGGATCGGCTGCGTACAGGGGTATCTCTCCGGGTTACACCAGCTGTGGGAACGGTCGAGGGAGGCTTCGTCATGCATCGTCCAACGCCGGCTGCGGGCGGCTGCGGCCCAGCGCACCGCGGAGGCCCGCTCCGAAGCGTCCGCGGCATTGGCCCAGGCGTCGGCGGCATGGGCCCAGGCGTCCGAGGCCCACATGCTCGCGGCCACGATGCGCGCCCGCGCCGAGGCGTCCGAGGCCGCTGCCGCCGGAGCCGAGGCGGAGGCGTCCCAGCTCCGGGCGGCCATGCTGTCGGCCCAGGACGCCTGGCGCGGCATGGCGGCGGAGCGCGACCGGCTGCTCGCCACCACCGCATGGCGCGCCACCTGGCCGTTGCGGGCGGGCGGGCGACTGCTGCCCTCCCCGGTCCGCAGCGGCGCGCGCAAGGGCATGACCGTGGCATGGTGGGGCCTGAGCGGGCAGCTGGGCTCGCGGTTGCACCGGCGGCGGGCCGTACTGGCCGATGTCGCCGAGGTTGCCGCCTCGCCCTGGTTCGACGCCGGGTGGTACGCCGCCCGGTTCGCCGACGTGGCCGCCAGCGGGATCGGCCCGGCGCTGCACTACGCGACCGTCGGCGGCCCGGAAGGCCGCGATCCTGGCCCGCGCTTCTCCGCCGCCCGCTATGCCCAGGCGCATCCCGAGGCGGCGGGCCGGCCCGCCTTGCTCCACTGTATCGCGCGCAACGACACCGCCGACTATGCCCCGGCTGCCGCGCTCCCGCCTTGCGTGGCGGAACCGACGCCGCCGGACCCTGAGCCAGCCGCATGCCTGGAGCCGCCGCCAGAGTCCGTCGCACCCGAGCCGCCGCCTGAACCCGTGATCGAGCCAGTGATCGAGCCAGTGATCGAGCCAGTGATCGAGCAGGTAATCGAGCCGACCCGGGAGGCCGTGGCCGACCCCGGGCCGCCGACGCTCGCGGCCTTGCTCGGGCAGCGCTACGCGGCCCTGGCGCCGTTGCGGACCTATGCCACCCCGGACGACCGCCGCCGGGTCACGATCGTCACCGACAGCATCAACGCCGGCAGCCTGTACGGCGGCGTCGGCACCGCGCTGGTCCTCGGGGCGCTGCTCGCCGCGCGGCTGGGCGGGGGCCTGCGGCTGGTGACCCGGACGGAGCCGCCGGAGGCCGGCAACATCGCCGCCGTGCTGGCCGTGCACAACGTCGCGTGGAACGGCAACGTGGAGCTGCTGCACGCGCCGCCGGGTCCGGACGGGTGCGAGGTGCCGGCAGGGCCGCACGACATCTTCCTCACCACCTCCTGGTGGACCACCTGGGCGACGCGGCGGGCGGTGCGCCCGAGCCGGATCGCCTATCTGCTGCAGGAGGACGAACGCGGCTTCTATCCGCTCGGCGACGACCACCTACGCTGCTCCGAGGTGCTGGCCGACCCGGCGCTGCTCACCGTCGTCAACACCAACCTGCTGCTCGGCCACCTGCAGGACCAGGGACTGGCACCCAACGGCGTGGCGTTCGAGCCAGCCTTCCCTGTCACCGCCTACTACCGGGAACCGCGTGAGATTGCCGGGCTGCGGCAGTTCTTCTTCTACGCCCGCCCGCACAACTCGCGGAATTTGTACTGGCGCGGCATGGAGGCGGTCGGCGCGGCGATCGAGGAGGGCGTGTTGGAGCCGGCGGCCTGGGATTTCCACTTCGTCGGCAGGCAAGCCGCGGAAGTCGTGCTGCCCGGCGGCGTGCGTCCCCGCCTGACCCACGACCTGCCCTGGGCGGAGTATGCCGCCCTGGTGCGCCGCATGGACCTCGGCCTGTCGCTGATGGACACGCCCCACCCCAGCTACCCGCCGCTGGACCTGGCGGCGAGCGGCGCCGTGGTGGTCACCAACCGGTTCGGGGCCAAGACGTCGCTGGACGCCTACAGCCGCAACATCCTGACGGCCGAGCCGACGGTGGATGGGCTGGTGGACGGGCTGCGCCGGGCCGCGGCCTTGGTGGCGGACGAGCCGGCGCGCACAGCCAACTACGCCGCGAACGGCTTGCAGCGGGACTGGGCCGCGGCGCTGGCGCCCGTGCTGGACCGGCTCGCCGCCCGTTTCGCGGCCTAGCGGGGTGTTCACCGCTTCGGTGGCCCCAGCGGTAGGCCCTGCCCCCTGGGAGATCGGCCGGGACGAGCGGATGGCCATGCTGACCAGCGCCTCGCCCCGCGCCGCGTATTTCTACGAGCGGCCGGACACCAGCACCTTCCGCTACCGGGTGTTCAACGTCACCCGATCCTTGAACGAAACGGGCAGGGCGTCGGCGGCCTGGTTCGAGGCGAGCGAGATGGACGGCATGGACCGCGTGCTGGACCTGTGCGACGTGCTGGTGCTCTGCCGCACCCGCTACACCGAGCGGGTGGCGCGCCTGGTGGAGCACGCCCACGCCCGTGGCCGCCGGGTCCTGTTCGACTGCGACGACCTGGTGTTCGACTTGAGGCACGCCCACCTGCTGATGGATACGCTGGGGCTGGACATGCAGCCGGAGGCGGTGTGGGACCAGTGGTTCGCCTATGTCGGCCGCATGGCAGCCGCCTTTCAGCTCTGCGACGGGGCGATCGTCACCAATCCCACCATCGCCGCCTACGCCGCCAAGGCCTTCGGCGACGGCCGCCCGGTGGCGGTGGCGCCGAACTACCTGGAACCCGTGCAGCAGGCGATGTCGGAGCGTATCTGGGACGCGAAGGACGCCACCGGCTGGGCGCGCGACGGACGGGTGCACCTCGGCTACTTCAGCGGCAGCCCGACCCACAACCGGGATTTCGCGCTGGTCGCCGGCCCGATCGCCCGGCTGATGGACGAGGACCCGCGGCTGCACCTGAACGTGGTGGGCTTCCTGCAGCTGCCGACCAACCTGGACCGCCACGCCGCCCGGGTGACGGCGGCGCCGCTGACGGACTACCTCAACCTGCAGCGGCTGATCGGCGCGGTGGAGGTGAACATGGCGCCGCTGCAGGACAACCCGATCACCAACTGCAAGTCTGCCCTGAAATGGTTCGAGGCGGCGGTCGTCGGCGCGCTGACCGTGGCCACCCCCACCCAGCCCTACCGCGCCTCGATCCGGCACGGCGAGACGGGCTGGCTGGCGCCCTCGCATGCCTGGGAAAGCACGCTGCGGTCGGTGCTGGCCGGCATCGACGCCGACGGCCACGAGGCAATCCGGGGCCAGGCCCGGGCAGCGGCGCTGGCAGCGCACGGCTGGCGCAACCAGGCCAGCGTCATCGAGACAGCGCTGTTCGGTCCCGGCCGCTGATCAGCGAAGAGAAGACAAGGGGTCCGGTGGCAGTGGACCCGAAAGCGCGTTTCAGAGCCTGAACGCCCATGGTTTGCTGGCAAGAGATAGATGTACGGTTTATGCACGCGAAATCCACACAGAAGCCAGCCTTCCGGCAAGCTCTTGGCTGTTCGCGCCAAACGAGGGTTTGTTGCATATGGGCCGGTCTCAGCTACGAGTGCGTTGCCCATACGCCGCCGACGGTTTAGGCAAACAGAGCAAAGATTCGTGGACAGCGGCGGGTGGACGCTCAATCGGCTCTCTGATTGGAAAGTTGCACTTCGCCTGCACTGTACCAATCGCGTTTACTGTGTTCTGGACCAATCGCATTGTTTTGGCGCCAGCCCTTCGCTGGCTGAAGACCTTTGCTGCGCCTAGACCGTCCGAGGCCAGAGCCTCCCGGCATCAATTGGCGCCAAGGTTGCGCTCTTCAGGCGAGCGGCCAACGCGAGGGCTTGGCGATCAGAGCTTCACGAATTCGGTTCGATAGCTTGGCGCCAGCGCCTCGGCTCTCCTCATCAGCTCCGCCTGCTCGGAACTGCTCAGCATGGGAGGCGGAGCCGTGCGGCCTTGAACGGGCACGCCGATTGCAATGAAAAAGTTCTCCTGGCCTGGCGGAGAGCACATGCACAGCAACCGTGCAGGCTTGCCGGAGGCGTTGGTGAACGAGTGCGGCGCATTGGCCGGGATGTTGATGGTCTCTCCGCTCCGCACGACCGTTGGCTCACCGCGAAACGTCGCAACGATCTCGCCATCCAAGACGGTGAACATCTCCTCGAAGTCGTGCCGGTGCGGGCCGGGTCCGCCTTTCGGCGGGACGTGCATGTCGATCAGGCAGTAGCGCCCGCCGGTGTCCTTGCCCGTCAGCAGTATCGTATAGGTGTCGCCTGCCAGCCCGATGTGGCGCAGCGCCGCATCCTCGTTCGGCCTCGCGTGGGCAAGGAACCGCCGGGGATCGTCCGGCGGGGCGCCCGGAACGGCCGGGGGCAAGGGTTCCGTTTCTGGCGTCATTCGTCTCTCCCTGCCGGTTATCCGGCATCATGGCCCAGGAATTGGACCAGCCGCTCGGCGACCCAGGCCGGGTTGTCGTGGGCGAACGCGTGCCCGCTGCCGGGCACAAGCGCCGTCTCGATGGTTCCGGCAACCTGCCGCACGCAGCCGAGCGTCTGGGCCTGCGGGATGCCTCGCTCGCCGTTCAGCACCAGTACGGGCATCGGCAGCTTGGACTGGAAGGCAGCTCGGTTCTCCCTGCCGTCCGCCAGCAGCGTCCCGTAGTGCTGAAAGCCCGCGCGCATCCTGCCGGGCGCCGTGTAGTGCGGCAGGAACAGCGCCTTTGCCGCATCTGCCGCATCGGCTGAAACCGACATCATGGTCATCATGGGCAGGAGATAGTCGGCCTCCTTGCCTGCCGTGAGCATGGTGGCGACCTCCACCTGCATGTGGAACCCGAAGTGCCAGTAGCCGCCGGTCGCCGGGTTCATCAGCTCCTCCAAGCCAAAGCCGGGAATGAGCGACTCCGCCAGGACCAGGCGGCGGACCTCGCCGGGGTGCCGCGACGCATAGGCGTAGGCCACCATCGTGCCAATGTCGGTGCCGACTAGGTTGATGCTGCTGAGGCCCAAGGACCGCACGACCTGCCGCACGTCATTGGCAACACTGGCCTTTGTGTAGCCGCCATCGGCCCTGGCGGAGTCGCCGAGGCCATGCAGGTCGGGTGCGACCACGGTGTAGCCGGCATCGGCCAGCAACGGCATCAGCTTGCGCCAGGCCGCCCAGGTGCAGGGCCAGCCGTGCAGCAGCACGACCGCCGGTCCGGCGCCGCCAACCACGTAGTGCAGGGTTGTGCCGTTCACGTCGGCATAGCGATGCGTGAAGCCATCCATCCCGGCCGGAGCGCTTCCGTCGCGCGGACCGGGCGGCGCAGTGCGGTCTGCTTCGAGGGCGGTCATGGCGCCTGCCCTACCTTCGCGGCCTCCTGCCGCACGCTGTGGCGGGGCTGCGTCACGGCTTCCGCTCCCCAATCGTCATCGTTTTGCAGATCGTTGCCCTGCTCTCGGCACACTCGACAAGGAAGCGGGCCAGGGACGTACGGGACACGGTGTCGAAGGATGTCCACTGGCCGCCGCAATCAACGAGGTCCACGTCCCTGTCCGCATTGGTCAGGCCGGGCGGCCGAACGATCGTCCAGCTTACCGGCGACGCCTTCAGGATCGCCTCGGCCTTGGCATGGTCCTCGTAGCCCTCCCGGATGCTGCTGGTCCGCAGGACCAGGCGGAAGATGACCGAGTGCTTCTTCAGATCGTGCCCTACCCCGAACGCGCTGAGATAAATCAGGTGCTTGGCAGTGTCGTTGCCGATGGCGCCGACGACCGCCTCCGTGATGCTCGCCATGATGCCGGGTGGCGACGTGCTGGCGGACCATAGGTTCGCCGACTTCCGCCTGTGGCCGATGCAGGTGATGACGGCATCGCAATCCCTGATCGCCTGGGCGTCGAAGCCGCGGTCAGTCATGTCGCCGACACGGCTCTCGCACCCTTCAAGCTGCCCCGGCCCCGGCTTGGACCGCGAAACCGCAACGGTCGCGTGCCCCCGCTGTGCCGCGCACCTCGCAACCAGGGACCCTGTGCTTCCCGTCGCTCCGAACACCGCCACCCTCAAGGTCCACCTCACGCCATCATCCACATCGCCGCGGCCGCGTGCGGCACGCACTTTCCGTGCGTTGCGATGTGATAGGCTGCGCTGACCCGGCAAGAACGCAGGATTTTGTGCGTTGGGAACATCGCTGACCGTAACGGGAGAGAAGGTGGATGGTGCCGAAGGGTGCAGCCAAGCCAGTGAGCCAGGAGGCGGCTGATGGGTGCCGCGCCCTCGCCCAGGTCATTGACCGCATTGGCAACAAGTGGACCGTGATGGTCGTGGGGCACCTGTCCAGCGGCACGATGCGGTTCAATGCGCTGATGCACACCATCCCCGGCATCTCCCACCGCATGCTGACGCTGACGCTGCGCGGCCTGGAACGGGACGGGCTGGTGAAGCGCACGCCCTACGCTTCAATCCCGCCGCGCGTGGACTATGAGCTGACGGCGCTGGGGCGCTCCTTAACGCAGCCGCTCGCATCGCTGGCGTCCTGGGCCTCCCTGCGGCGGCAGGACATCGAGGCGGCGCGGGAGAGATATGACCGCGGCAGGCCAGCGGGAGCATGAGGTTCCCTCCGGCCTGTTCTCACCTCCATGATGGCACGCCCAACTGCACTTTCGGTTCCGCTGCCACCGGAACCCCGACATCGCCGCGGACGGCAGTGCCGAGAAGGCCGTGGCGCTGGCGGTCGGGTGCTTCGGCCGGCTCGACATCCTTGTCAACAACGCCGGGCACATCGTGTTCAAGCCCGTGGCCGAGACCAGCCGCGAGGACTGGGGCGCATCATGGCCACGAACGTCGCGGGCGCCTTCCTGCACTCGCGCGAGGCGGTCAAGGCGATGCTCCCGAACCGAAGCGGGGCCATCGACGTGATTTTCAACAACGCGGGGTGATGCCGCACCCTGGTCGCAGCGACTCTGTCCGAGCTGAAACGATGCACTTGACAAACGGCAACCATCTTGCAGAAATCCCAGGATGCAGAACGCTGCAACGCGTCGCGCTCAGATCATGATGTCTTCGCACCTTTGGAACGCTGCCTGCGAGGCTCTGGATATCGCTTATGCTTCGTGGCCTCAAAGAGCCGCCAGCGCCTGATCGGCTCCCAGCGACTCTTTCGCGATCCTGGCTTCAGGCAGCGGTAAGGCTTCGCACCGGCGCGATGGCGGGCATTTCCATCGGGATGTAGACGGGCTCGCCAGACGGGTCCCGCATCATGTAGCCGCGGCCCCATACCGTGCCGATCAAGTTGTTCGCCCCCGCCTGCGCCAGCTTCTTGCGCAGCTTGCAGATGAACACGTCGATGATCTTCATCTCAGGCTCGTCCATGCCGCCGTACAGGTGGTTGAGGAACGCCTCCTTGGTCAGCACCA
>CAXTPP010000154.1:0-7292 GCA_964246185.1 uncultured Acetobacteraceae bacterium
GCGTGGAACACCGCGACCGCCACGCCCGCATCGGCCGCCGCCTCAGCTGCCGCGGCCCGGCGGATGTTGCCGGCGAGTTCGGTGTCGCTGCGGCCTGCCAGCGTCATGCCGGTCGCCAGCAGGGCCAGCAGCACCACCGACCACAGGACGATCAGCAGCGCGAAGCCGCGGGGGTAGGGTCGGGCCAAGCTCAGCGCGGGAAGGTGGACGGGCGCGGGTTGAAGTCCGCGGGCACCGGCTCGGCATAGCCCTGCTGCATGTCCACCGGCGTGATGCCGAGCGCATGGCAGCCCTGGCCGCCGTAGTGCGGCAGGCTGTCCACCACCGCGGGCGGGATCAGCGCGTAGGCGGCCGGGATCGGCGGCGTGCGGCCGAGCAGGCGGCTGGGGTCGAAGCCCGAGAGCAGGTCGCCGGTGCCCGGCGTCAGGTCGTCGTGCGGGCCGAGGTTGGTCTGGACGCTGCCGCCGGTGGCGAAGCGGGGCTGCTGGCCGGCGATGCGCGCTTGCAGCTCGTCCGGCAGGTCCGCCAACGGGGGCAGGCTGAACACCGCGTCGATCAGCTTGATGACCGAGTTGTGGTCGCCTTCCTCGCGGGAGGTGGCGTGGGCGCGCGCGAACGGCGAAAGCAGGATCAGCGGGATGCGCGGCCCGCGAGAGAGCGGCAGGCCCGCCGGGTCGAACGACAGGATGCGCGGCGGCACGTGGTCGTAGCTGCCCTCGCTCTCGTCGTAGGTGATGACGATGGCGCTCTGGCCCCAGTACGGGCTGCCGGCGATGGCGTTGACCTCGCGCGCCACCAGCGCCTCCGAGATTTCCGAGTCGGAATAGGCCGGGTGGTCGTCGTCGCCCAGGAACTGCCCTTCGACGATGGCGGCCTCGGCGTGCTCCGGTGACCCGGCGGGATGATTGGCCGTGTTGAAGGCGGGACGCAGCGCGGCGATGTTGGCATACCCGCCGCGCACGTAGATCACCCCGCCGCCGGGTGGCAAGCCGGCTTGGGCAACGTCGGCGAAGAAGTCGCTCAACCCCCTCAAATTGTTGCTCATTCGTGGGTTGTTGGACACGTAGCCGAAGTATTGCGGGCCGTTGTGGTGGCCGACGTAGCTGGCGTGGGCCGCATCGCCCGTGTCCGTCGCCTCGCGGCCGTAGCCTTCCTGGTACCAGCGCCATGCAACCGCCGGGTGCCGTAGGCTGCCGATATAGGGCACGTCCTGCGCCACGTCCGCCAGGTCCGCACCGGGCTGGGTGTCGGATTGGGTGACGTGGGGCAGGTCCTGGCCAGCCAGGGTCAGCGGCAGGCTGGCGAAGGTCAGGTTCTGCGCCACGGCGCTGCTGCCCTCGCGCGCCGGGTTGGCCGGCTGGCGCTGCGCTCCCGCCGTGGCGTCCGCCGCCGAGCCCCAGAACGGGATCGGGTCGGCGGTGACGGGGATCTTGGCCCCGATGGCGTCCGGGTGCTTCACCCACTGCGTCTCGCCCACCTGGCCGGAGATCATGGCGATGGCGTTGGGCGTGGACGGGCCGATGGTGGTCTGGAAGATGTTGTCGAACAGGGTGAAGCGGGCGGCGTACTGCCACAGCAACGGCACGGTGTCGCAATCCGCGTAGGCCATCTCCAGCTCGGCGAACTGCTTGGCCTGCAGCGTGGGGACGGGTGCGCCGGGCCGGCTGTACTTGGCTTCCTCGACGCTGGCGAACCGGTCCATGCGCGGCGTGCCGTCGCCCGTCAGGTCCAGCTTGGCGGCCATGCGGGCGTGGCCGTGGTCCACGTCGTCCAGGTCGGCGGCGTGCTGCGCCGGGCCGATGCGGAACGGCCGCTGCACGCCTGACGAGCCGTCCGTGTTCAGGATCGGCTGGTCGAAGCCGGGCGTGTCGGCCGGGCTGCGCGGGCGGATGCCGTCCGAGAACAGGCCGTTGGCGCCGGGAAAGCTGCCGAAATAGCTGTCGAACGAGCGGTTCTCCTGGAACAGCACGAACACGTAGCGCACCCGGCTGCGCAACGCCTCGACCAGCTGGCCCGGGTTGAGCGCCGGGTCTTGCGCGGGGTCGGCGTAGTAGGCGGCGTAAGGGGTGTTCCCGGCCTCGATCGGCTGGCCGATGACGGCGGGGGCGGGTTGCCCGCGGGTCGGGCAGGGCAGCGCGGCGATGGCCAGCGTAAAATAGGCCAGCGCGGAAAAAGACTGGGTAAGGAAGCGGATCATGGTGTCCCTAAGCAGGGTGTCCCTGGCTCGCCAACCAGGCCGTTACGACGGCTGCATTACGGTCGGGCGGAAAGACCGGGTAGAACACATGGCTGACCCAGCCATCATCCACGACCAGCGTGCAGCGCTTCAAGAGCCGCATCCCGCCGGTCTCGAAGGTCGGCAAGCCCACGGCATGGGCGAATTCGAGCGTCTCGTCGGACAGGAGCGGGAAGGGGAGGTGCAGCCGGGTCGCCGCTTCGAGCTGGTAGGCCGTGCCTTGCGTCGAGAGACCGTAAAGCTGGCTGACGCCTAAATGCTTCAGCTCGGCGAAATGGTCCCGGAACGCGCAGGATTGCGGCGAGCATCCGCGGGCGCCCGGGATCATGTCCCACCCGTCCGGGTTGGCGACGCCCGGACGCCCTGTCCTCGGGTATGCGTAGAGGATGGTCCGGCCGCGGCAGGCGGAAAGGTCGATGGACTGGCCGTTCGTCGCCGCAAGCGCGATGCGAGGCAGGCTCAGCCCGCGAAGGTGATCAGCTGCCCCGTCATCGGCCGGCGTCGGAAGGCTCGACCAGTCAGGCCGGTCCACGCTGCTGTCCAAAGGAAACTCCTGCCGCTTGTTGGTGCGTCGCTGATACCACAGGCGGGCCTGGCGCTCACTCGCTGACCGGCGGGCACAGCAGGCCACCCTGCGTCCACGGCGCGTTCAACCCGCGCGGCAAGCCGAGCGGCGAGCCTGCGCCCAACTCGCGTTCGTACAGCTCCGCATAGCTGCCCCCCGCCAGCGCCGCCGCCTGCCAGCCTTCCGGCAGCCCGAGCGCCTTGCCGGCCAAGGGCAGCGCCGCGGCGTCCGGCTGCTGTAGCGTCGCCACCGTCCAGGCCACCACTGCAGCCCAGTCCGCGTCGGCCCGCGGCGTCATCGCGAGCACGGGGGCGGCGGCGAGCGGCTCGGGCAGCAGCCGGGCGGGGTGGCCGTCCTGGCCGGCTTGCAGGCGGATCGCGGCGAGGCTGGGCGTCTCGTGCGCCACCGCGTCGCAGCGCCCGGCGTAGAGCGCGTCCAGCATTTCGTCCGACTCCTGGAACATGAAGAAGTGCATCGGAACCCCGTGCGCCGACTGCCAGGCGAGCAGGCTGCGCTCCGGCCCGGTGCCGGGTTCAGCGCAGATCGTCTTGGCCCGCAGGTCGGCCAGATGCTGCGCCGGGGAGCCGTCCGGCACCAGCACGCCCGACGTGAGGAAGAACACCGGCGGACCCGGCAGCAGCGCGGGCAGCAGATGCTCCGCCAGCGTTTCGGAGGCGGTGAGGAACACGATGTCGTCGGCGCCGGCGCGGGCCGGGCCGGCGCTGCGGAACTCGATCCGGGCGTCCGTGCCCAGCACCGCCACGGCCGCTGCCCGGCAGAGATCGACCTCCAGCCCGCGCCAGGTGCGGTCCGGCGCGGGAAAGGCCAGGCCGGGGCGGATGGCAGCGCCGCAGCGCACCATGCCATCGTGCCGGATACGGTCGAGCACGGTCCCGGCGGATGCCGCGGAGGACAGCAGGCAGAGCAGGGCGGCCAGGGCGCGCGTGGTTCAGAACCCGGATGGTCGTGCGGAGCGGATGGGGGTAGTCCCTTGATCCTGATGTCTGCAGTTGTGGAAGACTCATAATGGATCGGAAGGCAGACGGAAGTGCCGGGGATGCCAATTATGGCGCGATTGGCCGTGACTATTCCAGCTATCGCCAACCTGACCCTGTAATCTCTGATGTGATCGAGAATGCGCTCGGCTCCGCACGGACAGTCTTGAATGTCGGGGCCGGGGCCGGCTCGTACGAGCCGTCGGATCGTGAGGTCACCGCGGTCGAGCCGTCCGCTTCAATGAGATCGCAGCGGCCGCAAAGCCTTGTCGTGGCCATCGACGCCGTCGCGGAGGCCCTTCCGTTTCCAGACGGACATTTCGACGCAAGCATGACGACGTTCTCTGTGCATCAGTGGACTTGCCTCGATGATGGCCTCAAGGAGATGCGGCGGGTCACCCGTGGTCCGGTCATCGTCCTGTCCTGCGATCCCGATCTGGTCCAACGTTTCTGGCTCAACGATTACGCCCCGGATGTGCTGGGCGCCGAGGCACGCCGCTACCCTTCCCTGAAACACATGACGACTGTTTTGGGCGGGCAAGGGGACATCCTGCCCGTTCCCATTCCTTTGACGTGCCGCGATGGCTTCAACGAGGCGTACTACGGACGCCCTGAGCGGCTGCTCGAGTCCGCCGCCCGCTTAGCCTGTTCCGCCTGGAGCTTTGTCAGTGATGCTACGGCCCTTCGCTACGTCGATGACCTGCGCCGTGATTTGAATGCCGGGAACTGGGATCGGAAACATGGCCATCGGCGCACGCAGCCTGAGTTCGACGGTTCGCTGCGGTTGGTGGTCTCTCGCTCACGGTCCCTGTAGGTTGGCTCGGCACCATGAACGCAGGTCCTGAGCCAAGCCCGACATCGCTAATTTCCCGCCCACTCCCCCGCCAGCCGCACCGCCCAAACCCCCACCGCCAGGCAACTGCCCAGCGGCACCACTGTTGCCGTGCGCAGCCCGCCGCCGCGGACCAGCGCCGCGCCCACCCCGGCCACGGCCGCGATCAGCAGCACCGGTCCCAGCCCCGCCAGCCCGACCCATGCGCCGGCGGCGGCCAGCAGCTTGGCGTCGCCGCCGCCCAGGCCTTCTCGCCCACGCAGTGCGCGGTAGGCGACGGCAAGCAGGCGCAGCGCCGCATAGCCGGCGAGCGCCGCCATGGCATGGTCCGTCGTGTCCGCCGGGTCGAGCCAGGCGGTGGCGGCAAGGCCGGCGAGCAGCAGCGGGAGGGTGAGGGCGTCGGGCAGGCGCAGATGGGTCCAGTCGATCCAAGCCAGCGCAAGCAGGCCCCAGCCGAGCACGCAGTCAGCCCAGAGCGCCGCCGGGCCGGGCGCGAAGGGCAGGGCGGAGGCGGCGACGGCGGTGGCGGCCAGCTCGATCCACAAATGGGTCGGGGCGATGCGCACGCCGCAATGACGGCAGCGGCCGCGCTGCCAGAGGTAGCTGAGCACCGGCACCAGCTCGGCCGGGCCGAGGGGGTGGCCGCAGCTTTCGCAGCGTGAGCGGTCAAGCGCCACGGGGCGGCCTTCGGGCAGGCGGCGCACCAGCACGCCGAGCAGGCTGCCGATGAAGGGGGCGAACAGCAGGGAGAGCACGCCGCCCATTGGCATCTGCCCTGCCGTGGCACAAGTTAGGAGGGCATGGACCAGACGCTCACCCTCGATTTCGGATCGCCGGAGGAGGCCGCGGCCGCCGTCGTGGCGCTGCTGGAGAGCCAGGGGCAGTGCGACGCCCGCACGGTGGAGCGTGGCCGCCGGGTCGCGGAGGAGAACGGGCAGCGGCTGGACCGGGTGCTGATCCAGCTCGGCCTGGTGAACGAGCGGGATTTGGCCGCCGCCTTCACCACCCTGCTCGGCCTGCCGCTCGCCGCCGCCGACGGCTACCCGGCGGAACCGGTGTTCCCCGAGCAGCTCGCCCCCCGCTTCCTGCGCCAGGCCAAGGCGCTGCCGATGCTGCTCGAGGGCGGCACGCTGGCGCTGGCGATGGCGGACCCGCTGGACCGGTTCGCGCCCGCAGCCGTGGCCGCCGCGACCGGGACCGTGGTGCGCATCGCCGTGGCGGTGCCGATCGAGCTGGAGGCCGCGTTTGACCGGCTGTACCCGGACAAGGATGCGCCCACGGTGGACCATTCCGGCGGCGGCGAGCGGATGGAGGAGGACGCCGAGCGGCTGAAGGACCTGGCCAGCGAGGCGCCGGTCATCCGGCTGGTCAACGGCATCATCAACCGCGCCGTGGAGACGCAGGCGTCCGACATCCACATCGAGCCGTTCGAGGACCGGCTGCGGGTGCGCTACCGCTACGACGGCGTGCTGCACGAGGCGGACAGCCCGCCGGTGCGGCTGACGGCGGCGATCATCTCACGCATCAAGATCATGTCCCGCCTGGACATCGCCGAGCGGCGGCTGCCGCAGGATGGCCGCATCAAGCTGGCGGTGCGCGGCAGCGAGGTGGACTTCCGCGTCTCCACCATCCCCTCGCTGTATGGCGAGACGGTGGTGCTGCGCGTGCTGGACCGCACCGCGGTTTCGTTGGACTACGACGCGCTCGGCCTGGCTCCTGCCGTGGTGGCGAAGCTGCAGCGCACGTTCGAGCTGCCCAACGGCATCGTGCTGGTGACGGGGCCGACCGGCAGCGGCAAGACCACGACGCTGTACACCGGGCTGACGGGGCTGAACGCCGTCACCCGCAAGGTGGTGACGGTCGAGGACCCGATCGAGTATCAGCTTCGCGGCATCAACCAGATCCAGGTCAAGCCGCAGATCGGGCTGACCTTCGCCACCCTGCTGCGCTCCATCCTGCGGCAGGATCCGGACGTCATCATGGTGGGCGAGATCCGCGACGGCGAGACGGCGCAGATCGCGGTGCAGGCGGCGCTGACCGGGCATCTGGTGCTGTCCACGGTGCACACGAACTCGGCCGCGACCACCGTGGCGCGGCTGCGGGACATGGGGCTGGAGGACTACCTGATGACGGCGGTGCTGCGCGGCATCCTGGCGCAGCGGCTGGTGCGGCGGCTGTGCCCGGAGTGCCGCCGGCCTGCCCCGGCGGCGCCCGAGATGGTGCGGCGGTTCGGGCTGGACCGGCGTTGCGAGGGCACGCCGGTGCTGTGGCACCCGGTCGGCTGCGACCGCTGCCGCAACACCGGGTTCCGCGGGCGGCAGGCGATCGCGGAGTTCATGCAGCCGGACGCAGAGATCGAGCGGCTGATCTTCACCCGCGCCGACAGCTCCGAGATCGAGCGGGCGGCGGTGGCGGCGGGCATGACGACCATGTTCGATACGGGGGTAGCGGCGGCGCTGGACGGCACCACCACGGTCGAGGAAGTCGTGCGCTCCATCCGGGCCGAGGCCTAAGGTGTCCAGAGGACGACCGTTCTCTGGTGGGGTTCGGGGCGAAGCCCTGATCTTATTCTTCTAATGCTGTACCGCTACACCGCCATAGACCCCTCCGGCGCCATGGCGCGCGGCCAGATGGAGGCGGCAGACGAGGCGGCCGTCATTAAGG
>CAXTPP010000155.1:0-7138 GCA_964246185.1 uncultured Acetobacteraceae bacterium
GCACGGGATGCGCGGCGGGCGGCGGCGGCGGCGCTTCGTCCTCCCATTCCGGCAGGCGTTTCCACACGCGCAGGCCGTCCGTGGGCTTGCCGCCGCCGGCTTCCCCCAGGGTGGCCCCCAGGGCGGCCCCCAGGGCGGCGATGACGGTGGGCGCCCACGCCCAGCCGGCGCTGCCCATGCGCGCGGCCAGCCCGGCGGCGTCCCGGTTGGCCGGCGTGTCGCGTCCGGCGGCGAGGCGCGCCAGCAGCGCCTGCACCAGGTCCGGCAGGAGGGCGGCGGCGGCTTCCATGTCCGCCGGCGGCGTCATGTCCAGCGCCAGGGCGAGGCCGCGCGGGGTGGGCACCGCCGGGCAGGCCGGGCGGACGAAGGCCCAAAGCTCCAGCAGGTCCAGGCATGGCCGCGGGCGCAGGCCGAGCCGGCGCAGGGTGGTGGGGGCGTGGATGAGCAGCGGCGCCCCGGCGCCCAGCAGGGCGGTGACCTCCATCGGCGTGCCGGACGCCAGCTCGCCATCCCCGGTGAGGATGCTGGCCCGGCCATGCCCGGCGACGACGGCGGCGGGTTGCATGGCGGGCGGAGGCGTCATGCGTGTTATATGTCGCGGCGGGTGGGCGTTGCGAGCGAGGGATGCAGGCACATGGGCGAGTTGACGGTGAGCGGGCTGGACGAGGCCGTGCTGCTGCGGCTGAGCCGCCTGGCCGCCGAGCATGGCCGCACCATCGAGGCGGAGGCAGCCGCCATCCTGGACCTGGCCACCAAGCGGCTTCGCAAGGATGTCTGGGCCGATCTGGCGGAGAGCCGCCGGCAAACAGGGCGGCTAGGCGTCATGACGGTCGATCTGTTGCGTGAGGACCGTGAGACGAGAGGCTCTGCCGCTTGCGATTGATCATCGATGCGAGCGTCGCTCTGAAATGGGTCATTGACGAGGGTGACGCCGAGCAAGCCGACAGTCTTGAGCGATTTGATCTGATGACAACCGATCTGATGTGGTGCGAGTGCGCGGACATCATGTGGAGGCTCGTGCAGCGTGGCCAAATCACCGCTGAACAGGCGCATTCAAAACTGAAGCGGTTGCAAGCGGTGAACATCGCGACGCTGCAAACCGATAGCCTCGCGGCGCGTGCGCTGGAGATCGCCATCGAGTTGCAGCATCCCGCTTGCGATGCATTCTACTTGGCCGCTGCCGAGCGTCACAGCATCCAGGTCGTGACCGCAGATGTCCGGCTGCTGAACAAGTTGCGATCGGTTGCGCAAGGGCGCTTCGCCCCGCTTGCGACCAGCTCGGGGGATGTGGCCGATTGACCACTCCGGGCACAATTCTTAGCTTGCGCCCGATGTCTGACACAGTTCGCAACGATCTGCCCAAGGCCTGGCCATTCGAGGAGGCGGCCAAGGTCGCAGCCCGCCTCGAGGCGTCCGGCAAGGCCGAGGCGCTGTTCGAGACCGGCTACGGCCCCTCCGGGCTGCCGCACATCGGCACGTTCGGCGAGGTGGCGCGGACCAGCTGGGTGCGGCGCGCCTTCGCCGAGCTGACCGGCAAGCCGTCCCGCCTGCTCGCGTTCAGCGACGACATGGACGGCTTGCGCAAGGCGCCGGACAACGTGCCGAACGCCGCCATGCTGCGGGAGCACCTGGGCCAGCCGCTCACCCGCGTGCCGGACCCGTTCGGCACGCACGAGAGCTTCGGCGCGCACAACAACGCCCGGCTGCGCGCCTTCCTGGACCGGTTCGGCTTTGACTACGAGTTCGCCTCCTCGACCGAGTACTACCAGTCCGGCCGGTTCGACGCGGCGCTGCTGCGGGTGCTGGCGCTGCACGACGAGATCCGCGCCGTCATCCTGCCGACGCTCGGGCCGGAGCGCCGGGCCACCTACTCGCCCATCCTGCCGATCCATCCGGCCACCGGCCAGGTGATGCAGGCGCCGATCGAGGCGACCGACCCGGCGGCCGGCACCGTCACCTGGACGGACCCGGCGGGCGAGCGGTTCACCACCGCGGTCACCGGCGGGGCGTGCAAGCTGCAGTGGAAGGCCGACTGGGCCATGCGCTGGGCGGCGCTGGGGGTGGACTACGAGATGAGCGGCAAGGACCTGATCGACAGCGTGCGGCTGTCCGGCCGGGTGTGCCAGGCCATGGGCGCCGCGCCGCCGGTGGGCTTCACCTACGAGCTGTTCCTGGACGAGGCGGCGCAGAAGATCAGCAAGAGCCGCGGCAACGGCCTGACGGCGGACGAGTGGCTGCGCTACGCCCCGCCGGAAAGCCTGGGCCAGTTCATGTACCACCAGCCGCAGCGGGCCAAGCGGCTGTTCTTCGACGTGATCCCGCGCGCGGTGGACGACTACGTCGCCAACGTCGGCCGCGGCGGCAACGACCCGGCCAATCCCGCTTGGCACATCGGCGGCGGGCGCGTCCCGAACGAGGCAGGCAGCCCGATCCCGTTCACCATGCTGCTGAACCTCGCCAGCGTGGTGAACGCGGACACGCCGGACATGCTGTGGGGCTTCATCCGCCGCTACCATCCGGGGGCGGGTCCGGACACCACGCCGTTCCTCGCCCGCCTGGTGGGCCACGCCGTCGCCTACTACCGGGACTTCGTGCGCCCGGCCAAGCGCTTCCGCCCGGCGACCCCGATGGAGGCGGCGGCGCTCGCCGACCTGGCGGACACGCTGGCCGCCCTGCCCGCGGACAGCACGCCCGAGGCGATCCAGGACGAGGTGTACGCCGTCGGCAAGCGCCACCCGTTCCCGGCGCTGAAGCAGTGGTTCGAGTGCCTCTACCAGGTGCTGCTGGGGCAGCGGGAAGGGCCGCGGTTCGGCGGCTTCGTGGCGCTTTACGGCGTGTCCGAGACCGTTGCGCTGATCCGCGACGCCTTGGCGCGCCCCCCTTCGGACAGCACGGCGCAAGCGGCTTGAAGCGCCACCTCCGCCACCTGCCGGCGCTGCTCGGGGTCTTGCTGCTGTTCGGCGCCATCTACGTGGTGCAGCGGGAGTTCCACAGCCTCAAGCTGGCCGATGTCCGCGCCGCGCTGGCCGCCATCCCGCGGCAGGCGCTGATGCTCGCCGCCGGCGCCACGGTGATATCCTACGGCGTGCTCACCTTCTACGACCGGCTGGGCACGATCTACGCCGGGCACAAGGTGCGCTACCGCCGGGTCGCGTTCGCCTCGTTCTGCGCCTACGCGCTGTCGCACAATTTGGGCTTCGCGGCCGTCTCGGGCGCGGCCGTGCGCTACCGGCTGTATTCGCACTGGGGGCTGACGCCGGTGCAGATCGCCAAGGTGGTCGGGTTCTGCTCGCTCACCTTCGGGCTGGGCGGCCTGGTGCTCGGCGGGTGGATCCTGTTCTTCGAGCCGCAATCCATCCCGTTCTTCAGCGGCGTGCTGCCGCGCTGGGCGTTCCCTGCCATCGGCTCGGCCATGTGGCTGCTGGTGGCGGCATACGTCGCGGTTTCCCGCATGGCCGGCCACGTGCGGTTCCGCGGCCACGAGTTCGACCTGCCGGGCTGGCGCATGGCGATCGTGCAGGTATCGCTCGCCTCGCTGGACGTGGCGGTGACGGCAGCGATTTTTTACACGCTGCTGCCGGCCACGCACGGGCTGACCTACCTGCGCTTCCTCGCGTGCTACCTCGCCTCCTACAGCGCCGGGCTGCTGGCCAACCTGCCCGGCGGCATCGGCGTGTTCGACACGGCCATACTGCTGGGGCTGGACAGCTACCTGCCCGCGCCGGTGGTGCTGGGCGCCATCCTGGTGTTCCGGCTGTACTACTACATCATTCCGTTGTTCCTGGCCGGCACCATGTTCGCCGGCAACGAGATCCTGCTGCGCGGCGGCGCATTGCTGAAGGTCGGCGTGCTGTCCCGCGGCGCGCAATCCCTGGCGCGGCTCAGCGAGCCGGACTTCGCGGTGGGCGCGGCCACCGGCGCAGTGGCCATGTGCGGCGCGCTGCTGCTCTCGCTCGGCGTGCTGGACGACCGGCCGGACTTCTCCTGGATCGACCCGGACTTCGCGGACGTGGCGGCCGGCGCCGGGCAGTTCGTGCCCTCCCTGATCGGCGCGGCGCTGATGGTGCTGGCCATCGGCCTGTCGCAGCGGGTGACGCTGGCCTGGGGCGCCACCATCTCCTTGCTGCTGGCGGCTGCCGTCTACGTGGCGGCGCAGGGCGACCAGCTCTGGATCTCGGCCGTGCTGGTGCTGTCCGCCATCCTGGTGGCGCCGTTCCGGGACGCGTTCTACCGCCATGCCCGCATCCTGAGCGGCCCCATGCAAGCCGACGTGATGGTGCCGCTGACCGCGCTGGCGGTGTGCGTGGTGGCGCTGGCCGCGTTCGAGCCGCGGGTGCGCATGATGTCCGAGAACTCCTGGTGGGAGATCGTGCTCTCGCGCGACCTGCCGAACGGGTTGCGGGTGATGATGGCGCTGGCGGTGCTGCTGGCCGCGGCGGCGATCTGGCGGCTGCTGCGCCCCAGCCACGTCACCTGGCTGCCCTGGGCGAGCGAGGGCCGTGCGAGGTACGCCGCCTTGGGCGCTTCCTGGGGCGCAGGCCTGCCGCTGGCCGCGGATGGCATGGTGATGGGCGAGGCCGGCCGCTCCGGCATCCCGTTCCGCCGCATGGGCCAGGTCATGCTCGGGCTTGGCGACCCGGCGGGCGCGCCGTCCGACCGCATCTCCGCCATCTGGCGCCTGCGCGACCTGGCGGTGCAGGAGGGGCTGGACCCGGCGGTTTGGCGCGCCGGGCCTGGGCTGCTGAAAATCTACGGCGACCTCGGGCTGACCGCGCTGCCGCTCGGGCCGGATGGCCAGCTGCTGCCGGAAAGCCAGGATGTCGCGCCGTTCTCCTGCCAGTACCTATGCTGCGTGGCGGAGCGGGACCTCGGCACGTTGGCGCCCCTGCTCGCCATGCTGGCCGAGCGCAGCCTCGATCATGCGGCGGAGTGAGGCAGGTTCCTCATGCGACGTGGGATTTCGGCGGCGACGGAGCGGATTGCGCAGCCGCGTATGCCTTGAGCTGCTTGGAATTCGGTATGGTGCTGTCCGTCAGGCCGTTGTCGGCCCGCAGCTGCAGGACGGTGATGCCGAGCTTGGGGTCTATCTGCTCGGTCAAGCCGAGCTGGGGCGAGTCCGGGTACTTGACGGCGCCCACCAGCTCGATCGGCGCTGCGAGCTGCTGCGCCGGCACGGGCGCCGAAGGGGGCGTCGCCGCCTGGAAGGCCGTCGATGGGATCGAGGATATTGTCATGGCGCGAGTTCCCGCCTGAGGAACGTTGCGCCGTTTTGCCGCAGGCCATGCCTAGAGCCCAGATGTTGCCGCAACGCTAACGCACAGCCATGGCGGCGCTGCTGACGCGAAGGAGCCTGCCAGGGGCTGCAATCAGCCGTGAGGCTCAAGCAGGCCGAGCGCCAGCGCCACCGTCGCCGCCCGCACCGCCGCGCGGTCGCCTGGGAAGACCCGGCGCTCCGTCCGCACGGCCTGGCCTCGCCGGGCGCAGCCGAACCACACCGTCCCGACCGGCTTGTCCACGCTTCCGCCGCCCGGACCCGCCACCCCCGTCACGGCAACCACCAAATCTGCCGGGCAGCGGGCCAGCGCGCCTTCCGCCATCGCGGCGGCCACGGCTTCGCTCACCGCGCCATGCGCCTCGATCAGCGGGGCCGGCACGCCCAGCATCTCGGTCTTGGCCGCGTTGGAGTAGGTCACGAAGCCCCGGTCCACCACGTCCGAGGAACCGGGAACGTGGGTCAGCGCCGCCGCGATCAGGCCGCCGGTGCAGCTCTCCGCCGTCGCCACCCGCAGGCCTTGCAGCCGCAGGGCCGCGAGCAGCGCCGCCGCCTGGGCCAATGTCCGCTCGTCCAGCATCACCGCCCCCATTCCGCCCGCAGCAGCCATAGCACGGCCGCGGCGGCCAGCCCGGCGGCGATGTCGTCGCCCATCACGCCCATCCGGCCGGGCACGCGGTCGATGGCGGCCACCGGGCCGGGTTTGGCGATGTCGAGCAGGCGGAACAGGCCGAACGCGGCCAGCACGCCTCCCGCCGAGGCACGGCGCAGCGGCAGCATCGCCAGCCACTGGCCGGCCACCTCGTCGATCACCACCCATCCCGGGTCCGCCTCGCCGCCGGCGCGGGGGATGGCCCACAGGCCTGCGCCCGCCGCCGCCGCCGCGCCCGCCGCCAGCGCCGGACGGCCGCCAATGGACAGCAGCGCCGCTCCGGCCAGCGCCGCCGCCGCAGAGCCCCACGTGCCCGGCGCATGGGGCAGGAACCCGACGCCGCCGCCGCTCGCCACAAGACGGGCCAGCTTCATTCAGAGCAAGTCAGCGGGTGGGGCAGCGCCGTGCCGGAGCGGGCGCGGTAGATGACCAGGTTTTCCACCACGCGCTGCACGTAGTTCCGGGTTTCGGAGAAGGGGATCAGCTCGATCCAGTCCACCATGCCGGCCGCGCCGGCGATGCCGGCCCGGGCCGGGTCCCCGTTCGCGGCCAGCCAGTCCGCCACCCGGCCCGGCCCGGCGTTGTAGCCCGCCACCGCGTAGGGCACCGCGCCGTCGAACTGCGTCAGCAGCCCCGCCAGGTAGGCCGTGCCGAGCCGCATGTTGTAGGCCGGGTCGGTGTTCAGGGCGCCGAGGCTGACCGGGCCGTCCCCCAGCCGGTGCGCCACGTCCTGCGCCGTGCCGGGCATCAGCTGCATCAGCCCCCGCGCGCCCACCGGGCTGAGCGCCTCCGTGTCGAAGTTGCTCTCCTGCCGGATCAGCCCCAGCGCCAGGGCCGGCTCCACCGGGCCGGGCGGCGGGTCCACCGCCAGCGGCCAGCCAGCCTCCGTCAGCATCTCGCCGTTCCCCCCGGCCCGGCGGGCGATGGCGACGGCGAGGTCCGGCATGCCGAAACCCAATGCCAGCCGGGCGGCCAAGGCGCTGCCTGCGCCGTCGGGCGTGGTCTCCTGCAAGCGCAGCACGAAGGCGCGGGCGCGGCGGGCCTCGCCCCATTCGACCAGCAAGGCGGCGGCGCCCACGCCCTCGGACCCGGCGAAGTCCAGCGCGCGGCCTGGCGTCCAGACCGGGTCGTGGGCGGCACGGATGCGTCCGGCCAGCGCCGCGTCGTCCTCGCCGAGCGCGCGGGCGGCGAGCTGGCCGTAATAGGTGGTCGGC
>CAXTPP010000156.1:0-7116 GCA_964246185.1 uncultured Acetobacteraceae bacterium
GCCCCGCCCTCTGGCGCCGCCGCTGATGCGGTGGGAGGGCGTGGACGCCGGGTATGGCGGCGCGCCGGTGCTGCGCGGCCTCAACCTGCGACTGGACGTGGACGACCGCATCGGGCTGCTTGGCGTGAACGGCGCGGGCAAATCGACTTTTGCCAAGCTGGCCGCTGGGGCGATCCAGCCGCTATGCGGCGCCATGCAGCGCGAGCGGCGGCTGGGCGTCGGCTGGTTCCACCAGCACCAGATCGAGGCGCTGGACCCGGCGGACACCCCGCTCGGCATCATGCGCCGCGCCCGCCCCGACGACAGCGAGACCAGCGTGCGCTCCCGCCTGGCCGGGTTCGGCATCGGCTTCGACAAGCAGGCCACCACGGTCGAGAACCTGTCCGGCGGCGAGCGGGCGCGGCTGCTGCTCAACTTGGTTGCGATGGCCGCGCCCCACCTGCTGATCCTGGACGAACCGACCAACCACCTCGACATCGACAGCCGCCGCGCGCTGCTCGACGCGCTGAACAGCTACCGGGGCGCGGTGATCCTTATCACCCATGACCGCTCCTTGATGGAGATGGTGGCGGACCGGCTATGGCTGGCCGCGGACGGCACCGTCGCGCCATTCGACGGCGACATGGACGATTATGCCCGATTCGTGCTGGATCGCGCGAAAGGCGGCGCCGCGCCCAGCCAAGCCGCCCGGGAAAAAGGCGGCAGGAAAAGCAAGAGGCAAGTCCGGGCGGCGGCCTGACCGCCAAGGCCGCACTGGTTCAGGCCCAGCAGCTTCACACTGGGTCACGCATCGCCTGGGAAACGCCAGCGTACAGCGCCCGGTAGCGGGGCAGCCGGCTGGCGTAGGCGTCGGCCAGCGCCGGGTCAGGCAGGATGGTCTCGGCCCGCTGCGGCGGCAGGCACACGGCGACGGGTGGCTCCCCGGTCACAGCCATGCGGGCTAGCCGGGCTGCGCCGAACGCCCCGCCATGCTCGCCATCTGCCAGCCGGTGCAGCGGGATGCCGAGCGCCGAGGCGACGATCCGCAGCCATTCGCGTGACCGCGACCCGCCGCCGATCGCGTCCGCCTCCGCGACGATGGTGCCCGAGGCGGCGAGCGCGTCCAGGCAGTCGCGTAGCGAGAAGGCCACGCCCTCCAGCACCGCCTGCGTCAGCCCTGCGCGGCCCGTCTCGTTCGACAGCCCGGCGAACGCGCCGCGGACGGCGCCGTCGTTGTGCGGCGTGCGCTCCCCGCCGAGGTAGGGCAGAAACAGCGCTGGGCTCGCCGCCGCGGGCGCACCCATCTCCCCCAGCAGCGCCGCCTCGTCCTGCCCCGCCACCCCGGCCCACCACGCCAGGGACGCCGCCGCGGAGAGGGTCACGCCCATCTGGTGCCATGTGGCGGGGATGGCGTGGCAGAACGCGTGTACCGCGGCCTGCGGGTAGGGGCGGAACCGGTCGGTGGTGGCGAACAGCACGCCGGATGTGCCGAGCGAGACGAAGGCGTCGCCAGGCCGGATCGCGCCGAGGCCTACAGCGCCGGCCGCGTTGTCCCCGGCGCCGCCCGCCAGCACCACCCGACCCATGTTCCATCGGGCCGCCAGCTCGGGCCGCAGGACGCCGGCGGGCACGTTACCCTCCACCAGCCGGGGCATCGCGGCGCGGGACAGCCCCGTGGCGGCCAGCGCCCCGTCCGACCAGTCGCGCGCGCCCACGTCCAGCCACAGCGTGCCGGATGCGTCGGACATCTCCTCGATCAGCTCGCCTGTGAAGCGGTAGCGCACCCAGGCCTTGGGCAGCAGCACGGTCCGTACCCGCGCGAACAGCTCCGGCTCGTGCGCCCGCAGCCAAAGCAGCTTGGGCGCGGTGAAGCCGGGCATGGCGATGTTGCCCGTCACCTGCCGCAGGGTGGGAAAGCTGGCCTCCAGCCCCGCGCATTCCGCCGTGGCGCGCACGTCGTTCCACAGGATGGCCGGACGCAGCACCGCACCCGAGCCATCCAGCAGCACCGCGCCGTGCATCTGGCCCGACAGACCGATCCCCTGCACCGCCGCCAGGGCCGCCCGATGCTCGCGGCCGAGCGCATCCACCGCGTCCAGCATTGCCTGCCACCAGGCCTCAGGCTCCTGTTCACTGTGACCCGGCGCCGGGCGCTGCACCTGCAAGGCGGCGGAGGCGCTGCCGATGGGGCGCTGCTCAGCATCCACCAGCAACGCCTTGACGGCGGAGGTGCCGAAATCGAGGCCTAGAAACATGCTGGTCTTCCAGCCGGCCTCATGCCGCCAGGCGGTGCTGGTCCAAATGCGGCAGCGCTTGCCCGTCTGCCGCGAACAGGTGGCACGCCGCCGGGTCGATCTCGAAGCGGACGGCCTCGTTCACCCGGGTTACGTCGCTGCCGTCCAGCTGCACCGTCAGCTCCTGCGCCTCCGCTGCCACGTGCAACAGCGTCAGCCCGCCCAGCTGCTCCACCAGCCGCACCGTGCCGCCCACCGGCCCGGCCGCACCCATGTGGAACCCCTCCGGACGCACGCCGAGCGTCAGCGCATCGCCCGGCCCAGCCAATGCGGCCGAAATCGGCACCGAAAGCTCCGCGCCGTCCGCCAGCGCCACGATCGTCCCGGCGGGCCCTGCATCCGCGACGGTGACCGGGAACATGTTCATCCGCGGCGAACCGATGAACCCAGCGACGAACAGGTTCTTCGGGCGGTGATACAGGTCCAGCGGCGACCCCACCTGCTCCACCACGCCGGCCTGTAGCACGACGATCTTGTCGGCCATGGTCATGGCCTCGACCTGGTCGTGGGTGACGTAGATCATCGTGGCCTTCAGGTCCTGGTGCAGCCGCAGCAGCTCCACCCGGGTCTGCCCGCGCAGGGCTGCGTCGAGGTTGGACAGCGGCTCGTCGAACAGGAACACCTTGGGCTGCCGCACGATGGCCCGCCCGATCGCAACGCGTTGGCGCTGACCGCCGGAGAGGTCCTTCGGCCGCCGCTGCAAATAAGGCTCCAATTGCAGGATGCGCGCGGCCTCCTGCACCTTGCGGTCCCGCTCGGCGCGCGGCACGTGCGCCAGCCGCAGCGCGAAGCCCATGTTCTGCGCCACCGTCATGTGGGGATACAGCGCGTAGGACTGGAACACCATCGCCAGCCCGCGGTCCGCCGGGCGCGTGTCGTTCACCCGCTTGCCGTCGATCTGCAAATCCCCGGCGGTGATTTCCTCAAGGCCCGCGATCATCCGCAGCAGCGTCGATTTGCCGCAACCGGACGGCCCCACGAACACCACGAACTCCCGATCGGCGATGTCCAGGTCGATGCCCTTGATGACATCGACGGCGCCGTAGCTCTTGCGCAGGTTGCGCAGGGTCAATGTGGCCATGCCGGGTCTCCTATTTCACGGCGCCGAAGGTCAACCCGCGCACCAGCTGGCGCTGGCTGAACCAGCCGAACACGAGAATGGGTGCCACAGCCATCGTGGACGCGGCCGACAGCTTGGCGAAAAACAATCCCTCGGGACTGGAGAACGAGGCGATGAACGCGGTCAACGGCGCGGCGCTCGACGAGGTGAGGTTCAGGCTCCAGAACGCCTCGTTCCAGCATAGGATCAGCGACAGCAACCCGGTGGAGGCGATGCCCGGCAAGGTGAGCGGCATCAGAAGGTACCACAGCTCGCTTGTGGTGTTGGCGCCGTCCATGCGGCCCGCCTCCAAGATGTCGTTCGGCACCTCCTTGTAGAAGGTGAACAGCATCCAGACCACGATCGGCAGGTTGCTCAGCGCGTAAATCACGATCAGGCCGGTCCGCGTGTCCAGCAGCCCGGAGCTGCGGAACAGCAGGTAGATCGGCACCAGCACGCCCACCGGCGGCAGCATCTTGGTGGACAGCATCCAAAGCAGCGTGCCGCGGGTTCGCTTGGTCGGGAAGAACGCCATCGAGTAAGCGGCCGGGATGGCCAGCGCCAACGCCAGAACGGTGCCGCCGATCGACACGGCCACGCTGTTGAACGCGAAGCTTAGGTAGTCCGCCCTGGCCAGCACGTCCCGATAGGAGTCGAGCGTGGGGGAGAAGAACAGACCCGGCGTGATGGCTGCAACCTCCTGCTTGAAGCTGGTCAGCGCCATCCACGCGATGGGAAAGAACAGCAGCAACGCCACGGTCCAGCCTACTATTGTGGCCAAGATGCGTTGGAGGAGGGTGGCGCGCATTTTAGGAAGCGAAAGCCGGGGCTCTGCCCCGGACCCCGCCGGAGGACAGTCGTCTTCTGGACACCTGGGTTAAAGGGGTAAAGGGGACGACTGTCCCCTTACGGATGCATGGCAGAGCCCCGCGAAGCTTACGGTCCGTCACCCTAGACCTCCAGCCGGCGCGCGATGCTGCGCACCAGAAAGAAGGCCACGATGTTTGCCAGAATAATCGCCACCACGCCGCCGGCTGAGGCGCCGCCTATGTCGTATTGCAGCAGCGCCTTGGCGTAGATCAGGAAGGCCAGGTTGGTCGTTGCGTTGCCGGGTCCGCCGGCGGTGGTCACGAAGATCTCCGCGAACACTGTCAGCAGGAAGATCGTCTCAATCATGATGACCACGCTGATCGCACGCGACAGATGCGGCAGCGTGATGAACACGAACTGCGCCACGATGCCGGCGCCGTCCATGCGCGCCGCCTCCCGCTGCTCGTGGCTCAATGACTGCACCGCCGTCAGCAGGATCAGCAGCGCGAACGGCAGCCACTCCCACGACACGATGCCGATGACGGAGGCGAGCGGGAACTGCGCGAACCAATCTACCGGCTCCACGCCGACCGCCCGCGCCACCGCGCTCAGCACGCCGTAGATCGGGTGCATCAGTAGATTCTTCCAAATCAGCGCGCTGACCGTCGGCATGATGAAGAACGGCGAGATCGCCAGCACCCGGGCGATGTTGCGGCCCGGGAAGTCTTGGTCAAACAGCACGGCCAGCAACGTGCCGAATCCCACGGTGATGATCAGCACGGCAGCCAGCAGCACCAACGTGTTGCGCAGCGAAACCCAGAAATCCGGTTCCGTCACCAGGAAGCGGTAGTTCTCCAGCCCGGCGAACCCGGCCGTCTCCGGGCTGATCAAGTTGTAATACTGAAAAGAGAACCACAGCGTAAGCGCCAGCGGCACGATCATCCACAGCAGCAGCACCAGCACCGAAGGCATCACCAGCCACGACCCAGTCCCGCGCTTGGATGCAGGAGGCTTGGCAGCAGGAGGCTTGGCAGCAGCCGCCTCCGCACCGCGGGCGAGGGTCGTGGCTGACATGCTATTTTTTCGGGTAGCCGGCTTGCGTCATGGTGCGCTGGGTGGACGCCTCGGCTGTCTTCAGCGCCTCGTCCACCGTGCTCTGCCCGGTCAGCGTGGCGGCCATTGTCTGGCCGACCTGCGTGCCGATGCCCTGGAACTCCGGGATCGCCACGAACTGCGCGCCGGTATACGGTCGCTGGTGCTCCGTCTGCCCTTGCGAGTTGGACACGGCGATCGCATTTTGCACGAAGGACGCGAACGGCGCGACCTGCTTGTAGTCGGGGTTGTCATAGGTGGACTGCCGCGTGCCCGGCGGCACCGACACCCAGCCGTTCTCCTTCGCCACCAGCTGGATATAGTCCTTCGAAGTGGCCCAGGTCACGAACGTCCTGGCCGCATCCGCCTGCTTGGTGGACGTGGGAATGCCCAGGTTCCAGCTCCACAGCCAGGTCGGGCCGCCCTTGAAGCTGCCCGTCGGCATGGGCGCGAAGCCCACCTTGTCCGCCACCTGCGACTGCTTCTTGTCGAACAGCAGCCCACCGGCCACCGTCGCGTCGATCCACATGCCGCAATGGCCGCTGGAGAACAGCGCCAGATTCTCGTTGAACCCGTTTGACGTGGCGCCGGGCGGGCCGTCGGCCTTCATGATGTCGTCATAGTAGCTGATGGCCGTCTTCCAGGCCGGCGTGTTGATGGTGGGCTTCCACTGCTCGTTGAACCACTGGCCGCCTTCCGCATCCACCAGCGAGGTGAGATAGGCCATGTTCTCGCCCCAGCCCGGCTTGCCGCGCAGGCACATGCCATAAATCTGGTTCGGCTTATCGGTGATCTTGTCGGCGTACTCGCGGATCTGCGCGTAGGTCGGCGCGTCCGGCATGGTGATGCCGGCCTTTTGGAACAGGTCCTTGCGGTAATACGTCATGGCGCTCTCGGCATAGAACGGCAGCCCGTATAGCTTGCCGTTGTACGTCAGCCCGTCGCGCACAGGCTTGAGCAGGTCGCCCACGTCGTAGGAAGCCGGCGTATCCATCGGCAGCAGCCAGCCCTGCTTGGCCCAGATTGGCACCTCGTAGTTGCCGATGGTCAGCACGTCGAACTGCCCCGCCTTGGTCGCAATGTCCGTCGTCACGCGCTGGCGCAGCACGTTCTCCTCCAGCACCACCCATTTCAGGTGGATGTCGGGATGCTGCTGCTCGAACTGCGCCGACAGCTTCTGCATCACCACCATGTCGCCGTTGTTCACGGTGGCGATGGTGATGGTGGCGTCGGCATACGCGGCCGCGACTCCGGCGACTGACAGAGCAGCGGTCGCGGCAACCAGGCGCAGGCCGTGGAAATGGCGGGGCAAATGCAGTCCTCCCGAGTATGCCGCACCGTTTGGGCGGCGAATTGATGTGACCCTCTCATTCCCATGTAAGTCCGTCAACGCCCATTTAGCGTCAAGGCGGGGCAGGACAGTGTCTCTTCGGTCTTGCGGATTGGAGTCACCGGTCGGGCACCCGAGCTATGCTCGAATTTGGGTGATGGCGTGATCAGGCGGCGTTCTGCGCTGGCGTGTTGATGACCTCGAGCTGTTTGTGAACGTGACGCCCTGGACGACTTTGGGCAACTGATTTTCGCCCTTCAGCCGGCGCCAGGTTTTCGCGGCGGCGGTCACCAGCTTGAACACCATCAACCTGGCAGTGTCCTGGGACAGCGCGCCCTTGGTCCGCACCGTCCGATGTCGCACCGTGGCGAACACGCTCTCGATCGGGTTCGATGTCTGCAGATGATCCCAGTGCTCAGCAGGAAAGTCGTAGAAGGTCAGCAACGCGTCGCGGTGCTTCACCAGGCAGGTCACCGCCCGGTCGTATTTGGCGCCATACTTGTCGGCACATG
>CAXTPP010000157.1:0-7112 GCA_964246185.1 uncultured Acetobacteraceae bacterium
GAGCGCACCCGCACCCCGGAGGCTGTCAGCCGCAGCGTGCCGCTCGGGTCGGCGGGGGTGCCGGCCAGCTTGGCGTCCGCACCGATGTCCCCGGCGGCGTCCAGCGTGGGGGCGAACGGCTTGGCGAGGTCCGGCGTCACGCCGCGCAGGCTGGCGGTGAGCGCCAGGGTGGGGGTGATCCGCCCGGCCAGCTCCAGCACCGCCTGCTGCAGGCCCAGGCGCAGCCGGTCCACCGCCACGCCGTCGCCGAAGCTGACCCGGGCGGGCGCCAGCAGCCGCAGCGCCTCGCCGTGCCAGTCCGCGGTCAGCGCGCCCAGCTGCACTGTCTTGCCGGGCAGGTTCAGGGACGCGGCCGCCGTCACCGCCGCGTCGGCGCCGGCGAGGTTGGTGAGCGCCGCCGACAGCCGCAGCGTCAGCGCGTCCTCCGGCCCGTTCACCGCCAGCTTGGCCGAGCCGCCGATGCCGCCGGCCTCGATCCCCTCCGCATCCAGCGTGGCCGCGACGGCGGGGTGCGCCGTGGGGTCCGTCACCCGGGCCGCCAGCACGGCGCGGCCGACGGAGCTGCCGGGGATGCCGGCGTGACTGGCTTGCAGGTCGAGCTTGGCCGCCCCGTTCGCCAGCTCGGCCTCCGCCGTCACGCTGCCGCTGACCGGCTGGCCGATGAACGGGCGCAAATCGTCGAGCCGGGTCATGCGCAGGCTGATCTTGCCCTCCGGCAGCGGCGCGCCGGACGCCATGGCCACCGCGCCCTCGGCGTGCAGGCTCTTCCAGTCCGCGCGGTCGATGGTGGCGTGCAGCGTGCCGTCCGCGCCGCGGTCTGCGTGCAGGGCGAGGTTGAGCGCAGCGCCTTCCAGCATGCCCTGCGCCGTCACGCTCCCGGCGGGCTTGCCGGGCAGCCCCGTGGCGTCCACCGCCACCTGGATGGGGCCGCGCGCCACGCCCTTGGTCCCGACATCGCCCGCCAGGGTCGCCGCCACGGCCAGGTCGTCCGCCGGCCCTTTGGCGGTGCCGGTGAGGGTGGCCGCGCCGTCCGCCTTGGGGGTGAGCGCCGCCAGGTCCGCCAGGCCGACCTTGTACTGCAGGTCCAGCAGGCCGGCCCTGTCGGTGCCGCTGGCCGCGACGGTCAGCGCCCGGCCGTCCAGTTCCGCCCGGCTGAGCGTGATGTCCCCGCCCGCGAGCGAGGCCGTGACGCCCAGCCTGGCGGCATCCCCCAGCAGGGCGGGGACGGGGAACAGCCCCCCGGTGACGCCGACCGTCCCGTCCAGCTTGATGTCGGTGACGCCGTTCGCCACCGCCGCGTCCACTGCCAGCTGGGTGCGCCCTTGCAGGTCCACGCCGCCCGCTGCGGCCAGCGGCTGCAAATCCGGCGCGGCCAGGTCCACGTGCGCCTTGATGACGCCGGCCGTGTCCGCGGTGCCGTGCGCCTGCAGCAGGGGATGCGACAGGCTGAACGTCACCGGGCGCGCCGGGCTGTCCAGCCGGACGTCGGCTTGCAGCGCGACGGGGCTGGCGGCCAGCAGGTCGGGCTTCGGCCCGGGGATGCGCACGCCGGCCGCCGTCGCGTGCAGGCTTGCCGCGCCCTGGTTGCCTTGCAGGTCGGCGGACAGGGACGCGATGGCGGCCCCGCCCGTTTCCAGCCCGGCCAGCCGCAGCGTGCCGGTGGCGTCCGGCTTGGCGAACGGGCCGTGCACATGGGCGTCCAGCGCCACGGACTGCCAGGACAAGCCGGGCGCCGGCGTCATCGCGGGCGCGTTGGCCGTCACGTCCAGGTCCGCCGCCTGCGCGGCGATGTCCACCGTGCCGTTCGCGCTGGCCCGCAGCGGCCCGGCGGAGAGCTGCACCGTCGTCCGCTCCGCCGTGCGCGGCCCGGCCACGCTGCCTTGCAGGTCGATCGCGCCCAGATCCGGCAGCTTGGCGACCGAGGCTACGAACCCGTGCGCCGGTTCCGTCGCGCTCAGCCCGGCGTCGAGCGAGGCCGGGTCGATGCGGCCGCGCACCGCATAGCTGCCCGGGCTGTCCAGCCGGTCGATCGTCACGTCCAGGTCGCCGTCCTGCAGCGAGGCCAGGTGCGCGCTGCCGTCCAGCGCCAGCACCGCCGCCACGCCGGCCACCGGCTCGCCCACCTCCGCCCGCACGATGTGCAGCGCCGCCACGCTCACCCGCACCGGCAGGCTGAACGGCTTGCTATTCGCCGGCGTCGGCTTGGCCGGGGCGGACGCGACGGGCAGGCGGGCCACCACCACCCGCCCGGCCTGCAGCAGGTTCACCCGCGCCTCCCGGTGCAGCAGCGCCAGCGGCGACCAGTCGAGCGCCAGGTCGTCCAGCGTCAGCCAGGCGCCCATGGTGTCCCGCACCTCGGCGTGCCGCAGCCGCAGCGCGTCCGGGAAGCGCCCGCCCAGGCCTGCGATCCGCACCTGCCCGGCCGTGAGCTGGCCCGCCAGCCGTTCCACCAGGCGGCGGCCCGGGTCGATGTTGAGCAGCAGCACCGCCGCCAGCAGGGCGAGCACTGGGATCAGCACCAGCACGCCCAGCAGCCAGCCGAGGATTCGCAGTGCGGTGCGCATCAGAATGCCTGTCCCAACCCGATGTATAACTGAGCGATCTGATCCTTGCGCCGCTTTTGCAACGGCACCGCGACGTCCACGCGGATCGGCCCGATGGACGTGTAGTAGCGCCCGCCCACGCCCACGCCCTCGAACAGCGTGCCGGCGAACGGCGCGGAGCCGGCGCCGACCTGGCCCGCGTCGATGAACGCCGCCGCGCCGAAGCTCTGGCCGAAGCGCTGGCGGTACTCCACCGTGCCCGCCGTCAACGAGCTGCCGCCGATCGGGCGGTAGCCGGGGAACTGCGGCCCGGCCGCCTGGTAGGCGTAGCCGCGGATCGTGCCGCTGCCCCCGGCGTAGAACCGCTGGTCGGGCGGGATCTGGAACGTGGTCGCGCCCAGCGAGGAGCCGACCGTCCCGCGCACTGCGATCACGCTGCGGCCATCGGCGGCGGCCAGGTTGACGTAGGTGGAGCCGGTGAGCAGCACGAGCGTGAAGAAGGAGCTGATGCCGCCGAACGGCTCCGTCGGCGTCACCTCCAGGTTGCCCTTGACGCCGTGGGTCGGGTTGAACAGCCCGTCCGGCCCGGTGCTGTCGTAGGTCAGGCCGAGCGGCAGCTGCGCCAGCTCGTAGCTCTGCGTGACGCCCTGCTGGATCACCTGCTCCTGCACGCCGCTCACCCCCACGGACGCGCTGACCTGGTTGGTCAGCTTGCGGCTCAGGGTGACGCCGGCCAGCTCCGCGCTCCGGCTATAGGCATACAGGTTCTCCTTCAGGTAGGCCGCGTTCCAGGTCAGCGACTGGTCGGGCCGCCGCCAGTCCGGCTGGGTGAAGGTGACGTTGAAGTCGTAGCCGGGCTGCTGGATCGCCGCATTGACTTCCGCCTGGGTCAAGGCCGCGCCGAAGGTCAGCGTCTCCGCGTTGCCGAACACGTTGCGGTAGGTGAAGGTGGCGCCGCCGAGGATTCCGGTGTCGGTGGAGTAGGCCACGTTGAAGGCGATGGCGTGGCGCGGCCGCTCCGCCACGGTGAACGCCAGCGGGATGGTGCCGTCCGGCGCCAGCTGGTTCGGGACGGCGGCGTTCACTGAGGAGAACACGCCGCTGGCCGCCAGGTCCTGCCGCGCGCGCTCAATCGCCGCCGGGTCGTACAGCTCGCCGGGGTGCACCAGCAGCCGGCGGCGCACGTAGCGGTCGTTGGTCACCTTGAGGCCGTTCACCGTGATGGCGCCGAGATCGACGCGCGGCCCCGGGTCGGCGTGGAAGGTGATGTCGATCACGTGCTCGCCCGGCGTCTCCACCGCGTCGGGGTCGCTGACCTTGGCCAGCGGATGGCCGGTGCCCTGCAACGCCGCGAGCAGGCTGCCCTGGGCGGCCAGCACCTTGGACGCGACCGCCGGGTCACCGGGCGCGATGCCCAGCTTGGCGCGGTCCGCCGCCGCCACCGGCCCCTCCACCGTGACCCGGCGCAGGTGGAACAGCGGGCCGCGCTCCACCGTCACCGTCACCGCGGCGGCCTGTCCGGCGGGCTTGGCGGCCAGCGCGTCCGGCACCCCCGGATCGTCCGCAGGCTGGCCGTCGATGCACACCGCCACGCTGGCCGCGTAGTATCCGAAGCTGCGCATCGCGGCCTGCAGCCGGCCCACGTCGCCCTGCGCCCGGGTCACGAGGGCGAACGGACCCACCGGCGCGTTCTTTTGCAGGGAGAGCAGGCTGGAGCTGCCCTTCAGCGCCGCGTCGATGCCGCTGTCGCCGGTCGGCGCGATGGTGGTGGCGTAGGGCTGCGGGTCGGCGGCCCAAGCCGGCTGGCAAAGCATGACTACCACGGCCAGGAAGGCCATGCGTTGGAGGAGGCGGCCGCGCTGCATGGCGCAACCTTAGCCGGTCAGCGTGGCCAGAACGAGGCGCAGCACCCATCTCCCGGTGATTGTCCTGCACCGTGGCCGAGCGTATTCGGTGGCCATGCCAGCCCAGCGAAGCCTTTCGCGCACACGCCGGCCCCGCCTGCCGCTCGCCCCGCAGCAGGCGCCCGGCACGTTGTGGCCGGACAGCATCCCGCTCGGCCGCCGCGTGCTGGGCAACCTGCGGGTCGTGCGCCGGGGTGTCGCGGCGTTGTGCTGGACGCTGCTCGCCTGCCCGGTGCAGGCGGCGCTGCTGCTGCTGCCGGGGCGTGCGAAGGTGGCGTTCGCCCGGGTTTACTGGTCGGTGTTCGCGCGGCTGATCGGGCTGCGGGTGCGGGTCATCGGCGCACCCGCGGCCAACCACACCGGCCGGCGGGTGATCTACGCCGCCAACCACTGCTCATGGCTGGACATCCTGGTGCTCGGCGGCCGGCTGGAGGCGTGCTTCGTCTCGAAGGGCGAGGTCGCAAGCTGGCCCGGCGTCAGCCTCATCGCGCGGCTCGGCCGCACCGTGTTCGTCAGCCGCACCCGGGGCGCCACCGGGCGGGAGCGGGATGCCATGCGCGCCCGCCTCAGCGCCGGTGACGACCTGCTGCTGTTCCCGGAGGGCACCAGCTCGGACGGCGGCCGGGTCATGCCGTTCCGCACGGCCTTCTTCTCCGTGGCCGAGGGCAACAGCCCGTTCTTCATAAACGAGGGCAGCGACCCGCCGTTGATCCAGCCGGTCTCCGTCGCCTATGACCGCCTGGCCGGGCTGCCGACACGGCGCAGCACCCGCGCCGTGTTCGCCTGGTACGGCGACATGAACCTGGCCAGCCACTTCTGGCAGCTGGCGCGATGGCGCGGCATGCGGGCGACGGTGCTGCTGCATCCCCCGCTGGACCCAAAGGACTTCGCCAACCGCAAAAAGCTGGCCCAGGCCGCCTGGGACGCGGTGGCGGGCGGTGCGGCCGCCATGCGGCAGGACCGCGCGCTGCCGCCCGCATAGGCCGGCCGCGTCAGATGCGCTCGATCAGCACCGCGATGCCCTGGCCGACGCCGATGCACATCGTCGCCACGGCCAGCTTCTGCCCGCGCTGCTCCAGCGCGTTCACCGCCGTCAGCGCCAGCCGCGCGCCGGACATGCCGAGCGGATGGCCGAGCGCGATGGCGCCGCCGTGCGGGTTGACCATCTCCGCATCGTCGGGCAGGCCCAACTGACGCATGACCGCCAGCCCCTGGGCCGCGAACGCCTCGTTCAGCTCGATCAGGTCGATGTCGGCCAGGGTCAGCCCGGTGCGCTCCAGCAGCTTGCGGGTGGCAGGCTCCGGACCCATGCCCATGATCCGCGGCGGCACCCCGGCGGTCGCCATGGCCACCACGCGCGCGCGGGGGGTGAGGCCGTGGCGCTGGGCCGCGGCCTCGCTGGCGATGATGAGCGCGGCGGCGCCGTCGTTCACGCCCGATGCGTTGCCCGCGGTGACGCTGCCGCCTTCCTTGCGGAACGGCGCCTTCAGCTTGGCCAAGGCCTCCAGGCTGGTCTCGCGCGGGTGCTCGTCCCGGTCCACCACCGTCTCGCCCTTGCGCGTGCGCACCGTGACGGGGGTGATCTCCCGCGCGAAGAACCCGGCCTCCTGCGCGGCGGCGGCGCGCTGCTGGCTGCGCAGGGCGAACGCATCCTGGTCGGCGCGGCTGACCTGGAAGTCCTGCGCCACGTTCTCCGCCGTCTCCGGCATGGAATCGACGCCGTACTGCGCTTTCAGCAGCGGGTTGACGAAGCGCCAGCCGATGGTGGTGTCATGGATCTCAGCCGACCGGCTGAACGCCTCCGCGGCCTTGCCTTGCACGAACGGCGCCCGGGTCATGCTCTCGACACCGCCGGCGATGACCAGTTCGGCGTCGCCGGAGCGTATGGCCCGCGCCGCCGTGCCGACCGCGTCCAGCCCCGAGCCGCACAGCCGGTTGATGGTGGCGGCCGGCACGCTGGCCGGCAGCCCCGCCAGCAGCAACGCCATGCGCCCGACGTTGCGATTGTCCTCGCCGGCCTGGTTGGCGCACCCGTAGTACAAGTCGTCCACCGCATCCCAGTCCACGCCGGGGTTGCGGCCCATCAAGGCCCGCAGCGGGATTGCACCGAGATCGTCGGTCCGGATGTCCCTCAGCGCCCCGGCGTAACGTCCGACCGGAGTGCGGACGGCGTCGCAGATGAAGGCTTCCGGCATGGCAACGCTCCTCGTCGATGGGCGTGCGCCACGCCCGGATGGAGCTTCGCCGCTGCCCTGCGGGACTGCAAGGCCGGTGGTTCAGTCGTTGCTGATCGGCGCCGAGTCGGGTTTTGCCGGGGCCGAAGCGGTGGGCGCCGGGGTGCCGGCCGCCATGCCGGGCGCAGAGGTCGGAGCCTGGCCGCCGTTGTCCGACTGCGGAGCGGAACTTACCCCGGCCAGGGCTGAGCTGTTCGCCACGTCCGAGTTGCCTGCCGCGCCGGCGTTGGGTGCGACCGGCACGTTCGGCACCGTCACCGCGGTGGGCGCGCTCGCCGGTGCGCCGCTGATGCCGGGAGCCGACGATGACTGGCCGGTTGCCGGCGTGACTGCCCCGGGCTGCGACGGCTTCGCGCCCGTCGCGGGGGCTGCGAGGCCGGCGGTCGCCTCGCCGCCGGGGCTTTGCAGGGCGCTGTAGATCGCGAGCGGCA
>CAXTPP010000158.1:0-7048 GCA_964246185.1 uncultured Acetobacteraceae bacterium
GCCAACGCCGCCGCCGCCGCCGATCCCGCCGCCAACGCCGCCGCCGCCGGAGTTCCCGAAGCCGCCGCTCGCCTGCTGCGACTGGATGCCGTTCTGCACCGCGCCGCCGGCGGGCGTGGGCACCGCGGTGACGTTGTTGGGCGTGAACGCCTGCTGCAGCACGTAGGCGGTGTCGTTGCTGCGGCTGTTCTGCAGGTAGTACACGTGCCAGGACCGCAGGGTCAGCCGCTGCTTGCGCTCCACCAGGCGGTAGATGCGCCTTGTCTCGTCGATGTACTTCGGCTGGCTGGACACCACCAGCACCGCGCCGATGCGGGCCATCGGGATCACCCGCACCACGCCGGACAGCGCGCCTCCCGCGCCGCGGATGGCGTCCTGCATGGCGGAGGCGAAGTCCTTGGGGTCGCCCGAAGTGACCGGCAGCAGCGCGTAGGACTGCCCGGCCAGGACGTTGATGTCGAACGCCTGGATCAGCGCCGCCAGCGTCTGCCGGGTCGCCGGGTCGCCGGTCACGACCAGGGCGTTGCGGCCGGCGTCGGCGGCGATGCGGCCGCCGTTCTGCACGAAGGGCTGCAGCGTCTTGGCGAGGTCCTCGGCGCTGGCGTAGCGCAGCGGCACCACGCCGGCCCCGGCGCCAGCGGCGCCCGCCAGCGGCAACCCCCTGCTCGGCGGGCTCGATCCCACGGAGAACGGCGGCAACGCGCCGGACGGGATGCGGATCATCCCGAACTCCCAGACCAACGCCCTGCTGATCTACGCCACGCCGCAGGAGAACGACACGGTCGAGACCATGCTGCGCAAGCTCGACATCCTGCCGCTGCAGGTCCGCATCGACGCGACCATCGCCGAGGTGGACCTGAACGACAACCTGGCCTACGGCACGCAGTTCTTCTTCAAGTCCGGGCTGCAGGGCGCGCTGTCCTTCGGCGCGGGCGCGGCGGCGTTCGCAACCGGCTTTCCGGGCTTCGTGCTCACCGGGCCGAGCAACACGACCTTCGCCCTCAACGCCCTGCAATCGGTCACCAAGGTGCGCGTGCTGTCATCGCCGCAGCTGCTGGTGCTGGACAACCAGGCGGCGCGGCTGGAGGTGGGCGCGCTGGTGCCCTACCTGAGCCAGACCTCGCAAAGCACCATCGCGTCCGGCGCGCCGGTGGTGAACTCCATCAACTACCAGCAGACCGGCGTCATCATGCAGGTGACGCCCCGCGTGAACAGCGGCGGCCTGGTGACGCTGGACATCGCGCAGGAGGTGAGCAACGTGGCCGCCGCCGTGACCACCGCGGGCGTGAACTCCCCCACCTTCAACGAGCGCAGCGTGACTTCCCGCGTGGTGATCCAGGACGGGCAGACAGTCGGGCTGGCCGGGCTGATCCAGGACTCGGACTCCAAGCAGAACCAGGGCATCCCCTGGCTGAAGGACATCCCGCTGCTCGGCGCGCTGGCCGGCCAGCAGAACAACGTCCGCGCCCGCACGGAGCTGCTGGTGCTGATCACCCCGCACGTGGTGCACGACCAGCGCGACGCACGCTCGCTGACCGAGGATCTGCGCGACCAGCTGAGCGAGTCGGCCGCCGTGCAGCAGCAGCTGGAGTCGCTGCCGCAATCCGGCTCGGCCGACCCGAACGCCTATCTGCGCCGCTCGCTGGGCGCGCCGCGTTAGGGCGCGTGACCGTCAAGCAAGCAAGGCCAAAGGCTTCGCCTCTGGACTCCGCCAAAGGCAGGGCCCTTGGAATCCTTTGTTTGATAAAACGGTTTCCAAAGGCCTCGGGCCTTTGGTGGGTCTGGGCAAAGCCCAGCCTTGCTTTACGGGTTGCAGATCTGCCCGTCCCCGGTCGAGTTGTTCGGACCCGGCGAGCACAAATCATAGTCGTGCCCGCTGCGCTGCGACGGCTCGCGGTAGCTGTACGGGTGGTTCCAGGCATCCACCAGCGTCGTGCTGACCTTCACGTAGGGGCCGTTCCAGTTGGACACGCCAGTGGGCTGGGCGGACAGGGCGGCCAGCCCCTGCTCGGTCGTCGGATAGGAGCCGATGTCCAGCTTGTAGAGGTCGAGCACGGAGCCGAGCCGCTCGATCGACTGGCGCGCGATGGACACCCGCGCGCCGCCCAGCTGGCGCAGCACGGCGGGAGCGACCAGGCCGATCAGCAGGCCGAGGATGGCGATCACCACCAGGATTTCGAGCAGGGTGAAGCCGGCGTCGCGGCAGGTGCGGTCAGGCTCGGTCATGGTCGTTCCTGGGATCGGGCCAGCGGCGGGAAGGCCTGATGGCGGTTCCCTTCCTGGCCTGCATGGCACTGGTTGCCTCGCTATATAATCTGCCGCCGCGGGTTCTGCCATCCATCCACGCCGTCGAGGGCGGAGCGGTCGGGACCGCTCACCTGAACACGGATGGGTCGCAGGATTTGGGGGTGATGCAGGTCAACACCCGGTGGCTTCCGGCGCTGTCGCGCTACACCGGCACGCCCGAATCCCTCGTCAGGCGGAATCTGCTGGGCCGGGCGTGCTACAACATCGCCGCCGCCGGGCTGATCATGCGGGTTTACCTGGATGAGACCGGTGGAGACCTGATGCGAGCGGTGGGAGACTACCACTCGCACACGCCGCCGTTGAACCAGGCTTATCAAGCAAAGGTGCTGCAATCCGCCGCCGGATTATTCAGCCGCCACGCGGACGGGCGGGCGGGACTGCCGCCCGCCCGCGCTAGAAGGCGAGGCTTAGGCGAAGCCAGTCTGGCCGGCTTGCTGGTTCAGGCCGTTCGGGAAGAACAGGCCCGAGGTCGCGTTGGCGGAGCCATAGACGATGTTCAGCACCTGCCTCACCGACCGGCGATAGGTCAGCGCGTTGCCATCGAGCGGTGCGACCACTGCGACGTTGGCCTTCGTGTCGAACGTGCCAAAGTCATCGCCATTGGCAGTACCGGCGGCGGAGCCGCTGGACGCCATGGAACGCACGTTGGAGATCGCATCCGTTGCCGACCCGCCGCCCAGGATGGCGAGCAGGGTGCGGATCGTGGCGGCATGGTAGGCCTCGACCGCCAGGATGGATGCAGCGTACTGGACGAGCGCGCTGGGCTGGGAGATCAGCGCGGCAGCTCCGCCATAGGCCGTCACGCCCACGTCCTCGAAGACGTAAGCGCCGAGCAGGAAGTTGATCTCGTCCGCGTAGGGGTTGAAGACCTGGGAGCTGGTGATGAACCCGGCGGCCTGACCCAGCTTGGTGAATGCGCCGGGAGCGGCGACCGTTCCGGCCGTCACGTCCAGCAAAGGAGCTGCAACCGGAGCAGCGCCGTTGCCGGCCAGGGCGGTCTTGATGAAGCGCACGTGCGCCTGCTCGTCCGCCGCGATCGTCTGCGCGAACTGCTGGATGATCGGCGTCACGAACGGCACCGCCGTCATGCCGGCGGCGACCGGGACGGCACCTGCCGTCGGATAGACGCCGTTGACGGGAATGCCGCCAGCCAGGTCGTTGGCGGACAGGCCCGTGCCGGTCAGCGCGTTGATGTAGTACTGTGCCTCGAGGTACTCGAGGTTAAGGGCGAAGTTGAGGATGTTCACGTCCAGCTGAGTCGGCGCGCCTGTCACCGGGTTCGGCGTCGTGGCAGCTTCGGCGGGAGACGACAGGCTGGTCCCGGACAGCATCCCGAGCGCCACGGCGCCCGCGAGGCCGGTGCCGGCCTTCTTGAACATCGCGCGGCGTTGAAGCGCCTCCATGGCGAGGTTGGTCAACTGGTTGTGCTCAATCATCGAAATGCCTTCTCGAGTGTGTGACGTCCCAAGACCGCCCAGTTTCCCCGGACGCTCAACTCCCAGCAGCTCGCGCCGCCGCCATGGTTTAACCTGCCGCGCCGCGCACCGGATGCAGATTCGGCGCGACAACCCCACAATTATATCTGACGAATGCGTGACTTAAACGTTAGCCGCGACCGCCCGGACGCCCTGCACTTGCTGCTGCTTGAAGTGGTCCGCGAGGCGGATTGCAAGGGCCACGATCATCAGCGTGGGGTTGGCGTGCCCCGACGTGGGGAACGTGGAGCTTCCCGCGACGTACAGGCCCTGCACCCCGTGGACCTGGCAGTTCCGGTCCACCACGCCCTGCCGCGGCTCGTCGGCCATGCGGGTCGTGCCGGTCGGGTGCGCCGCGTCCCGAAACGTCAGCGGGAAGCCGTCGCCGTCGCGCACCCAGTCGTCCAGCGCCAGGCCGTCCATGCGCAGCCTGCCCAAGCCCTCGCCGACCAGCTCCGCCATGCGCCGGACCGTGTGCTGCTCCTGGCCGTCGATGCGCCAGTCGATGCGCGAGAGCGGCATGCCGAACCGGTCCACCCGGTCCGCCAGGGTCACCCGGCTCGCCGGGTCGGGGCGCTGCTCCACGGTGCAGCTCAGCCGGAGGTCGAGCACCTTCCTGGGCAAGCCATGGCCGACCATCAGATGGCGGTGCACCCCGCGGGCGAGCAGGCCGACATTGCCGAGCAGCGCCGCGATGTCCTGCCGGTTGATCGACCGGGCGCCGGCCATGCGCTTCAGCGCGCTCCACGGGTCGTCCGGGGTGATGATCTCGGTGAGCCAGGCGGCGCAGTTCAGCAGGCCCTCGCGCTCCTGCGCCGCCGGGCTGAGGCTGACGCCCTGGTAGAACACGTGGCTGCCCCGCTCCGTGCGGACGTTGTGGATGGCGAAGTGCCGCCGCAGCCTGGCGTAGTCCTTCAGCTTGAACGACGCGACGGAGCCGCGCGGGTGGTCCATCAGGAACCGCCCGACCAGGTCGTGGCCGTTGCCTAAGCCCGCCGCCGCAATCCGGTTGGAGGCCAGCAGCAGCCGCGCGTTCTCGATCCCGCCGGCGCACAGCACCACCTTCGACGCCTTGATGGTCCGGCTTCCGCCGTCGGGGCTGGCGACCTCGACCGACTCGACCCTGGACGCCGCCCAGTCCGTGTCGATGTGCAGCACGGTCGCGTTGACGAGGATGCGCGCGTCGCCCCGCCGCCCCGCGCCCGAAGCCGCCGAAGCCAGCAGCCGCAGCTGCGGCCCGAACCGCATGGCGTGGTAGCGCAGGCGCGCGTCCCGGCTGTACTGCCAGAAGAACGGCAGCAGGCTCTCGTTCGCCAGCTGCGGCTGCGGCGGCGTGCGCCGGGCGATCTGCCAGAAGCCCTCGCCGGTGTAGTCCGCCCCGGGGCCGAGGCCCAGGTGGCGCAACGCCCGGTCGAAATGCGGGCTCAACTCCGCCGCGCCGAACGGCCAGCCGGAGTGCGGCACCCAGGCGCGCCGCCGGTAGTCGATGTCGTCGAACGGGGCGCACCGGCCGGTCCAGATGTCCGACGTGCCGCCGAGCACCCGGGCGCGCATCAGCGTCTGGTCGGCGAACCGCTCCATGCCGACGTTCTCGACCTCGTTCAGCCGTTCGGACTGCTCGTCGCGCTTCAGCCCGCCGCTTTCCAGCAGGATGACGCTCAACCCGCTGCCGGCGAGCTCGGTGAGGAGGGTGGCGCCGGCCGGCCCGCTGCCGACGATGCAGATGTCGCAGGCGAGCGCCTCGCCAGGCGGCAGGCTCCGCAGGTCCGCTATCTGCACGACAACATCCTGTATGCCATACCCGTTAAGCTGATGGAGCCTCCCGCTTGGGACGGTGAGGCTAGGCAGGATAGATCATGTCCCATGACCTAATTATGGCAAAATAGACTCAGCGAAGTCGGAATGATTGCCTAGTTTCCTGATATGTCTATCATTAAATAGACGATGTCGCTACATAAAGCGACGACAGTGGAAGAGCGGGGCTCTGCCCCGCACCCCGCCATAGGACGGTCGTCCTCTGGACGCCTTTGCATCAAGGGGCACAGGGATGACTATCCCCTTTCGGGTGCAGGGCAGAGCCTTGCGGCGTTAATGTTCCCTCATGGTTCCCACCGCGAGCCGTCCAGCGGAATGCCCAGGCACCGCTGCGCCGCCAGGCCGAGCAGCATTCCGTGCAGCCGGCGCGCCACGTCCGGCAGCGCCCCCCGGTTCAGCCAGCCCTGCGCCGCCTCGGCCAGCGCCGCCCGGCGTGCGGCGTCGCCGAGCAGGCTGCCGACGCCCAGCTCGATGGCGGCCGGGTCGCACCCGGGCAGGCGGAACGCGGCGTCTACCGCCTCGTCGAACAGCGGCAGCGGCGTGACCGCGACGGGGACGCCGGAACCGAGGGCGGTGCGCAGGGCGGCGCTGGAGGCTTCCTTGGACCGCTGGTAAGGCAGCACAAGCAGGTCGCAGCCGCCGAGCAGCGCCTGCTGCCCTTGCAGCGGCAGGAAGCCGGTGGGCCACTCCACGTCCAGACCCGCGGCCTGGGCCAGGCGGCGGCAGGCGGCGATCTCGGCGGCCGAGCTGGGGTCGGGGTACTCCGCGTTGACCAGGCGCAGCCGGACCGCCGGCCACCGCCGCCGCAGCCTGGCCACGGCCGAGATCAACGCGCCGATGCCCTTGTCCGGCAGGAAGAACCCGGTGCAGCCAATCACCGGCGCCGCATCCGGCGGCAGCGGGCGGACCGGCGCCGCGGCGGGCGGCGGCGCCGGGTGCGGCAGCAGCGTCGCGGCGAGGCCGAGGCCGTCCAGCAGCGCCACGTCGGCCGCGGTGTGGACCAGCAGGCGGGCGGCGCGGCCCATCGCCTGCACGGCTTGCGTCCGGTCCGCCTCCGCGACCTCGAGCAAATGGCGCGTGTTGTGCAGCGTGACGGCCGCGGCCCGGCCCGCCGTGGCGAGCGCATCGACCAGCCGGGCCAGGGCCGGCCAGGGCAGCAGGCCGGGCTGGTGCTGGATCACCACGACATCGGGATCCTCCTGCGCCACCGCCAGCAGCAGGCCGTCCACGCTGCCGGCATCCCCTATGCTCCAGGCCGGGCGCACGCCGGGCGATGGCGGGGTGCGGCCGTCGGCCAGGATGACCGGGTCGGCCAGGCCCTCCCGCGGCAGCGCGCCGAGCAAGGCCCGCGAGTATGCGGCCACGCCGCACCGCACGGCCCCGGACGAGCCCCAGGCCCGCCGCGCCGGGGGCGGCGGGCTTAGCCCTCGGCGGCGTGCACCGCCGCCTGC
>CAXTPP010000159.1:0-6962 GCA_964246185.1 uncultured Acetobacteraceae bacterium
CCCCCGCGCCGCGCGGCGTCCTGGCCGAGGACGCCCCGGCGCCGGCGGTCGAAGCCAGGGCGGTCGAAGCCAGGGCGGTCGAAGCCAGGGCGTCGCTGCAGGTGCTGTTCCCGCCGCCGGGGGCCGTGCTCTCCGCCGACGGCCCGATCCCGCTGCGCGCCAGCGGCGGCCGCCGCCCGCTGTCGTTCCAGGTGGATGGCGCGCCGGTCGCCTCCATCGCCGCCAGCCGCAGCACCGTCTGGCTGCCCGGCGGCCCAGGCTTCTACACCGTGTCGGTCCAGGACGCGGACGGGGCGGCAGCGCAGGTCGCGGTGCGGGTGGCGGCAGATGCCGCGGGATCGTCGCCGGGGCCGTGAGGCGAAGAGGCTCGAACAGCGTTCATGAAGGCGTAAAGGACTGATCCCATGTCGCTGCTCGCCTCCCGCCGCCTCGCGCCGCTGCTGCTGACGCAGGCCCTGGGCGCGCTGAACGACAACCTGTTCAAGAACGCCCTCGTGGTGTTGATCCTGTTCCGGGCGGCGCACTCCTCCGGCCCGGCGCTGGTCCCGCTGGCCGGCGGCGTGTTCATCCTGCCCTACGTGCTGCTGTCGGCGACCGCCGGGCAGATCGCCGACCGGTTCGAGAAGTCCCGCACCATCCTGCTGCTCAAGCTGGCGGAGGTGGCGCTGATGGCGCTGGCGGCGGCCGGCTTCCTGCTCGGCAGCACGCCCATGCTGTTCGCCGTGCTGTTCGGGCTCGGCGTGCAGGCGACGTTCTTCAGCCCGCTGAAATACGCCATCCTGCCCAGCCACCTGGCCGAGCGCGAGCTGGTGGCGGGCAACGGCCTCGTCGAAGCCGGCACCTTCCTCGGCATCCTGGCGGGCACCATCGCCGGCAGCGCCCTGTTCGGGCTGCCGCACGGCCCCGTCATCGTGTCGGCCGCCGGGCTTGCCGTGGCGGTGGCCGGGGTGGCCAGCGCGATGCTGGTGCCGCGCGCCCCGTCCCACGCCCCCGACTTGCAAGCCATGGGCCTGCGCCTGGGCTGGCTGCCGCGCGAGACGGTGGCGCTGCTGGCCGCCGCGCGGGCCAACCGGCCGGTGTGGCTGTCCCTGCTGGGGCTGAGCTGGTTCTGGGCCATCGGCGCCATCCTGCTGGCCGAGCTGCCGACGCTGGTGCGCGACGGCCTGCACGCCGGCCCGCCGGTGTTCACCCTCATGCTGGCCGTCTTCTCGGTCGGCGTGGGCGTCGGCTCCGTGCTGTGCTCGCGGCTGCTGCACGGCGAGGTGTCGGCCCGGCTGGTGCCGTTCGCCGCCATCGGGCTGTCGGTGTTCCTGCTGGATTTCGGCCTGGCGGCGCGCCACGCGCCGGCGCTGGCCACGGTGCCCGCCGTGCTGCACAGCCTGGCCGGCTGGCGCATGCTGGCGGACCTGCTGCTGCTCGCGGCCTGCGGCGGGCTGTATTCCGTGCCGCTCTACGCCATCATCCAGCAACGCTCGCCCAAGGCAGAGCAGGCGCGGATGGTCGCGGCCAACAACGTGGTCAACGCGGCCGCCATCGCGGCCGGCGCGGTGGCGATCGCGGGGCTTGCCCTGCTCGGCATCGGCCCGGCGGTCATCCTGATGGGCTGCGCCGGGCTCAACCTGCTGGTCGCGGGCTGGATCGTCCGCATCCTGCCGCAGGAGACGCTGCGGGCGGTGTTCCGCCGGTACTTCGCCACCTTCCACGGCGTGGACGTGTCCGGCCTGGAGAACCTGCCCGGCGAGGCGCAGCGCACGGTCTACGTGGTCAACCACCAGAGCTTCGCCGATGGCTGCTTCGTGGCCGCCTTCCTGCCGGGCAGCCCGGTGTTCGCCGTCGATTCCCACACCGCCCGGCGCTGGTGGGCGCGGCCGTTCCTGGCGGCGGTGCGCCACTTCCCGGTGGACCCGGCCAACCCGTTCAGCGCCAAGACCATGGTCCGCGCGGTGCAGGGCGGCGCCAGGCTGGTGGTGTTCCCCGAAGGCCGCATCACCAAGACGGGCGGGCTGATGAAGGTGTACGAGGGCGCCGGCATGGTGGCCGACAAGTCCGGCGCAGCCATCGTCCCCGTCCGCATTGACGGCCTGCAGTTCACCCGGCTGTCCCGCATGGGCGGGCGCGTGCCGCGGGGCTGGTTCCCCCGTTTGTCCCTGCCCCGCCTGTCATTGCACGTGCTGCCGCCGGTGTCGCTCGCCGTGGACCCGGAGCTGCGCGGGCGGTCGCGCCGCCGGGCCGTCGGCGCGGTGCTGGGCGGCGTCATGGAGCAGTCAGGCTTCGCGGCCGCCAACACCGGCCGCCCGCTGTTCCGCGCCCTGCTGGACGCCCGCGCCCGGTTCGACCCAGCCATGCCGATCGTGGAGGACATCGCGCGCGAGCCGATGAGCTACGGCCGGCTGGTGCTGGGGGCCGCGGTGCTGGGCCGCCGCCTGGCCCGCCTCGCGCCGCTGGGCGGCACGGTCGGCGTCATGCTGCCCAACGCCAACGGCGCGGTGGTGACGTTCATGGCGCTGCAAGCCTGGGGCCGGGTGCCGGCGATGCTGAACTTCTCCGCCGGCGCAGAGGGCATGCTCGCCGCCTGCGCCGCGGCGGGCGTGGACACCGTGCTGTCGTCGCGCGCCTTCGTCGAGCGCGGCAAGCTCGGCCCGGCGGTGGCGCGCATGGAGGGCCAGGTCCGCTTCGTCTGGCTGGAGGACGTGCGCGCCGGCCTCGGCCTCGCCGCCAAGCTGCGCGGCTGGTCGGACGCGCGGCTGGCGGGCCGCCTGCCGGGCGCACGGGTGGGCGCGGACCGGCCGGCGGTGGTGCTGTTCACCAGCGGCTCCGAAGGCAGCCCGAAAGGCGTGGCGCTGAGCCACCGCAACATCCTGTCCAACATCGCCCAGGTGGCGGCGGTGGTGGACTTCAACTCGGCCGACCGCGTGTTCAACGCCATGCCGATGTTCCACTCGTTCGGCCTCACCGGGGCCACCCTGCTGCCGCTGCTGTCCGGGGTGCGGACCTTCCTCTACCCGTCGCCGCTGCATTACCGCATCGTGCCGGAGCTGATCTACGACACCGACAGCACCATCGCGTTCGGCACCGACACGTTCCTGGCCGGCTGGGCGCGCTTCGCCCACCCGTACGACTTCTACGCCATGCGCTACATCTTCTCCGGCGCCGAGAAGCTGCGCGAAGAGACCCGGCGCCTGTATGCCGAGAAGTTCGGCGTGCGGGTGCTGGAAGGCTACGGCGCCACCGAGACGTCGCCGGTGCTGGCGCTCAACACGCCGATGCACAGCAAGCCGGGCGCGGCCGGCCGGCTGCTGCCCGGCATGGACTACCGGCTGGACCCGGTGGAGGGCATCGCCGAAGGCGGCCGGCTCGTGGTGCGAGGCCCGAACGTCATGCTGGGCTACCTGCGGGCCACGGCCCCCGGCGTGCTGGAGCCGCTGGCCGACGGCTGGTACGACACCGGAGACATCTGCATGGTGGACTCCGAGCGCTTCGTCACCATCGTGGCCCGCGCCAGGCGGTTCGCCAAGATCGCGGGCGAGATGGTGTCCATGCCCGCGGCGGAGGCGCTGGCCGCCAGCCTCTGGCCCGCTGCGGCGCACGCCGTGGTGGCCATTGCGGACGGACGCAAGGGCGAGGCGCTGGTGCTGCTCACGACGCAGCCGGACGCGGCGGGCGCAGCCTTGCTGGCCCATGCGCGGGCGAGGGGAGCGGCCGAGATCGCGGTGCCCAGGATCATCCGCGTGACGCCGGCGCTGCCGCTGCTCGGCAGCGGCAAGATCGATTACGCCGCCGCGACGCGCATGGCGGCGGAGCAGCAGGCGGCGGCCTGACGCCAAAAGCAAGGCTGGGCGCTGCCCAGACCCGCCAAAGGCCGGAGGCCTTTGGAAACCATTCGATTATATAAACGGATTCCAAAAGCCCAGCCTTTGGCCCTGCTCGCCGGTCATCCCGCCAAGCCACGGGCGACTGCCTCCACCACCGTCCGCAGCTGCCCGCGCAGCGCCTTGATCGGCATCGCGGCCAGCTTCTCGTCCAAGCCCAGCGCGACCACGCCGTGCACCGCGGAGAACAGGGTGCGGGCGAGCAGGGTCCGTTGCTCGCCCGGCAGTTCCGGCATCAAGGCCGCGAGCGGCTGCTCGATGTGGGAGAACGCCGCCTGCAGCCGCTCGGCGTACCAGGCGGGGATGGGCTGGCCTTGCGTCATGCGGTGCTGGAACAGGGCGGTCCAGCGCTGCCGGTTGGCGGCTGCGTAGCCGAGATAGGACAGCGCCATCTGCACAAGGTGCTCCGCCGGGACGAGGTGCTCCGCCGGGTCCCCGCCGGACGCGACCTGGCTCATCGCGGCGTCGATCGCCGCCAGGGTGCGGCCGTTGACCGCCAGCGCCAGCGCATCGAGGTCGGGGAACACGCCGTAGATCGCGCCCACCGAGCATCCGGCGGCATCCGCCAAGGCCCGCGCGCGCAGGCTGGCCAGCCCGGCGGCCGACATCGCGGCCTCGGCGGCGGCCACCAGGCGGCCATGCAGGTCATGGTGGCGCGCGGTGGTCGCCGGGCGATGCGGGCGATGCTCAGGATCGTCACGAGGCACGTTCATGGTTCAGCCGCCAGGGTCTGAACTGCGTTCATACAGGCGGCTGGCCCATGGTCAAAACCATCATTCACGTCGCCAAGCGGCCAAGCGGCCACGAGGTCACCAGGCCACCAAACCAACAAATCCTACAGCAAGTCCCGCACCACCGCCGCCTTCAGTTCATCCACCCGCTCGCCCAGCCCGCGCCCGCGCCACGCCTGCAGGTCGATCGCCTTGGACGCGGCGACATCCTTGCGGAACACATCCTCCATCTGCGTGCCGAACCCGGCGCCGAGGATGATGGCGTCGATCTCGTTGTTCCAGACCGTGCTGCGCCAGTCCAGGTTGGAGGAGCCTACGGCCGACCAGGCGCCGTCGATCACCGCCGTCTTGGCGTGCAGGATGCGCCCCTGGAATTCGTGCAGCTTGACGCCGGCCTGCAATAGCTCGCCATAGTTGGCCCGCCCGGCGGCCAGCGCGGCCTCGCTGGTGCTGCGGCCCGGCATGATGACCTGCACGTCCACGCCGCGCCGCGCCGCCGCCTCCAGCCCGTGCAGCATGGCCGGCGTCGGCACGAAGAACCCGGTCGTCAGATGCACCGACTTGCGCGAGAGCGCCATCGCCGCCAGCAGCGTGCGATAGATCAGCGGCTGCCCGTTGTCGGGCGCGCCGTCGATCGCCTGCACGGACGAGCCGCCCGGCAGCGGACCCGGCGAGGCGGGCGGCTCTGCCAAGGGCGGGCCTTTCTGCCGCCGCCAAGTCTCCATGAAGTAACGCTCGAACTGCGCCACCACCGGGCCTTCGATGCGCACGTCGGTGTCCCGCCACGCCTCGTCGTCCGGGTCGGGCGGCGTCGGGCCAGGACGGTTCTCGTAGACGCGGCTGATGTTCACGCCGCCGGTGATGGCGAGGCTGCCGTCCACGCAGAGCAGCTTGCGGTGGTCGCGGTCGTTGAGGTCGATCGGCACCCGGCTGTTCGGCCGCATCGGGTTGAACTCCAGCACCCGCACGCCGCCTTGGCGCAGCCGGTCGAACAAGGCGTTGGACGTGTCGTGGGCGCCCCATGCGTCATAGATCAGGTTGACCTCGACCCCGCGCCGCCGCGCCGCCAGCAGCAGGTCCGCGAACTGGCCGCCCGCCTGGTCGTCGAACTCGTAGCTTTCCATGTCGATCCGCTGCCGGGCGAAACGGATCGCCTCCGCCAGGGCGGCGAACGAGGCGGGGCCGTTGACCAGCAGTTCGGTGCGGTTGCCGGCCAGGAACGGCACGTGGGCGAACCGCTCGCCCTGCTGCCGCATCAGGTCGAGGCTGCGCGCCGGGTCCGCGCTCACCTCGGCGGCGAGCAGGTCAGGGCTCACCCCGGGCGGCGGCTCGACCGCACAACCGGAGAGCGCAACGACAACGGCGGCAGCCGCGAGAAGGCCGGTGAAAGAGACCATGCCCACGTCATATCATGAAATTGAGACAAAATCGAGGCGATTTCACGCTGGTTCACGCTAGGCCGGCAAGGCCCGGTCGATGACGCGGACGGAATGCACCGCCGGCCGCTGCCCCAGATCGGCGATCTGGTGGCGGCAGCTCGTGCCGTCCGCCACGATGAGGTCCTCGGCCCCGGCCGCGCGCACCGCGGGCAGCAGCCCGGCCTCCGCCATCGCGCGGGATGCGTCCTGCGTCTCGGCGCCGTAGCCGAACGCGCCCGCCATGCCGCAGCAGGACGACGCGATCGGCTGCACGACGAGGCCGGGCACCCGGCGCAGCGAGTCGAGCGCGTCCGGGAACGCGCCGAACGCCTTCTGGTGGCAGTGGCCGTGCACGTGCGCCGTCCCCGGCAGCGGGCGCAGCGCCAGGCCGGGCGCGTGGCGCTGCAGGAACTCGCCGATCAGCATGGACCGCTCCGCCAGCGCCCGGGTCTCCGCGCCGGGCAGCAGGGAGCCGAACTCGTCGCGCAGCGTCAGCAGGCAGGACGGCTCCAGCCCCACCACCGGCCGGCTGCCCGCCAGCGCCGCCAGGGTGCGCCGGGCCTCGCCGCGCGCCCGGTCCACCATGCCGGCGGACAGGTACGTCCTGCCGCAGCACAGCGGCCGGCGGCCGGCGCTGGCCACCTCGGGGCGGAACCCGGCGGCGCGCAGCACCCGCACCGCCGCGCGCAGGTTCTCCGGCTCGAAGTAGCGGTTGAACGTGTCCGCCAGCAGCAGCACGTCCCCGTCCGCGCCGGCCTCCGCGTCGCGGAACCGGTCCCGCCGCCACGCGGGCAGCGGTCGGGCGGCGGACAGCCCGGCCACGCGCTCGCCCAGGCGGGCCAGGGCAGGCACGCGGTTGCGCAGGTTGGCCAGCGGCGCCACGGCGGCGGCGGCGGCGGCGTAGCGCGGCAGCTCCGCCACCAGCCGGTCGCGCAGGCCCACCC
>CAXTPP010000160.1:0-6794 GCA_964246185.1 uncultured Acetobacteraceae bacterium
GGGGCGGGGGGCCCCACCGCCCGCGCCCCGGGGCCCGGGGGGTGGGGGGGGGGGGGAACGGGGGGGCGCGGGGCCCCGCCGCCGCCCACGCGCTCGCGCGGCAGGTGGCCCGCATGACCGCCTCCGCCGGCGGCGCCGTGCTCGCCACCACCAGCCGGCGCACCGGCGAGGAGGCGACGGACGCCATCGCCAGCGGCCTGGCGCCCTGCATGCACCTGCTCTACCGCTGGGGCGAGCCGGGCGAGAACCCCTACGCCGCCACCATCGCGCTCGCGGACGCGATCGTGGTGACCGGCGGCTCGTCGGAAATGGCCTGCGAGGCGTGCGGCGGCGAGGCGCTGGTGTTCATCACCGGCCTCGGCGCCACGCCGCGCCAGCGACGCCTACACGAATCGTTGTACGCAGCCGGCCAGGCGCGCCCGCTGCAGCACGATTTCTCGCCCTGGCCGCGCACGCCGCTGGACGAGGCGGGCCGGGTCGCGGCGGAAATCCGCGCCCGTATGTCGGTCGGCCCGCAGGCGGTGGATTGACCGGCCAAAGCAAGGCCAGAGGCTCTGCCTCTGGACTCCATTTGTATAACAAAACGGTTTCCAAAGGCCTCCGGCCTTTGGCGGGTCTGGGCAGAGCCCAGCCTTGCTTCGGATATCAGCAGGCCTTGCCAGAGGAGTTGTTTATGGACCGCACCTACAGGATCGCCGTCATCCCAGGCGACGGCATCGGTCAGGAGGTCGTTCCCGCCGCGCTCGAGGTGCTGGACGCCGCGGCGTCCCGCTTCGGCTTCAGCCTGCGCCCGACCCATTACGACTGGTCCTGCGAGACCTACGCGCGCACCGGCGCGATGATGCCGGCGGACGGGCTGGACCAGCTGCGCGAGCATGACAGCGTGCTGCTCGGCGCCGTCGGCTGGCCCGGCGTGCCGGACCACGTCTCGCTCTGGGGCCTGCTGATCCCGATCCGCCGCGGCTTCGACCAGTACGCCTCGGTGCGCCCTTGCCGCCTGATGCCGGGCGCGCGCACGCCGCTGGCCGGGCGGACCGAGGCCGACATCGACTTCATCGTGGTGCGGGAGAACACCGAGGGCGAGTACTCCTCCGTCGGCGGACGCATGTACCAGGGCACCGAGCACGAGTTCGCCAGCCAGCAGAGCATCTTCAGCCGCCGCGGCGTCGACCGCATCATGCGCTACGCCTTCGAGCTGGCGCGCACCCGGCCGCGCCGCCACGTCGCCAGCGCCACCAAGTCCAACGGCATCACCATCACCATGCCTTACTGGGACGAGCGGTTCGACCTGATGCGGGCGCAGTACCCGGACGTGGCGACGGCGCAGTACCACATCGACATCCTGTGCGCCCACTTCGTGCAGCACCCGGACTGGTTCGACGTGGTGGTCGGCTCCAACCTGTTCGGCGACATCCTCTCCGACCTCGGCCCGGCGGTGGCGGGCAGCATCGGCATCGCGCCCTCGGCCAACATCAACCCCGAGCGGCTGCACCCATCCATGTTCGAGCCGGTGCACGGCTCCGCCCCGGACATCGCCGGCCAGGGCATCGCCAACCCGATCGGGCAGATCTGGTCGGCCGCCATGATGCTGGACCACCTGGGCGAGGCGGAAGCGGCACGCGCCATCGTCGGCAGCTTCGAGGCGCTGCTGCGCGAGGGCGGCCCGCGCACCCGGGACATGGGCGGCCAGGCAGGCACCGCCGACGTCGGCCGGGCCATTGCGCAGGCGGTGCGGGGCTGACGGCAAACGCTGCGAAGATGCAGGGTTGCTGGCAGCGTCACGCCAGCTTAGCTTGCCGGAACAGGCCCGGTCGGGCCAGCGCTGGGAGAAGTGTGTGGGACGCGGGCAGTCGGTGATCGGGCGGCGTTGCGAGCGGGCCGTGGTGACGGCCTACCGGGAGCTGCGCGCCACCGGCAACGCCGACATGGACGCCTTCCGCGCCTGCACCGTGCTGTACCGCATCCACCATCCGGAAGCGTCCATCAACGAGGCGCGCCGCCTGGTGTCCGAGTGGGTGGACCACCACGTCACCCGCGGCGACACCGGGCCGACGCCGGGCTGCGATTGCGGAGACGACTGAGCGGGCTTGCCGGTCGCCGTCGTCGGGCACCGCGGCGCCCGGGCGCTCTATCCCGAGAACACCATTGCCGGCTTCCAAGCTGCCCTGGCGGACGGCATCAGCGAATTCGAGATCGACGTTGGCATGACCCGGGACGGCGTCGTTGTGCTCAGCCATGACCCGTTCCTATCGGCCGACCTCGCCCGGGAGCCTGGGGGCGCGTGGATCGGGCCCGGCAGGGTCTTGCTGCACGGCCTGGACTACGCCCAGCTGCATGCGTTCGATGTCGGCCGGCTGCGCCCCGGCAGCCGCACCTGGCGGCGCTTCCCCCGGCAACGCCCGGCCGACGGCGCCCGCGTGCCGTCGCTGCTGGACGTGCTGCGGCTGCACCCGGCGGCCCGCTGGACCATCGAGCTCAAGACCTTCCCGAACCGGCCGCATTGGACGGCCCCGCCCGAAGCGCTCGCCGACGCCATGGCGGAGGCTGCGGGCCGGGCCGGGGCCGCCGGCCGCATCACCGTGCAATCTTTCGACTGGCGCGGCCCGCGCCACCTCCGCCGCCGCCGGCCGGACTTGGCCTATGCCTGGCTCACGGCCCGCAGCACCCGGGCCTGGCGAGGCGGGCAGCGCCGGCTGCCGGGCACGGTTCTGGCGGAGGGCGGCGGAACCTGGTCGCCGCACCACCGCGAGCTGACCCGCACCCGCCTGGAGCGCGCGCAGGCTGCCGGGCTGCGCGTCGTGCCCTGGACCGTGAACGACCCGGCGGCCTGGGTCCGGCTCGCCGCCTGGGGGGTCGATGGCATCATCACCGACGATCCGGTGGCGGCGCGCGCCGTGCTGCATCCCGCTTCAGCTGCATCACCGCCGCATCCAGCGCCGAGCTGAACCGCGACCGGTCGGCCGCCGTCATCGAGGCGTGCCCGCCGCCGCCGAGCCCGGTCTCCCGCAGGTGCCGGGCGATCTCCCGCCCTGCCAGGGCGCTGCCGATGTTGTCGCCCGTCCAGGCCCGGCCGGTGTGCCCGAGCGCGCGTGCGCCGCGGTCCAGGCAACGCTTGGCCAGCGGGATGTCCGCCGTGACGCAGAGGTCGTCGGGGCCGACCCGCTCCGCGATCCAGTCATCCGCCGCGTCCGCGCCATCCCCCACGATGACGACCTGCACTCCCGCCTGGCCCGGCGGGCGGATGGGGCGGGAGCCGTTGTGCACCACCAGCACGCCGAGCCCGGTGCGGGCCGCGACGCGGTAGACCTCCTCCCGCACCGGGCAGGCGTCGGCATCCACGTAGATCTGCGTCATGCGGCCGAGCGGCTGAAGAAGTTGGCGCGGACCGCGAGCCGCCCGACGATGGCCCGCATCGCCGGGTCCTGATCGCCGTTCTGCGCCGTCAAGGCTTCCATGGGCACGAAGAACTCGTGCGGGTGCGGCACCTGGTGCTGCAGGAAACCCTGGTATTGGCGGCTGTTCAGCCCGTACATCACCCGCAGGTCCCGCACTGGCAGCACCAGGGGCATGGTGGGGGTTGCCGTAACGACCCCGGTGGCCTGCCAGCGCAGCACCGGGCTGTCGGGCGTGACCGGCGCCAGCAGCCAGGGCAACGGGCAGACCGCCATCAAGGACTGGATGGACGGGGCGAAGCGGGAGCGCTTGTCCAGCAGGTTGGGCAGGGACGAGCAAGCCTCGATGGCGAAGATGTCGGCGTAAGGCTCGCCCGGGGTGCCGCCGAAGTTGAGCCACAGGCCATCGGGCAGGGTACGCAGCCGCTCGCTGCCGGGCAGCTTGAGGAAGCACTGCCCGGCGATGTCGTCCGGCCGGCCTCGCAGCCAGGCGTCCTTGTCGCCGTCGCCGAGGCCTGCGGGGCTGTGCGGCCACTGCTTCAGCCGCGACCGCACCATGGCGTCCAAAGAACGTGGGATAGCTTTCATAATAAGCTTCCTTGTGGTTAAGGGCTATGAAAAGCCTCAACAACTTGGTTTTAGGCCAATGACCCGACGACGGACAGCCGAAGCGGGAAAGAGCGGAATGGAATGATGGGTTTTGCATCGATTTGATGCCGTGCCGGGACATAGGTTTTGCAATGGAAACATTAACTTGCTGGAAATCTTCCGACTCGGCTGCAATTTACCGGCGGATAAATCAATAAGTTAACTTATCACGTCGTCGTGTTTCCGGCGACGAGCCTCTGACCCTGGCAGCGGCGCGGTTGTTTTTCACCTGATGAAAAACGTCATCCCGGCAAACGGGCCTGGCCTCACGGCCAGGCTCGTTTTCACATTACTGAGACGGCTTATTTCAGCCGCGGGACTCGACGGCGACGAAGTCCCGCCTGGGCGAGCCGATGTAGAGCTGCCGCGGCCGGCCGATGCGTTGCGACTTGTCCTCGATCATCTCCTTCCACTGGCTGATCCAGCCCACCGTCCGCGCGACCGCGAACAGCACGGTGAACATGCTGGTCGGAATGCCCATCGCCTTGAGTATGATGCCGGAATAGAAGTCCACGTTCGGATACAGCTTCTTGCTGATGAAGTAGTCGTCGTGCAGCGCGATCCGCTCCAGCTCCATCGCCATGTCCAGCGTCGGGTTGTCCTTGATCCCAAGTTCCTTGAGCACCTCGCGGCAGGTCTGCTCCATGATCTTGGCGCGGGGGTCGTAGTTCTTGTAGACGCGGTGGCCGAAGCCCATCAGCCGCACGCCGCTGTTCTTGTCCTTGACCTTCTCGATGAAGGCCGGAATCGCCGCCGGGCTGCCGATCTCGTCCAGCATTTTGAGCACCGCCTCGTTCGCGCCGCCGTGCGCCGGCCCCCACAGGCTGGCGATGCCGGCGGCGATGCAGGCGAACGGGTTGGCGCCGGTCGAGCCGGCCAGCCGCACCGTGGAGGTCGAGGCGTTCTGCTCGTGGTCGGCGTGCAGGATGAAGATGCGGTCCATGGCGCGGGCCAGCACCGGGTTCACGTGGTACTCCTCGGCCGGCACGGCGTTGAGCATGTAGAGGAAGTTCTCCGCATACCCGAGGTCGTTGCGCGGATAGATGAAGGGCTGGCCGATGTTGTACTTGTAGGCCCAGGCGGCGATGGTCGGCAGCTTGGCGATCAGGCGGAAGGCGCTGATGGTGCGGTGCTGCTCGTTCGTGATGTCCAGGCTGTCATGGTAGAACGCGCTCAGGGCGCCCACCACGCCGCACATCACCGCCATCGGGTGCGCGTCGCGCCGGAAGCCGCTGTAGAAGCTGCGCAGCTGCTCGTGCAGCATCGTGTGGCGCATCACGCCGTCGTGGAACTGGCTCAGCTCGCCGGCCGTCGGCAGCTCCCCGTTGAGCAGCAGGTAGGCGACCTCCAGGAAGCTGGACTTCTCGGCCAGTTGGTCGATCGGGTAGCCGCGGTGCAGCAGCACGCCCTCGTCGCCGTCGATGTATGTGATGGCGCTCTCGCAAGCCGCCGTGCCGCCATAGCCGACATCGTAGGTGAAGATGCCCAAGCTGCTGTAAAGCTTGCTGATGTCGGCAACCTGCGGGCCGACCGAGCCGGATCGGAGCGGGACGGTCAACGACTGGCCGCTGCCGTCCATCTTGATCGTAAGGGAGCCGTTGGCGCTGCCGCTCATGCTATGATCCTGTTGGGTGAAAGCCAGCGAAGCCCGCTGCGGACCGCCTTAATTAAGGGCCGAATCACGGTCAAGACAACCTTCGCGGTTGCAGCATAAGCCGGGGCTTTGCCCCCGAACCCCAGCAGAGGACAGTCGTCCTCTGCACACCTTCATATAAAAGGGTCAAGGGGACGCCATGCTTGCAAGAGTTGGCCCCTTGCGGGTGCAGGGCGGAGCCCTGCCTCTCAGTCCCAGAAGGCTTCCGCATGGCGGAACTTGCTCCAGCTGCGGGCGATCCCGGCCCTTGCGTCCGTGCTGCGCCCCGCCGCGAACCCCTGCACCGCCCCGGCGGCGAACTGGCGGCCCGCGCCGCCCCGCAGCGCCGCCATCAGCCCTGCCGCGGTCGCGCCGTCGTTCAAGCGGCCCAGCGCCTCCTGCAGGCGGGACACGGCGCGCACGAAGCGCCGGGCGCTGCGCCGCCCGTACAGCGGCGCGAAGAACTCCGCCGCGTAGCGCAGCTGCTTGCCCTGCTTGCGCAGCTCGTGCAGCTCGCCGGCGGGCAGGGCGCTGATGTCCGCGCCGGGGCTGAGCATCCGCCCGTGCTTGCGGGCCAGCAGCGCGGTGGCGTAGCCGCGTGCGTCGCCGGCCAGCTTGGCGGCGCGGGCATCGTCCGCCTCCCACGGGCGCAACGCGGCGAGCTGCACCAGCGCCACCGCCATCTGGCGGAACGCGGCGGAGCCCAGATGCTGCCGCAGCCTGCCGTAGGCCGCCTCCCGCTGCTTCTGCCCTGCCGCGATCATGCGGGCGATCCGGGGGTCCTCCGGCAAGGCGGCCGCGACGTCCTGCCCGATCCCGCCCAGGAACACGTCCCAGTCCCGCGCCCCGCCCAGCACAGCCGCCAACCCTTGCAGCTGGACGCCCGCCGCCTCCGTCCAGGGGCCGCCGACCGCGCGGCGGAACACCGACAGGGCCGAGCGCAGGCGACGCACCGCGACCCGCATGGCATGCACCGCCTCTGGCGCGTCGCCAGCGCCGCCCGCTTCCTTCACCGCCTCCGCGCCCGCCAGGATCACGTCCGTCAGGTGCCCGATCACCAGGGCCGCCGCATCGCTGAGCGCCATGCCCGGCGGCACCGCCGGCCCGCCGTCGTGGCGGGG
>CAXTPP010000161.1:0-6721 GCA_964246185.1 uncultured Acetobacteraceae bacterium
AACATATGCCGAACATAAACCACAGGCGAAGGACGGTCGCAAGCCTTGCTTGAGACCCTGATCGCGGAGTGACGGCATCGGCCTGCTGGGACGGGCTTTTACCCGGCGGTGGCGCGCAAGCGGTGCATGGCATCCTTCAGCGCCGGGTAGAGGTCCTGGTAGATGGCGTAGAGCTGGTCGTAGCGCGGGCGCGCCGCCGGGTCTGGTCGCGCACGGTCGGCCAGGGTGACCCAGCCGGCCGATGCGGCCTCCGGCGTGACCAGGCCGGCGCCGAGGCCTGCCAGCAGCGCCGCGCCGAGGGCGGCCTCCACGTTCTGCGCGATGGTGCGGACGGGGTATCCGGTGGTGTCGGCGATGATCTGCATCCAGAGGTCGGAATGCGCCGCGCCGCCGACCACGATCAGCGCGTCGGCCAGGTCGTTCATCGTGCGGCGGCCCGCGTCCATGTTGTGGCGCAGCGCAAAGGTGACGCCTTCCAGCACCGCCCGGTAGATCTCGGCGCGGCTGCTGGACAGGTTCAGCCCCACGAACGCGCCGCTGGCCTGGTCGTCCCACACCGGGCTGCGCTCGCCCATCAGGTAGGGCAGGAACACCACGCCGCCGCTGTCCGCCGCGGCCTCGGAGTCCAGCTGGGCGGCGGACACGGCGCCTGCGCCGTCGCGGCAGAACTGGGACTGGAACCAGGACACCGAAGCCCCGGCGGTGATCGCGCCGCCGAACACGTAGAGGTCCGCCATGCCGTTGAACACGTGCGGCATGGCGATCAGCCCGTGGCGCGCGTCGGCGTGGCGGGTGATGCTGCCCCAGCACATGCTGGTGCCGATCATGGCGACGTGCTGGCCCGGCCGGGTGGCGCCGGCGGCGAAGGTGGCGACCGCCGCGTCCACGCCGCCCGCCATGACGGGGGTGCCGGCCAGCAGCCCGGTGCGCCCGGCCCAGGCGGCGGAAACCTTGCCCACGGGAGCGGAGGATTCGACCAGCCGCTCCGGCATCATCGCCCGGGGGATGCCCAGCGCGTCCAGCATCTCGCCCGACCAGGCTCGCGCCTCGATGTCGTACACGCCGCCGATGTTGCCTGCGGAGGAGTGATCGACGGCCAGCGCGCCGGTCAGCTGCTGGATCACCCAGGCGTTCGGCGGCAGCAGGTGCCGGGTGCGCGCCCACACCGCCGGGCGGTTGCGCTGCAGCCACAGCATCTTGGTGAAGCCGTAGTAGCTGTCCACGCCGTTGCCGGTGATGCCGTATAGCCGGTCCAGGTCCTGCGTCGCCCGCACCTGCGCCACTTCCGTCCCGGCGCGCCGGTCCATCCAGATCAGGCACGGGTGCAGCGGCTGCATGTCCGCACCGACCGGGATGCCGGAGCCGCCGTACAAGCTGCTGACGCACAGCCCGGCGATCTCGCCCGCCGGCACGCCCGCCTTCGCCACGCACCCGGCGATGCACGCCGCCACCGCGTTCAGCCAGACCGCCGGGTCCTGCTCCGCCCACAGCGGCTGCGGCGTGTCGGGCGCGTAGGCCTGGCTGTGCTGCGCCAGGATCTGCCCGCCGGCATCGGCCAGCAGCGCCTTGGTGCTCTGCGTGCCGATATCGACGCCGACGACGTAGGGCACGGCTAAGCCGTCATCGGCTTCAGCAGCACCTTGATCGAGTCGAGCGAGTTGGCGACCTGGATCGCCTCGTCCCACTGCTCGAACGCGTAGCCGTGGGTGACGATGCCCTGCGAGGTCACCAGGCCGCGGTCCAGCAGGTCGATCGCGATCGGGTAGCAGTACGGGCCGAGGTGGACGCCGCGCACGTCCAGCTCCTTGCGGTCGCCGATGATCGAGAAGTCCATGGTCACGTCGCTGCCGAACACCGAAAACTCCACGAAGCGGCCCAGCTTGCGGACCATCGCCATGCCCTGGGTGACGCCCGACGGCGAGCCGGTGGCCTCGATGTACACGTCGCAGCCGTAGCCGCCGGTGAGGCCATGCACGATCGCCAGCGCGTCCTGCTCCTTGGGGTTGATCACCACGTCGGCGCCGAACTTCGCGGCCAGCGCCAGCCGGTCCGGCGCCAGGTCGATCACCACCAGCTTCTTCGGCGTCTTCAGCTTGGCGACCTGCACCATCATCAGCCCGATTGGGCCGGCGCCGGCGATCACCACCACGTCGTCCAGCTGCACGTCGCCGCGCTGCACCGTGTGGATGGCGCAGGACAGCGGCTCGATGATCGCCGCGTCCTCCAGCCGCATGGATTTCGGGATGACGTGGATGCGGGCGGTGGGCGGGATCAGCATGTACTCGGACATGCCGCCGTCGGCCACCTCGCGCTGGAAGCCGAAGATGTTGTGCACCTCGCACATCCAGTACTTGCCGGACCGGCAGAACCGGCAGCGGTCGCAGGGCACGATCTGCTCGGCGATCACGGTGTCTCCGGGCTGCACGCCGAAGTGCTCGGCGGCGCCCTCGCCGAGGTCGTCCACCACGCCGAAGAACTCGTGCCCGGGGATGACCGGCGGCTTGACGTAGGCGGGGGCGCCCGGCCCGCCCCAGAACATCTTGGCGCCGCCCCAGCACTTGCAGTCGCTGGCGCAGATGCCGCAGGCGGTGATGCGGATGGTCATCTCGCGCGCCTTGGGCACCGGGCGGGCGAGCTGTTCGACGCGGTAGTCCTCCGGGCCGTGGCAGACGATGGCCGTCATGCGGTCGTTGGCGCGGATGGCGCTCATGGCAGGGTTCCGTTCATGAAGTGCGGGTCATGCTGTGCGAATCATGCAACGCGGGGCATCGCTCAGGCGCGGCCGTGGGAGGCGCGCGAGCGTCGCGCCAGGGAGTCGACGATCACCGCCGTCGCGAGCACGCCGCCGGTGATCATGTATCGCAGGGAGGAGGACAGGTCGAGCAGGGTCAGCCCGCTCGCGATCGACTGGATGACGATGATGCCGAGCAGGGCCGAGTAGGCGCTGCCGCGTCCGCCGAACAGGCTGGTGCCGCCGATCACCGCGGCGGCGATGGCGTCCAGGTTCACGTCGCCGGTGCCGGCCTGCTGGCTGGCCGAGGCGAGCCGCGCGGCCGAGAGCACGCCGCCGACCGCCGCGAGGGTCGAGCACAGCACGAAGGCGCTGGCGTAGATCAGGCGCACGTTGATGCCGGCGCGCCGGGCCGCCTCGCGGTTGCCGCCGACGGCGATCATCGAGCGGCCCCACTTCGTCCGCTTCAGCGCGTACTCCATGGCGACGACCAGGGCGGCGAAGAAGCCGAACATCCAGGGGATGCCGCGGTCGCGGTTGAGGTAGAACACGATGATTTCGAGCGCCGCCGCGAGCACCGCGGCGCGGATCAGCACGCTGTTCAGGGACTTGGCGGACAGCCCGGCCTGGCGGCGGCGGGCGGCGGTGCGCAGGCCGGTCACCAGGGCCGCGAGGCCGGCAAGCCCCGCCAGCCCGTAGCTGATGGCGTGCGGCATCACGAGCGTCTGGCCCAAGGTCACCATGGGTGAGCCGTAGGGCAGGTTGATCGACCCGCTGGAGCCGAGGATGTAGAGCTGCAGCCCCAGCACGGCGAGCAGGCCCGCGAGCGTCGAGACGAAGCTGGGCATTCCCAGGCGGTTGAACAGCAGCGCGTAGAGGCTGCCGATCACCGCGCCGGCGGCCAGGGCGGCGAGGATCGCGAGCCAGACCGGGAAATCCATGTTGACCCACAGCACGCCGACCATGGCGGACGCGAAGCCGCTGACCGAGCCCACCGACAGGTCGATCTCGCCGACCATCAGGATGCAGACGATGCCGAGCGAGATCACGCCGACGGTCGAGCTGTCGAACAGCAGGTTGACCAGGTTGTTGCTCGACAGGAAGATCGGGTTGAGGCTCTGGAACACCGTCCAGATGACCGCCAGCCCGACCACGACCGGCAGCGATCCCAGGTCCCCCGAGCGCACCCGGTCGAGCCCCGAGCGGAGCGCGCCGCCCAGGCCCGTGTCATGCCTAACCCGGACGTCGCTGCGGTCGAGCAGGGGCGCGGCTGGCTCCCTGATCTCGGTCATGCCCGCGCCTCCGTGACGGCGCCGCGCCGGCTGGACCGCCGCGAGACCGAGTTGTCGGCCGCCCCGGTGATGGCGCCGACCAGCTCGTGGTTGGACGCATCCGGGTAGAACACGCCGTTGTTGCGCCCCAGCCGCAGCACGACGATGCGGTCCGCGACGGCGCGCACGTCCTCCATGTTGTGGCTGATCATGATCACGCCGAGGCCGCGGTCGCGCACCCGCTCGATCAGGTCGAGCACCTCGGCCGTCTGCGCCACGCCGAGGGCTGCGGTCGGCTCGTCGAGCAGGATGAGCTTCGGGTCGAGCAGCAGCGACCGCGCGATCGCCACGGTCTGGCGCTGGCCGCCGGACAGCGAGGCGACCGGCTCGCGGACGCTGGGAATGCGGGCCGACAGCTCGTTCAGCAGCGTCCAGGCGCGGATTTCCATGGCAACCTCGTCGAGCTGCAGCGGGCGCGTCTCCTTGCCGAGGAAGATGTTGGCGACCACGTCGAGGTTCTCGCACAGGGCGAGGTCCTGGAAGACGGTGGCGATGCCGAGCGCCAGCGCGTCGCTCGGGCCGGCGAGCGTCACGGCCCTGCCCTGGAACTCCATGGTTCCGGCACTGGGCTGGTGCACGCCCGAGAGGATCTTGATCAGCGTCGATTTGCCGGCGCCGTTGTCGCCGACCAGCGCCACGACCTCGCCCGCCCGCACCTCCAGGTCGATGTCGGTCAACGCGGAGACGGCGCCGAAATTCTTGGAGATGCCGTGCAGGCTGAGCACCACCTCGGCTGGGGGGCGTGCTGGTTCATTCATGACCGGCGGACCTTTCGGAAGTCGTGACCGTCAAGCAAGGCCAAAGGCTCCGCCTCTGGACACCGCTGAAGGCGGAGCCTTTGGAATCCATTCATACAATAAACGGTTTCCAAAGGCCTCCGGCCTTTGGCGGGTCTGGGCGGAGCCCAGGCTTGCTTCAGGGCGTGATGCCAAGCTTCTTGCACCCTTCGGCGTAGCGTCCGGTGCAGAGCACCGCCGCCGTCTCGATCGGCTTGCCGTTGACCATCTTGTCGACGATCTCGGCCTTGAGGTTGGAGGCCGTGATGAGCGTCGGCGTGAACAGCTGCGTCGGCGTGCCGAACAGCGTCGCGTCGGCCTTGGGCGACTGGCCGGACAACAGTTGGACCGCGACGTTCGCGGCGGCGGCGGCGACGATCTCGCTCGGCTTCGAGATGGTGTTGTACTCGTCACCCGAGATGATCAGCTGCAACCCGGCGATCGTCGCGTCGTTGCCGGTCACCGCCGGCACCGGCTCGACGCCGGCCGCCTTGAAGGCCGCGATCGCCCCGCCGCCGGTGCCGTCGTTGGCCGCGACGACGCCCACGATCTTCTTGCCGAACCGCGAGATCTGGCCGCTGACCCATTGCTGGGCCTTCGACGGCGCCCACTCCGGCGTGTCGTACTCGGCGAGCGTCTTGTAGCCGCCTTCGGCGATGCCCTCGTGGATGCCCTTCTTGATGAGCCCGGCCGCCGCGTCGGTCGGCGAGCCGTTGACCTCGAGCAGGCCCGCGTCCCCGGCCGCCACGTGCATCGCCTTGAGGTGCTCGACGAGGGACTGGGCGATCGACTTGCCGATGGCTTCGTTGTTGAACGACACGTAGTAGTCCGCCGGGGTGGACGGCACGGGACGGTCATAGGCGATGACCTTGATGCCCTGGCCCTTCGCCTGCTTCACCAGCGACGCGGCCGCGGCGGAGTCGACCGGGTCCATGACGATCGCCTTGGCGCCCTGGGATATCACCGAGTTGAACTGCTGCTGCTGGCGCGACGCATCGCCGTCCGCGTTCTGGTAGAGCACCTTGCAGGTGGGGCAGAGCTTCGTCATCTCGGCCACGAAGCCGGGGTGGTCGTGCTCCTCGTAGCGGGTCGAGCTCTGGTCCGGCATCAGGAAGGCCACGGTCGTGTCGGCGAGCGCCGCCGCGGATGCGCCTTGCCCGCCGATCAGGGACAGAACGAGCGCCGCAGCGCCTGCCAAGGGCTTGGCGGCTAAGGGCTTGGCGGCCAGGCGCTTGGCGGCCAGGGGTTTGGAGACGGAGGCTGCTTTTCGTTGCTTCGGAGTGCTCTGCACGGACATCGACGCTTCCTTTTTCATGAAATGTTACAAACCGTTGTTGTGTTGACGTAGGCAAGTCTGTTCGGCGTAGGCAAGTCTGTTCGGCGTAGGCAAGTCTGTTCGGCGTAGGCAAGTCTGCCGCGCGAGGGCATGGGCGCCTTGTCAGTTCAGTGTCGCTCCTGCCCTCTGCCGTGGTTGATGGCCCGCGCGCTGCCCAACGCTTTCGCGATTCCCGACGCCTGCGCGATTCCTGACGCCTGCGCGAGGCCCGACGCCTGCAAGGCATGGTGGCTGCGGTAGGCCGAGGGCGACATCGCCTTCTGCGCCAGGAACTGGCGGTTGAAGTTGGAGACGTTGTTGAAGCCGACCTCGAAGCAGATGTCGGCGATGCGCTGCCGCCCGAGCGTCAGCAGGTCGCACGCGTGATTGATCCGCAGGCTGTTGACGTAGCTCACGAAGCTCATCCCGGCGTGGCGGCGGAAGGCGCGGCTGAACGCGCTCGGGCTGTAGCCGCACAGCGCCGCCAGGTCCGATTCGCGCAGGTCGCTCGCCAGGTTGCGGGCGATGTGCGCCAGGGCTTGGTTAAGGGGGAGGGCTTGGTTAAGGG
>CAXTPP010000162.1:0-6717 GCA_964246185.1 uncultured Acetobacteraceae bacterium
TCAAGGTTCCGATTGCCTCCTTCAGGCAATTGGAATGGCCACGGAGGGAGAGCCCAGCCTTGCTTTCCAATAGGGCGCTGACGCGCCTATGCCGGCGCGCAATCCGCTGCACCAACCTCGGACACCATCGCAGCAACCCGGGACCGGCTGGGGCGCGGCTCGAGCCGCCGCCAGGCGCACCAGGCCACGCCGGCCAGGGTGAGGCAGCCGAACGGCGGCAGCCCGGTGCCTGCCAGCCAGAATGGCCAGCCTGGCCAGGCCCATGCCGCGGCGAGCAGCGTCGCCTCGAACGGGCGGAAGCCGGTTTCGGCGGCCATGCCGGCCAGCATCGCGACCCCGACGGCGGTGCCGATCGTGTCGTAGGAGTAGCCGTAGGGCGTGGCCAGCAGCGCCAGCGCCGCCGTCAGGGCGGTGCGCGCCTTCGGGTCGGCGGCAGGGTTGCGCCAGGCGCGCCAGGCCAGCATGACGCAACCGGCGGTCACCGCGGCCTGCACCGAATACGCGACGGCCAGCGGCGCGCCCATCCAGCGCACGAGGATGAAGGGGGTCGCCATCATGGTCTGGAACGTCTCGCCCAAAGGCCGCTCCAGGATCTCGGCCGTCATGTAGTGGCGCACGTCGGTGAGGAACCAGACCCAGCTTTGGCCGCCGAACGCCAGCACGCTCGCCATGCCCGCCGCCACGGCCACGGCAGCCGCCACGGCCGCCGTGCGCCAGGCCCCGGCAGCGGCCAGGCAGACGGGCGCCAGCAGCCCGAGGTGCGGCTTCGTGGTCAGCAGCCCGAACAGCACGCCGGCCATCACCGGCTTGCGGCCGACCAGCAGCAGGCCGCCCTCCAGCAGGGACGCCGTGATGGCGCCGTTCTGCCCGGCCAGGGCGTTCTCGATCATCGCCGGGCTGAGCAGGACGGCCAGGCAGGTCAGCCACGGCAGCCCGCAACGCCGCAGCACCGTCATCAGCAGCCCCGCCGACCCGGCGACCCATGCCACGAAGCCCGGCACCAGCGGCAGCGCGGCCAGCGGCACGGCGAGGAACAGCACCGTCGGCGGATAACCCCACGCGTGGGCGTACATCCCGCTTCCGAACAGGCCCTTGACCCAGCCATCGTAACGGCTGGGGTGGAACAGGATGTCGAACTCGCCGGCCGCCGCCAGCTTGCCGCCCACCCAGACGTTCAGGTAGTCCCGTGCCGCGATGGCGTCCCATGGCAGGGTGAGCGGCTGTGAGCGCATCAACCCCCAGGTCACTACGGCGAGGACAGCGCCCGGCAACGTGCAGGCCAGCACGAATAGGGCGAAAATCCGGTGGAGCCTTGCGCGGGGGGTCATCGACCCGAGCGATAGCGCGGAAGTTTGAATCAGCCGTGAAGAGCAGGATGGGGCCCTGCCCCAAACCCCGCCAAAGGACAGTCGTCCTCTGGACACCTCCACATGGAGGGGTCGAGGGGACGACTGTCCCCTCGCGGGTGCAGGGCAGAGCCCTGCTAAGCCTGCTTAAACGGCAAGTCGCCCATGGCAGTGCTTGAACTTCTTGCCCGAGCCACACGGGCAGAGGGCGTTGCGCGGCACGTTGCGCCAGGTCGCGGGGTCGTCGGACATGATCACCTCGTCCCGCGCCGGAAGCGTCAGCACGTCGGCCGGCGCGGCGGAGACCATGCTGAAGGCGGGCGCGTCCAGCACGGCTTCCGGGTGGTTCTCCCACATCATGGGCGGCAGCGGCGGCGGCTGGGGCGGCTCGGATTGCAGCTGCAGTCCGGACACCGTGGCGGTCACGCGCTGCTTCAGGTCGTCCAGCATGGCGTTGAACAGCGCGAACGCCTCGCTCTTGTACTCGTTCAGCGGGTCCCGCTGGCCGTAGGAGCGCAGATGGATGCCCTGGCGCAGCTGGTCCAGCACCAGCAGATGCTCCTTCCAGACTGAATCCAAGGTCTGCAGCAGCACGGACTTCTCGACGAAGCGCATCAGGTCGGGGCCGAACTGCGCCGTCTTCGCAGCGAGGTGCGCCTCAGCTGCGGCAAGGATGCGCTCGCGGACGGCATTCTCGTCGATGCCGTCCTCGGCGGCCCACTCGGCCACCGGCAAGTCCATGTCCAGCAGGCGGCGGCAATCCGTTGCCAGCTCGCCGGCTTCCCACTGCTCGCTGAACGCTTTGGCTGGAATGCGCCGGGTCACGGCGGCGTCGATCACTTCGGCTCGCATGTCGGCGATGGTCTCGGCCACGTCCCCGGCGAGCATGAACTCGCGGCGCTGGCCATAGATCTCCTTGCGCTGGCTGTTCATCACGTCGTCGTATTTCAGCACGTTCTTGCGGGTGTCGAAGTTGCGCGCCTCGACCTTCTTCTGCGCCTTCTCCAGCGCCCGGTTGATCCAGGGATGGATGATCGCCTCGCCCGGCTTGAGGCCCAGCTTCTGCAGCATGCCGCCCATCCGCTCGGACCCGAAGATCCGCATCAGGTCGTCCTCCAGGCTGAGGAAGAAGCGGCTGGCACCCGGGTCGCCCTGCCGGCCGGAGCGTCCGCGCAGCTGGTTGTCGATGCGGCGGCTCTCGTGCCGCTCGGTGCCGATCACCATGAGGCCGCCTGCCGCCTTCACCACCTCGTGCGCGGCGGCGACCTCGGCCGTGATGGCCGCCTGCCGCGCCTCCCGCTCCGCATCCTCCAGCCCTTCCAGCTCCAGCTTGAGCCGCATATCCAGGTTGCCGCCAAGTTTGATATCGGTGCCACGCCCGGCCATGTTGGTGGCGATGGTGATGGCGCCGGGCGCGCCGGCCTGGCTGACGATGCGCGCCTCCTGCTCGTGAAAGCGAGCGTTTAGCACGGCGTGCGGCACCTGCTTGTGCGTCAGCAGCTCGCTGATGATCTCGCTCTTCTCGATCGAGGTGGTGCCGACCAGCACCGGCTGGCTGCGCGCCCGTGCCTCGGCGATCAGGGTGGCGACCGCCTCATACTTCTCGCTGGCGGAGCGGTACACCTCGTCATCGCTGTCCGCCCGGGTGACGGGCACGTTGGTGGGGATCTCCACCACGTCCAGCTTGTAGATCTCGGCGAACTCGTCCGCCTCGGTCAGCGCCGTGCCGGTCATGCCGGACAGCTTGGGGTACAGCCGGAAGTAGTTCTGGAAGGTGATGGAGGCGAGCGTCTGGTTCTCCGCCTGCACGGTCACGCCCTCCTTGGCCTCCAACGCCTGGTGCAGCCCGTCGGAGTAGCGCCTTCCCTCCATCTTGCGGCCGGTGAACTCGTCGATGATGACGACCTTGTCCGCCTGCACGATGTAGTCCACGTCCCGCGCGAACAGCGTGTGGGAGCGCAGGCTTTGCTGCACGTGGTGCACCACGGTCACGTTGAAGATGTCGTAGAGCGTGCCTTCCTTCAGCACGTCTGCCTCGCGTAGCCGGGCCTCCACCTGCTCCGTGCCGGCCTCTGTCATGGTGACGGTCTTGAACTTCTCCTCCTTCTCGTAGGTTTCCGGGTCCTTGACCAATTCCTGCACCACGGCGTTGACCTGGCGGTACAGGTCCGAGCTGTCCTCGGCTGGGCCGGAGATGATGAGCGGGGTGCGCGCCTCGTCGATCAGGATGCTGTCCACCTCGTCCACGATCGCGTAGGCGAACGGGCGCTGGGACATGTCCTCCAGGCGGTACTTCATGTTGTCGCGCAGGTAGTCGAAGCCGAACTCGTTGTTGGTGCCGTAAGTGATGTCGGCGGCGTAGGCGGCCCGGCGCTGCTCGTCGTCCAGCCCGTGCACGATGATGCCGGTGCTGAGGTCGAGGAAGCCGTAGATCTGGCCCATCCACTCCGCGTCGCGCCGGGCCAGGTAGTCGTTGACGGTGACGACGTGAACGCCCTGCGCCGGCAGCGCGTTCAGGTACACCGGCAGGGTGGCGACCAGGGTCTTGCCCTCGCCCGTCTTCATCTCGGCGATCTTGCCGTCATGCAGCACCACGCCGCCGATCAGCTGCACGTCGAAATGCCGCATGCCGAGCACCCGGCGCGCCGCCTCCCGCACGGTGGCGAAGGCCTCGGGCAGCAGCTCGTCCAGCGTGCTGCCGGCCGCCAGGCGCTGGCGGAACTCGGCCGTCTTGCCGCGCAGCGCGTCGTCGCCCAGCGCCTGCATCGCCGGCTCATGGGCGTTGATCTCCGGCACCCGGCGCTGGTAGCCTTTGAGGGACCGGTCGTTGGCATTGCCGAAGATGCTGCGGGCGAGGCTGGCGAACATGGGATTTCCGGTATCGGTCGGGAGCCTCCTGAGATAGGTGCCGGGCCGGCCCCGGTCAACGCAGGCACGTTCGCCGCGCATCAGCCATTGCGGCTTTGCACGCCGGGAACTTGGCGGGGCGCGCGTCTTGGGCCATAACCGCGCAGCCCTGGACCGAGGTTTCCCATGCGCCTGTCGCTTGCCGTCGCGGCCGCCTTGCTGTGCGTTCCTGCCCTGCCAGCCGTATCGACGGCGCAGCCAGCCCCGCCTGCGGTGCCTGCCGCCCCACCCGCGGCACCCTCCGCGCCAGCCTTCTCGGCTGGAACGCCAGCAGCCGGGCAGCCGCACGCCGACCCGGTGGTCGCCATCGTGGCCGGGCGTGAGCTGCACCTGAGCGACGTGTCCGAAGCGGCCCAGAGCCTGCCGGACGAGGTGCGCTCCATGCCGCCGCAGGTGCTCTACCCCATGCTGCTGGACCAGATGGTGGACCGCGAAGCGCTGGTGGTGCTGGCGGACAAGGAAGGCCTGAGCAAGGACCCGCAGATCGAGCGCGCGGTCGCCCGGGCGAAGGACACGGTGCTGCAGAACGCGATTCTGAGCCGCGATATCGGCCCGACCGTCACGGACGCGGCGCTGCACGCCAAGTACGACGCGGAGGTCGCCAACAAGCCCGGCGAGGACGAGGTCCACGCCCGCCACATCCTGGTCAACAGCGAGGACGAGGCGAAGAAGATCATCGAACAGCTGAACCACGGCGCGGACTTCACCGCGCTGGCCAAGAAGGACAGCAAGGACCCGGCGGCGCAGAACGGCGGCGACCTCGGCTTCTTCAAGAAGGCCGACATGGTGCCGGAGTTCGCCACGGTCGCCTTCGCGCTGAAGCCGGGCGAGGTCACCCAGACGCCGGTGCACACGCAGTTCGGCTGGCACGTCATCAAGGTCGATGAGCATCGCGTTGCGCCGCCGCCGAGCTTCGACCAGTCCAAGGAGGAGCTGCGCCAGCAGATCATCCAGGCCGGCGTGCGCCAGGAGCTGGACAAGGCGAAGCAGGGCCTGGCGATCGAGAAGTTCAACATGGACGGCACGCCGATGACGGCCGGCGCAAACCCGGCCGACCCGACCGCCACGCCCACGACGGACCTGCCGCCGGCGCCTGGCGCCACGCCCGCCATTCCAAAGTAGCCGTGGCGCTGCCCGTCTCGCCTCTGGCGGCGCAGCTGCCCGGGCTGGCCCCGCTCGGCGGCGTGCGCCTGGCAGCCGCGGCGGCCGGCATCCGCTACCAGGGCCGGACCGACCTGGTGATGGTGGAGCTGGCTCCTGGCACGACGGCGGCCGGCGTGTTCACCCGCAACCGGTGCCCCGGTGCCCCGGTGGACTGGTGCCGCCGGGTCCTCGCAAGCGGCGGGGCGCGCGGCCTCGTGGTCAACGCTGGCAACGCCAACGTGTTCACCGGCGCGCGCGGGCGGGAGACGGTGCAGGCGACCGCGGATGCCGCCGCGGCCTTGCTGGGCTGCTCGGCCGATGAGGTGTTTCTCGCCAGCACGGGCGTGATCGGCGAGGTGCTGCCGCACGGACGCATCACGGCGGCGCTGCCGGGGCTGCACGCCAGTCTGTCGCCGGATGGTTGGGAAGCCGCGGCGCGCGGCATCATGACGACCGACACCTTTCCGAAAGCCTCCGTCCGGACTGCCGAGATCGGCGGCACGGAGGTGCGCATCGCCGGCTTCGCCAAGGGCAGCGGCATGATCGCCCCCGACATGGCGACGATGCTGTGCTTCGTGTTCACCGACGCGGCCATTCCCGCCGCAGCATTGCAGGCGATGCTGGCGGCGGGCACGGAGCGGAGCTTCAACCGCACCACCGTGGACAGCGACACCTCCACCAGCGACACGCTGCTGCTGTTCGCCACGGGGGCGGCCGGCAATCCTGCCGGGGACCTGGCCGGGTTCGCCGGGGCGCTGGACGCCGTGCTGCTGGACCTGGCGCTGCAAGTGGTGCGGGACGGCGAGGGCGCGCAGAAGCTGGTCCGCGTCGACGTGACGGGCGCGGTGGACGACGGCTCGGCCAAGCGGGTGGGCATGGCGGTGGCCAACTCCCCCCTGGTCAAGACCGCCATCGCCGGGGAGGACGCGAACTGGGGCCGCATCGTCATGGCGGTCGGCAAGGCGGGCGAGCCGGCGGACCGGGACCGGCTTTCGGTCGGCATCGGCGGCACCTGGATGGCGCGCGAGGGCACGGTGGCGCCGGGCTACGACGAAGCGCCGGTGGTGGCGCACATGGCAGGCCGCGAGATCGCGGTGGCGGTCGATTTGGGCCTGGGCGACGGCCGGGCGACGGTCTGGACATGCGACCTGACACACGGCTACGTTGACATCAACGGGTCGTATCGCAGCTGATTGCAACGGGGCGCCCTTGATGAGGCTTGCCGGCGCCTGTTGTGCAACCCGGCACTCTGTCGCAGAACTTAGCCAGACCGTGTGAAAACTCGGCCGGACGGATTCCAGCGCCGCGACGGAGCGGGTAG
>CAXTPP010000163.1:0-6714 GCA_964246185.1 uncultured Acetobacteraceae bacterium
GTTCACGGTCCGTGCCACGAACCGTGCTATCCCGCCCGTCCTATGGCGTACCCCCGCATTGGAGCTGACGGATCTCATGAAGCTGGTTTCCTTCAATAAAGCAGGGCGGCCCGGCTACGGCGTCGTGAAGCATGGCGGCGTCATCGACCTGGGCCAACGTCTCGGTGACCGCTGCCCCACGCTGCGGGCGTTGCTGACCGCCGGCGCGCTGCCCGAGGCGGCGCGCATCGCGGAAACGGGCGAGCCCGACGCCAAGCTGTCGGAACTGCAGTTCGCCCCCGTCATCCCCGACCCCGACAAGATCATCTGCGTCGGCCTGAACTATCGTGACCATGTCGAGGAGACCGGGCGCACAGTGACGGAGAAGCCGGCCTTGTTCGCCCGCTTCGCCGGCAGCCAGGTCGGCAACGGGCAGCCGCTGGTGAAGCCCGCCGTCTCGGACGAATTCGATTTTGAGGGCGAGCTGGCGGTGGTGATCGGCACGGGTGGCCGCCACATCCCGGCCGCCCAGGCGCTGGGCCACGTCGCGGGCTACGCCTGCTACAACGAGGGCAGCATCCGGGATTGGCAGCGCCACACCAGCCAGTATCTCGCGGGCAAGAGCTTCGCCGGCACGGGCGGGTTCGGCCCCTGGCTGGTGACCTCGGACGAAATTCCCGACCCCTCGGCGCTGGTGCTCGAGACCCGGCTGAACGGGCAGGTGGTGCAGCGCTCCGCCACCAACCTGATGATCACGCCGGTCCCCGCGCTGATCGCCTACATCTCCACCATCCTGCCTCTGCTACCTGGCGACGTCATCGTCACCGGCACGCCGGCCGGGGTCGGCGCTCGGCGCACGCCGCCTTTGTTCATGCGTCCTGGCGACGTCGCCGAGGTCGAGATCAGCCACATCGGCGTGCTCCGCAACCCGGTGGTCGCGGAGGCGGCTTGATGGCCTGCCTCCTTGACCCCTTATACAAAGGTATCCAGAGGGCGACCGTCCTATGGCGGGGCGCGGGGCAGGGCCCCGCTCTTTTCAGCCCAGGCTGCGCGACGCCATCTCGAAGGTGCCTCGGCTAAGACCTGGCGTGTCGCGGATGCGCTGCAACTCAGCTTTCATGCATGCCTGACGCCCAGCATCGTAGCGTCGCCATGCGCCGAGCGGCGTCACCATCCGCGCCGCGACCTGGCTGTTGCGTGGGTCGAGCAGCAGGATCGTGTCGGCCAGGAACGCGTATCCTGCGCCGGATGCAGCGTGGAATTGGGCTCGGTTGCTGGCGAAGCTGCCAACCAGCGCGCGCACCCGGTTAGGATTGCCCCAATCGAAGTCCGCATGGCCTGACAACGCCTGCACCGCCGCAAGCGTGCCCGGCAGCATCGATGCAGCCTGGATGGCGAACCATTTGTCCAGCACGAGCCCGTCATGCCGCCACCGGGCGTGGAAGCCGGCCAGCGCCGCCTCGCGCTCGGGAGCCTCAGTCTGCGCCAGGATGCCGAGCGCGGCGAGCGTGTCCGTCATCGTCACCGCCGCCTGGAACTGCGCGTAGGCCAAGCCTATTACCCCCGGCGCGTCCGCCGCAACCAGCAGGGCGAGGCAGGCGTTCTTCAGCGAGCGCCGGCCCATCGCCGCCATGTCGATGCCGCTGTCATTCAGCGCGTCCAGCCGGTCGTAGGTATCGCGCAGCTGGCCAGTGAGCGTGCGGCCCAGTTCACGGCGGGCCGCCTGGCGCACGGCATGGACGCCATCGACATCCACGGTCGCCATCTGGTCGCTAAGAAAGGCCTCGCTGGGCAGTGCCAGCGTGTAGGCGGCGAAGGCCGGGTCCGCATCCGCACCGGCCAGCGTCGCGGCCGCAGCCTCGACGATGCCCGGGTCGAGCGGCCCGGCAGCGCCGGCTGCGACCAGGCCCAGCAGTGCGCCGGTCGCGTATTGCTGCCCCGACTCCCAGCGCACGAATGGGTCGGAGTCGTGCGTGGCAAGGAAACGCAGCTGACCCGGCGCGAGACCAGACAGCTTCACCGGCGCCGAGAACCCGCGCAGCAGCGAGGGCACCGGATGGGCAGGCACGCCGACGAACGCGAAGCTCTGCTCGGCCTGCGTGAAGGCCAGCGTGCGGGTGCCGTCCTGTCCCGCCGCCTCGCCCTCAAGCCGCGTCGGCAGCGCCGCGCCGTCCGGCGACAGCAGGCCCATGGCGACCGGGATCACCAGCGGCGGATGCCCCGGCAGCTTCGGCAGGCTCTGGCGCAGGGTGAGCGTGTAGCGTTGCGCGGCCGGGTCATGGCTTTCCGTGACGGTGACCTCCGGCGTGCCCGGCGCGCTGTACCAAAGCTTGAAATGGGTCAGGTCGGCGCCGGAGGCGTCCTCCATCGCGGCGGCGAAATCCTCGATCGTCACCGCCTGGTTGTCATGGCGCGCGACGTACAGGTCCATGCCGCGCCGGAACGCTGAGCGGCCGATGATCGTCTGGATCATCCGTACCAGCTCCGCGCCCTTCTGATATACGGTGGCGGTGTAAAAGTTGTTGATCTCCATGTAGCTTTCCGGGCGGACCGGGTGCGCCAACGGCCCGGCATCCTCCGGGAACTGCCCCGCCCGCAGCCCGACCACGTCGCCGATGCGCTTGACCGCCCGGCTGCCCTGGTCGGCGGAGAACTCCTGGTCGCGGAACACCGTCAGGCCCTCCTTCAGCGAGAGCTGGAACCAGTCGCGGCAGGTGATGCGGTTGCCGGTCCAGTTGTGGAAATACTCGTGGGCGATCACGCTCTCGACGCCCTGGTAGTCGCCATCCGTCGCCGTTTCCGGCCGCGCCAGCACGTACCGTGTGTTGAACACATTGAGGCCCTTGTTCTCCATGGCGCCCATGTTGAAGTCGGACACGGCGGCGATGTTGAACACGTCCAGGTCGTATTCGAGGCCGAATACCGCCTCGTCCCATGCCATGCTGAGCTTCAACGACCGCATCGCGTGGCCGCAGCTGTCCTCGTCGCCACGGCGCACGTAGATGCCGAGCGCCACAGGGCGGCCGGAGCGGGTGGCGAAGCTGTCCGTGACGGCCACGAGGTCCCCCGCCACCACGGCGAACAGGTAGGCCGGCTTGGGGTGCGGATCGACCCAGCGCGCCCAGCGCCGGCCGTCCGCCTCGCCAGCCCCGTCGGGGTTGCCGTTGGACAGCAGCACCGGGCAGGCGGTGGCGTCCGCGTGCAGCGTCACAGTGTAGCGCGCCATCACGTCCGGGCGGTCGGGGAAGTAGGTGATGCGACGGAAGCCCTCGGCCTCGCACTGGGTAAAGAAGTTGCCGCCGGAGAGGTACAGCCCGGACAGCTCGGTGTTGTCCTGCGGCGAGATGCGCACGGCGACCTCGATCGTGAACGCGTCCGGCACGTCGGCGATGGCGAGCGCGTCCTCCGTGCGGGCGTAGCGGTTGGGGCCGAGCGCCACGCCGTCGAGCGACACGGACAGCAGCTCCAGCCGTTTCCCGTCCAGCCGCAGCGGGCCGCCCCGTCCTGCGGGGTTGCGCCGCACGGTGAGGCGGGACTTGACCACGGTCGCCGCCGGGTCGAGCGCGAAGTCGAGTTCGACCTGGTCGATCAGGTAGTCGGGCATGCGATAGTCGGCGAGGCGCACGGCGTCGCGCGCCGGCGAGGGGGCGGCGTCGCGTTGCATGTCGGCTGGGGTCATTGCCAGGTGGGCTCCGTTGTGAATCGCTTAGGCCAGGCCTTGGTCCGCCAAGTCGTGCAGGGCTTTCCCGGTCTTGCGCAGATGCAGCTTGTCCGCAGCCGCGCTCACAACGCTTTCATGGCCTGCCGCACCTGCGCCGCATGCTCCGCCGGCTTCACCTTGCGCCAGACCTGCCGCACCACGCCCTCGCCATCGACCAGGAACGAGCTGCGCTCCATGCCCATGTAGGTCTTGCCATACATGCTCTTCTCCACCCACGTCCCCCAGGCCTCGGCCACGGCGTGGTCGGCGTCGCTGGCCAGGGTGAAGGTCAGGCCGTGCTTGGCGGCGAACTTGTCGATCGCCTTCACCGGGTCCGGGCTCACTCCGATCACCGTCAATCCCTCCAGCGCGGGGAGCGCCTCTTCCATGCCGGCCGCCTGGACGGTGCAGCCGGGGGTGTCGGCCTTCGGATAGAAATACAGCAGGTATGGCCGCCCGCGCAGGCCCACGCTGCCGACCGTGCCGCCACCGCTGGCGGGCAGGATGAAATCCGGCGTCTTGTCCCCAATAGCCACGCTCATCCGACCGCTCCCACCCGTGCCTCGAACACCGCCCGAACCCGCGCGGCCATCGCCTGCATCCTGGCACGGAACGCGACCTCGCTGCCATCGCCGGTAATGGCCAGCAGCGCCTCGGGCAGGGCATCGGGCGGGCGCGGCCCGGCGGTGATGCGCAGCAGGCCCTGCACCGTGCGCCACAGCCGGTCCGCCTCCGTCAGCACCGCCTGGTCCGCCGCATCCAGCGCGCCGAGCGCCGCCAGCCGGGCGATCGCCGTGCGGATCGGCTGGGCGGGCAGGGCGGCCGGATGCAGCAGCAGCGCCGTCTGCACGATGAACTCCACCTCCACCTGGCCGCCTGGCATCAGCTTCACGTCCCAGGCGCCGTGCGGCGGCAGCTCGTGCAGGGTGCGCGTCCGCATGGCGGCGGCGTCCGGGCGCACCCGCGCCGGGTCGGCGGCGGCGATGGCTTCGGTGATCGCCGCCTCCAGGTCTCGGCACAGCCCGGGCGGCCCGGCCACCACGCGCGCCCGGGTCAGCGCCATGCGCTCCCAGGTCCAGGCCTCGGCGGCGTGGTAGCGCCGGAACGAGGCGAGGCTGACCGCGACCGGGCCTTTGTTGCCGGATGGGCGCAGCCGCATGTCCACGGCGTACAGCGCCCCATCTGCACCCGGCGCGGTCAAGGCGGCCACCACCGCGTGGGCGGCCTTGATGTAATACTGGCTGACCGGCAGGCGGCGCGGGCCGTCGCTCTCCGCCGCGTCCGGGGCGTGGTCATAGACCAGCATCAGGTCCAGGTCGGACCCGGCCATCATCTCCCGCCCGCCGGCCTTGCCCAGCAGCACCACCGCCAGCCCGCCGCCGGGCACGTCGCCGTAGCGCGCGGCGTGGTCGGCCAGCACGCGCGGCAGCAGCACGCCCAGGCCCGCGTCCGCCAGCGCCGAGCGGGCCAGCCCGGCGGCGTCGGCATTGAGGCGGCCCTCCATCTGCGCCACGGCCAGCCGGAACTCCTCCGCCCGCACCGTCCGGCGCACGATGGCTACGGCGTCGTCCAGGGCGCGGGCGTCCGCCAGCTGGCCCTGCATCAGCGCCGCCGGGTCAGGCTGGCTGCCGTCCGGCGTCAGCAGGCCTTCCAGCGCTGCCGGCGCCTGCGCCAGGTGGTCCGCCAGGGAGGGGGCCGCGCCCAGCACGGAGGCGATGCGGCCGAGCAGCGCCGGCTGGCGGTGCAGCAGGGACAGCAGCTGCACTCCCGCCGGCAGCCGGTTCAGCAGCGTGTCCGCGCGGATGAACGCCGCATCCGGCTGGCGTTGCGCGGCCAGGGCGTGCAGCAGGCCCGGCAGCACCCGCTCCAGCAGGGTGCGCGCCCGCTCCGAGCGGAACATCCGCGGTGTCCCGGCGCGCCAGGACCGCAGCGCGGCCAGCACCCGCTCCGGCTCGGTGAATCCGTCCGCTCGCAAGCCTTCGGCAGTGATCGCGCTGCCCGGCGGCTCCGCCTGGTCGAACAGGGTCGCGTCCAGCTCGCGCACTTGCTCCAAATGGGCCAGCAGCGCGGCGGCGAAGGCCTCGCCGGTCGCAAAGCCCATGAAGCAGGCGAAACGCTCCACCCCGGCCGGGTCCGCAGGCAGGCAGTGGGTCTGGCGGTCGGCCACCATCTGCAGCCGGTGCTCGACCGTGCGGAGGAAGCGGTAGGCTGCCGCCAGGGTGTCCGCCGCGTCGCGGGGCAGGTGGCCCGCCCGCGCCATGGCGTCCAGCGCCGCGAGCGTGCCGGGCACGCGCAGGGCTGGGTCCCGGCCGCCCCACACCAGCTGCATGATCTGGGCGGCGAACTCCACCCCCCGGATGCCGCCCTCGCCTAGCTTCACGTCATGGCCCGCCACCCGCGACGCGGGGCTGCCGACAGTGCGCAGGGCGGTGGCATGGTGGCCGTCCATGCGGCGCTTCATGGCGCGGATGTCCGCCACGGCCGCGAAGTCGAGGTGGCGACGCCAGATGAAGGGACGGATTTCGCGCAGGAAGCGTTCGCCGAGCGCCCGGTCCCCGGCGACCGGGCGCGCCTTGATCATGGCGGCGCGTTCCCAGTTCTCCCCAGCTGTCTCGTAGTAGGCGAGGGCTGCGGGCAGGGCGACCGCCGGCGGGGTGACGCCCGGGTCCGGACGCAGCCGCAGATCGGTGCGGAAAACGTAGCCGTCTGCGTCGCGCGCCTCCATAAGGGTGCAAACATCCCGGGTGAGTCGGGTGAAGGCGGCGCCCAGCCCCTCGCTGCGGGAGGCGTGGCGCGTGGGGTCGTAGAGCAAGACGAGGTCGATATCGCTGGAATAGTTCAGCTCGCGCGCGCCCAGCTTGCCCATGCCCAGCACCACCAGGCCGCACCCGGCCAGGGCAAGGCGGCCTGGCAGCTGCAGCGCGTCCCGCGCCCGGGCCGTGCGCAGGCCGTGCGCCAGGGCAGCCTCCAGCGCGGCCTCTGCCAGGTCGGACAGCGCGCCGGTCACCTGTTCCAGCGTCCACAGCCCGCCGATG
>CAXTPP010000164.1:0-6675 GCA_964246185.1 uncultured Acetobacteraceae bacterium
CCTCTATCACCTCCAAGCCGGTGACGGCGGCGAAGCGGGGGGGCCCCGCCACCAGGCCGCCCGTCGTGGCGACCCGGTACTCCACAGGCAACCCGGCCGCATGGCGCCGCGCCGCCTCGATCGGGCGGGCCGCCGCGTCGATGCCCAGCACGGCGTGGCCGCGACGGGCGAAGGCCTCCGACGCCAGGCCCGCGCCGCAGCCGACATCCAGCAGCGTGCCCGCCGCAGCCAGCCGGTCCGCGACCCAGCCGACCCGCAGCGGGTTCATCGCGTGCAGCGCGCGCATCGGCCCGGCCACGTCCCACCATTCGGCCGCCAGCGCGTCGAACTGGGCGATCTCCGCCGGGGCGGCGGCGCCGCCCTGCGCCGGCCCGGCGCGCTTGGGAACACTGTCTTGGGCCGGCCCGGCGCGCTTGGAAACGCTGTCGTGCGCCGGCTCGCGGTTGTCCCTGTGCGCCATGCCCGGTATGTGATCGCCCTTGGCCTGGTCCGCAACCGGCCTCGCTGGAGCACGGGGACGGCGGCATGACGCGCATCGTGATGAAGTTCGGCGGCACCTCCATGGCCGGCCTCGACCGCATCCGGGACGTGGCGCGCCGGGTCAAGCGCCAGGTCGATGCGGGCCACGAGGTGGCGGTGGTGGTATCGGCCATGGCCGGCGTCACCAACCAGCTGGTCGGCTGGTGCCAGGCCTTGGCGCCCATGCACGACGCGCGGGAGTACGACGCGGTGGTGGCCACGGGGGAGCAGGTCACCAGCGGGCTGCTCGCCATCGCCTTGCAGGAGGTCGGCGTCGATGCGCGGTCCTGGGCCGGCTGGCAGATCGCGCTGCACACCGACGGCTCGCACGGCAAGGCGCGCATCGAGCGGATCGACGGCGCAACGCTGATCGCCCGCATGGGGATCGGGCAGGTGCCGGTGGTGGCGGGGTTCCAGGGCATCGGGCCGGACAACCGGGTGACGACGCTGGGCCGCGGCGGCTCCGACACGTCGGCCGTGGCGCTGGCGGCCGCGTTGCGCGCGGACCGGTGCGACATCTATACCGACGTGGACGGCATCTACACCACGGACCCCCGCATCGTTGCGAAAGCCCGCAAGCTGGATAAGGTCGCCTACGAGGAGATGCTGGAGCTGGCCTCCGTCGGCGCCCGGGTCCTGCAAACCCGCAGCGTGGAGCTGGCGATGAAGGAGAACGTCCGCGTCCAGGTGCTGTCCTCGTTCAAAGACACGCCGGAGGAGGGCACCGGCGGCTCGTTGGTGGTGGATGAGGGTGAGATCGTGGAACAGGAAATCGTGTCCGGCATCGCCTACTCGCGTGACGAGGCGAAGATCACGGTGCGCCGGGTGCCCGACCGCCCGGGCGTGGCGGCGGCCATCTTCGGCCCGCTGACGGCGGCCAACGTGAACGTGGACATGATCGTGCAGAACGTGTCGGCGGACGGCACCACGGACATGACCTTCACCGTCGGGCGCGCGGACTTGCGGCTGGCGCAGGCGACGCTGGCCGAGGCCGGCGCAGCGGTGGGCTACGCCGAGCTGCTGACCGACCCGGACGTGGCCAAGATCAGCGTGGTGGGCGTCGGCATGCGCTCCCATGTGGGGGTTGCCAACACCATGTTCCGCACCCTGGCGGAGAAGGGCATCAACATCCAGGTCATCTCCACCAGCGAGATCAAGGTTTCGGTGCTGGTCGGCGCGGAGTACACCGAGCTGGCGGTGCGCGCCCTGCACACGGCCTATGGCCTCGATGCCGCCTGACGTCACGCCGCGCCTGCTGATGCAGCCGGACGCGGGGCTGCTGCGCGCCCGTGCGGAGCTTGACCGGCTGTGGGCGCCGGGCGTGGCCTTCCTGGGCAGCCGCACCGCCATCATGGGCGGCGCGATGAGCTGGGTGAGCGAGCGCACGCTGGTCGCCGCCATCTCCAACGCCGGCGGCTTCGGGGTGATCGCGGGCGGCTCCATGGGGCCGGACGCGCTGGCCGCCGAGATCGCCGCCACCCAGGAGCGCACGGCCGCCCCGTTCGGCGTCAACCTCATCACCATGCACCCGCAGCTGGCCGACCTGATCCGGGTCTGCCTCGAAGCGCGGGTCGGCCACGTCGTGCTGGCCGGCGGCGTGCCCCCGGCCAACGCGGTGCGGGCGGTCAAGGACGGCGGCGCGCGGCTGGTCTGCTTCGCTCCCGCGCTGGTGCTGGCCCGGCGGCTGGTGCGCTCCGGCGCGGACGCGCTTATCATCGAGGGGTCGGAGGCGGGCGGGCACATCGGGCCGGTGTCGCTGACGGTGCTGGCGCAGGAGATCCTGCCCCATCTGCGCAGCGTGCCGGTGTTCGTGGCGGGCGGCATCGGGCGGGGCGAGGCGATCCTCGGCTACCTGGAGATGGGCGCGGCCGGGGCGCAGCTCGGCACCCGGTTCGCCGCCTCCGAGGAATCGGTGGCGCATCCCCGTTTCAAGCAGGCCTTCATCCATGCCCGCGCGCGGGATGCGACGCCCTCCGTCCAGCTGGACGAGCGCCTGCCGGTCACCCCGGTGCGCGGCCTGGCCAACGCGGGCGCCCGGCGCTTCCTGCTGCATCAGGCGGAGGCGGTGCGCCGGATGGAGGCGGGGGAGCTGACGCGGGAGGCCGCCCAGCTCGAGGTCGAGCATTTCTGGGCCGGGGCGCTGCGCCGCGCCGTGGTCGACGGGGACGTGGAGCATGGCTCCGTCATGATGGGCCAGTCCGTCGGCATGGTGACGGCGGAGCAGGCGATCCCGGACATCATCGAGGAACTGGTGGCGCAGGCTGCCGACGCCCTGGCTTCGCGCTCTCTGGCCTCGCGCGGCCCGTCTGACACGGCCACATAGCGGTGTCGGGCACGCGGCGGCTGCTGGCGCGCCTGCGGGACATGATGGCGTCAGGCGCCGCCCCCCTGGCCGACGTGGTGCGCCTGGTCGCGGCCGAGATGGTGGCTGAGGTGTGCTCGCTCTATGTCCTGCGCGCCGGCGACGTGCTGGAGCTGATCGCGACCTATGGCCTGCGCCCGGACGCCGTCGGCCGCACCCGGCTGCGCATGGGCGAGGGCATCGTCGGCATCTGCGCCGCCACCGGAGACCTGCAGAACCTGCCGGACGCGCAGATGCACCCGAGCTTCGCCTACCGCCCTGAAACCGGCGAGGAGCCGTTCGCCTCCCTGCTCGCCGTGCCGGTGCGCCGCGCCGGGCACACCATGGGCGTGATCGCCGTGCAGAACCGCTCCCCGCGCCGCTACGACGCGGACGAGGTGGACGTGGTGGAGACGGTCGCCATGCTGCTGGCGGAGGCGCTGGCCGCGGCCGGAGCGGTCGCCGTGTCCGAGGACGCGCTAGGCGCCACCTTGCCGCGGCAGTTCGAGGCGGTGCCGCTGGCGCCGGGCCTGGTCGTCGGCCGGCTGGTCGGCAGCCGCTTCGGCGGCAGCCCGCGCCGCTTCCTGGCGCAGGACCCGGCGGCGGAGCAGGCGCGGCTGGAGGCGGCGCTGGTGGCGATGCGGCGGGACCTGGACGCGCTGATCGAGCAGGGCATGCCCGCCAACGACGAGACGCGCGAGGTGATGGAAGCCACCCGCCTGGTCGCCGCCGACGAGGGCTGGGTCCGCCGAGTGACGGCGGCGATCCGCACCGGGCTGACGGCGGAGGCGGCCGTGGTGCGCGTGGCCAGCGACCTGCGGGACCGGATGCGCCGCATCACCGACCCTTACCTGCGCGAGCGCCTGGCGGACCTGGAGGACCTGGCGGCCCGGCTGCTGCAGGCGCTGGACGGCGGCGCGGCGCCCGGGCCGGTGGCGCCCGGCGCCATCCTGGCGGTGCGCCGGCTAGGCCCGGCCCAGCTGCTGCAATGGCACGCGAGCGGCATCGCCGGCATCGCCATCGAGGAGGCCAGCCCGTCCGGCCACGCCGCCATCCTGGCCCGCGCCCTCGGCCTGCCGGCGGTGGGCGGGGTGCGCGGCCTGCTGGGCGCCATAGTGCCCGGGGACGAGGCGGTGCTGGACGCGGACGAGGGCCAGCTCATCCTGCGCCCCGAGGCCGAGGTGCGCACCAGCTACGGCCGCGCGATCGAGGGAAGGGCCGCCCGCCGGGCCGGCTACGGCGCCCTGCGGCTGGAACCCGGCGTCACCGCGGACGGCACCGCCTTCAGCCTGATGCTGAACGTGGGCCTGGCGCTCGAGCTGGACCAGTTGGACGCGGTGGGGGCGGACGGCATCGGCCTGTTCCGCACCGAGATCGCGATGCTGGCCCGTGGCGCCGTGGCGGACACGGCGGAGCAGACGACGCTCTACAGCCGCGTGCTGGACGCCGCCGGGGACCGGCCCGTGCTGTTCCGCACCCTGGACCTGGGCGGCGACAAGTTGCTGCCGGATGCGCCGCCCCAGGAAGAGGAGAACCCGGCCATGGGCTGGCGTTCGCTGCGCGTGGCGCTGGACCGCCCGGCGCTGCTGCGGCGGCAGCTGCGGGCGATGCTGCTGGCGGCCCAAGGGCGTCCGCTGTCCGTCATGTTCCCCATGGTGGCGACGGTTGCGGAGTTCCGTGCCGCCCGCGGCCTGCTGTACGCTGAGGCCGCCCGGGTCCGCCCGGCGCCGAGCCGCTTGCGCGTGGGCGTCATGCTGGAGGTGCCCTCGCTGCTGTGGCAGCTGCCGGCGCTGCTCAAGGACTGCCAGTTCGTCTCGATCGGCTCCAACGACCTGATGCAGTTCCTGTTCGCCGCCGACCGCGGCAGCCCGGCGCTGGCGGGCCGCTACGACCTGCTCTCGCCGCCCGTGCTGGACATCCTGGAGCATGTGCGCAGCTGCACGGACGCCGCGCACGTCTCGCTGTCCGTGTGCGGCGAAGCGGCGTCCCGCCCCTTGGAGGCGTTGACGCTGGCCGCGCTCGGCATCACGGAGCTGTCCATGCCGGCTTCCGGGCTGCTCGGCGCCAAGGCCTTCCTGCGCTCGGCCCGGCTGGACGCGTTCCGCCCCGTGCTGCACGCGCTGCGGGCCAACGCCGCGGGCGAGGCCAGCCTGCGCGAGCCGATCGCGGCCTGGGCGCGGGAGCACGGGCTGGAGGCCTAGCGGACTGGCCCACCAAAGCGCCGCGCGGTTTTGCAGTCCAATGCCGGACGGTTTACATGCGGTTGCGGAGTCTCACCCGCCAACCGGAGGCGTGCTTGCTGCCAGCTGATCCAGCCGCCGGCTTGGCCGCATGATGTCCTACCTCGATCCGCAGGGCGTCGTGCCCGCCGAGGGAGCGGCCCGGGTCGGCGCGGAACTGCGCCTGGCCCGACAGCGCCTGGGCTGGACGCTGGACGAGCTGGCCGCCGGGCTCCGCATCCGCCACTCCTACCTGCACGCGATCGAGGAAGGGCGGCTGTCGGAATTGCCTGGCAACGCCTACGCCGTCGGCTTCGTCCGGAGCTACGCCGCCGCGCTGGGCCTGGACGCGGCGGAGACGTCCCGCCGCTTCCGGGCGGAGGCGCAGGAAGTCAACCAGAAGACCCGGCTGGCGTTTCCGGTGCCGGTGCCGCAGCGCGGCGTCCCGGCCGGCGCGGTGGTGCTGCTCGGCCTGGTGATCGCCGCCGGCGCGTACGCCGCCTGGTACCGGTATTCCGGCAACGACGGCACGCGGGTGGTGCAGGAGGCGTCCGCGCCGCCGGAGCGCCTGGCCGCCATGGTCGCGCCGCCGGCGCAGTCGCCGCAGGTCGCCTCCATCCTGCCTTCAGCCCCGCCTGCGACCCTTGGCCAGCCGGTGGCGGCGCCCACGCCGGTTCCACTCGCCGCGGCTTCCGTGCCGCCGCCCGCCGCTTTGCCGGTTGCGCCGCCGCCCGCGCCCTTGCCGGCCGCGCCGCTGGCGGCTTCCCGGGTGACGCTCCGCGCCAACCAGGGCGGGTGGGTGCAGATCCGCCAGGTGGAAGGCCAGGTGCTGCTGAACCGCGTGCTGCGCCCGGGCGAGAGCTGGCCGGTGCCGATGCGCCCGCAGCTGCTGCTGACGACCAGCAACGCCGGCGGCATGCAGGTGCTGGTGGACGGCGTCGCCATGCCGCCGCTCGGTGCGCCGGGCGCGATGCGGCGGGACGCGCCGCTTGACCCGGCGATGGTCAAGGCGGGGCTCAAGCTGGGCAAGCCGAACTCGACGCCGGGCGCCGCCGCGCAGTAGAACGGCGTCACGACGGAGCCAGACCCGATGAACTACCGCTCATACCAGCAGATCGATCGCCGCAAGTCCCGCCTGATCCATGTCGGCCGCGTGCCGGTGGGCGGCGACTCGCCGGTGACGGTGCAGACCATGACCAACACGCTGACCACGGACGTGGCCGGAACGGTGGCGCAGATCCGCAGGTCGGAGAAGGCGGGCGTCGACATCGTCCGCGTGTCCTGCCCCGACCAGGAGAGCGCCCTGGCCCTGAAGGAGATCGTGGCGCAGGTGGACGTGCCGATCGTGGCGGACATCCATTTCCACTACAGGCGCGCTATCGAGGCGGCCCAGAGCGGGGCGGCCTGCCTGCGCATCAACCCGGGCAACATCGGCAGCGCCGAGCGGGTGCGCGAGGTGATCCGCGCCGCCAAGGACCATGGCTGCTCCATGCGCATCGGCGTGAACGCGGGCAGCCTGGAGCGCCACCTGCTGGAGAAATACGGCGAGCCGAACCCGGAGGCGCTGGTCGAGAGCGCGCTGGAGCACGCCAAGAT
>CAXTPP010000165.1:0-6647 GCA_964246185.1 uncultured Acetobacteraceae bacterium
GGGGGGGGGCGCGCCCCCCCACCCCGCCAGAGGACGGTCGTCCTCTGGACACCTTAGTATGAAGGGATGCCCGCTTGTGGGAATTGGAGCTTTTCCATGCCGTTGACCGGCCGGGCGCTCGCCTGCCTCATCGACCACACGATCCTGAAGCCTGACGCGACCGAGGCGCAGGTCAGCAGGTTCTGCGACGAGGCCAGGGAGCACGGCTTCCGGTCCGTCTGCGTCAACTCGGTGCAGGCGCCGTTCGTGGCCGGGCTGCTGCGGGGCAGCGGGGTGCTGGCCTGCGTGGTCGTGGGCTTCCCGCTCGGCGCCATGCCGCCCGCCGTCAAGGCGGCGGAAACGGCCGCGGCCGTGGCGGCGGGGGCGCAGGAGATCGACATGGTGATGGCGATCGGCGCGCTGAAGGACGGGCGGCACGACGCGGTGCGGGCAGACATCGAGGCGGTGCGCGCGAGCTGCCCCGGCGTGGTGCTCAAGGTCATCATCGAGACCTGCCTGCTGACGGACGCCGAGAAGCGCATCGCCTGCCGGATGGCGGTCGAGGCGGGCGCTGACTTCGTGAAGACCTCGACCGGGTTCTCGACCGATGGCGCCACGGCCGGCGACGTGGCGCTCATGCGCGCCGCGGCGGGGCCGGGCATCGGCGTCAAGGCGTCGGGCGGCGTGCGGACGCTCGAGGCGGCGCAGGCGATGGTGGACGCCGGGGCGACGCGGATCGGCACCAGCGCCGGGGTCGCGCTGATGATGCAAATCGCGGCCGTTGCGCCGAGCCCCGGCGACCGGGATTGCTGACAGCGGCAGCCATCCGGGTTAATGCAAGACGGGAATGCGTGGCGCGCGACAGGCCGGCAGCCCAGGGGGAGACAATCATGGGCAAGATCACACGCCGCAGCTTCTCGCTGACGGCCACCGCCGGGGCGTTGCTGGCCGGGGCCGGCGCTGCCTTCGCGGCGGAGGCGGTGGACGCGGCGGGGGTGTCGAAGGCCATCACCGCGAGGGCGACCAAGAAGTACTCGATCGCGACCGTGGTCAAGGTGGACGGCATCGCCTGGTTCGACCGCATGCGCGTGGGCGTGCAGCAGTTCGGCGCGGATGCCGGGCACGACACCTGGATGGTCGGGCCGAGCCAGGCCGACGCGGCGGCGCAGGTGCAGCTCGTCGAGGGCCTGATCGGACAGGGCGTGGACGCGATCTGCATCGTGCCCTTCTCGGTCGAGGCGGTCGAGCCGGTGCTGCAGAAGGCGCGCGACCGCGGCATCGTGGTCATCTCGCACGAGGCCTCGAACCTGCAGGCGACCGACTACGACATCGAGGCGTTCGACAACCATGCCTACGGCGCCAAGTTGATGGAGAACCTTGCCGGGCAGATGGGCGGCGAAGGCGGCTACGTCGCCACCGTCGGCAGCCTCACCTCGCAGTCGCAGAACGAGTGGATCGACGGCGCGGTGGCCTACCAGAAGGCCAAGTTCCCGAAGATGAAGCAGGTGACGGGCCGGATCGAGACCTACGACGACGCCACCACCGACTACAACAAGCTCAAGGAGGTGCTGACCACCTACCCGGACCTGCGCGGCATCCTGGGCGCGCCGATGCCGACCTCGGCCGGCGCGGGGCGGCTGATCGCCGAGCGCGGGCTGAAGGGCAAGCTGTTCTTCTCCGGCACCGGCCTGGTCTCCGTCGCGGGCCAGTACCTGAAGGACGGCGACATCGACTACATCCAGTTCTGGGACCCGGCGATCGCCGGCTACGCGATGAACGTCATGGCGGTGATGGCGCTGACCAGGAAGCCGATCACGACCGGGACCGACCTCGGGCTGAAAGGCTACCAGAGCATCAAGGCGGACGACCCGAAGCGCCCCAACGTGCTGGCCGGCCAGGGCTGGGTCGGCGTCAGCAAGGCGAACATGGGCGAGTACGACTTCTAGCGCCCGCCTGGACGTTCGCCATGACGGCGCCGCTGATCGAGTTGCGCGACATCGCCAAGCGCTTCGCCGGCGTGACGGCGCTCGACGGCGTGTCGCTCAGCATCGGCCGCGGCGAGATCCACTGCCTGGCAGGCGAGAACGGCTCCGGCAAATCGACGCTGATCAAGGTCGTCTCGGGGATCAACGCGCCCGACCGGGGGGAAATCCTGGTCGATGGCGCGAGGGCGCCGGCGATGACGCCGCGGCAGGCGATCGCGCTCGGCGTGCAGGTGATCTACCAGGACTTCTCGCTGTTCGGGAATCTCACCGTCGCCGAGAACCTGTCGATCGGCTCCGAGCTGCGCGAGCGGCGGCGCTTGGTGAGCTGGCGCCGCATGCGGGCCCATGCCGAGGCTGCGGTGCAGCGGCTCGGCGTGCGGCTCGACCTCGACGCGACGGTGGACAGCCTGCCCACCTCCGGCCGCCAGCTGGTCGCGATCGCCCGGGCGTTGATGGCCAACCCGCGGCTGCTGATCATGGACGAGCCGACCACGGCGCTGACCGGGCGCGAGGTCGCAACCCTGTTCGGCGTGGTGCGCGAGATCCAGTCGCGCGGCATCGCGGTGCTGTTCGTCAGCCACAAGATGCGCGAGATGCTCGACATCAGCGGGCGGCTGACGGTGCTGCGTTCCGGCCGGGTGGTGGCAGGCGGGCCGATCGCGGAGTTCGACGAGGCCTCGATCACCCGGGCGATGACCGGCAGCGACATCGCCGAGACGCCCCACCGCTGGCGCGCCGCGGCGGGGGCGACGCCGCTGCTGGAGGTCGAGGGGCTGAGCGTGCCGGGCGAGCTGGACGCGGTGTCGCTGCGGCTGATGCCGGGCGAGATCGTCGGCGTGTCGGGGCTGCTGGGGTCGGGCCGCACCGAGCTGGCGCTGGCGCTGTTCGGGATGCGCCCGGGCTACGGCGGCGCGATCCGGCTGGGCGGCCGGCCGGTGCGACTGGACAGCGTGCGCCGGGCGATCGCGCACGGCATCGCCTACGTGCCTGAGGACCGGCTGACCGAGGGCCTGTTCCTGCCGGAGACGATCGACCGCAACATCATTGCCGCCTCGCTCGGCGCGCTCAGCCGGTTCGGGCTGCTGCGGGCGCGGCCGGCGGCGGCGGCGGCGGCGCGCACGATCCGGGAGATGGCGATCGCCACGCCGACCGGGAGCCGGCCGGTCATGCAGCTCTCCGGCGGCAACCAGCAGCGCGTGGTGATCGGGCGCTGGCTGCTGCAGGCGCCGCGGCTGCTGATCCTCAACGGCCCCACGGTCGGCGTGGACGTAGGCTCCAAGGCCGGCATCCATGCCGCGATCCGCGCGCTGGCGGAGCAGCAGGGTTTGGGCGTGCTGATGATCTCGGACGACCTGCCGGAGCTGGTGGGCCACTGCAACCGCGTGCTGGTGATGCATCGCGGCCGGCTGCTGGCGGAGCAGCCCGGCCACGCCCCACCGCGGCAGCGCGAGCGGGAGCTGTCCGAGCAGCTGCGGGCGCTGGCGTGAGCGCCGCCCTGACGAGCCTGGGACGGGGCATCCCGCAGGCGCTGACGCGGCGTCCGGAGCTGGCGGTGGCCGCGGTGGCGCTGCTGGCCATGCTGGCGATCGGCGCCGTCAACCCGGCGTTCTGGCAGGCGGCCAACCTGTTCAGCCTGCTGCGGGCCAACGTCGTCACCGGCATCCTCGGGCTGGGCGTGATGGTCGTGATGCTGTCGGGCGGGATCGACGTGTCGTTCCCGGCCTTCGCCATCGCGGCGATGTACCTGACCATCAAGGCGATGATCGCCCTGCGCCATGACGGCGTGCTGCTGCCGTTCGTGATGGCGACGGCGATCGGCCTCGGCCTCGGATTGGTGAACGCCGCCTTCGTGCACGGCCTGCGCATGATCCCGCTGATCGTGACGCTCGGCACCGGGACGGCGGTGCGCGGCCTGCTGCTGGGCGCGGTGAGCGCCAGCCAGATCAACATCGACCAGATGCCGCCGGCGCTGATCGCGTTCGGCCGCGGCGAGATCCTCCCCACGGTGCAAGCGGGCGGGCAATCCACCGGGCTGTCGGCGATGGTGCTGGTGTACGGGGCGCTGGCGCTCGGCGTCCACCTGCTGCTGCGCCGCACGCTGATCGGCCGCAGCATATATGCGCTCGGCGGCGGCGAGGAGGCGGCGCGGCGGGCCGGGTTCAGCGTGCGGGGCACGACGTACTTCATCTACGGGCTGGCGGGAGCGCTGGCAGGCTTCGCCGGGCTGCTGCACGGCTCGATGATCTGGGTCGCGAACCCGCGCGACATGGTGGGCGTGGAGATCGACGTGATCGCGGCGGTGGTGCTGGGCGGCGTCAGCATCTTCGGCGGCCGCGGCAGCGTGCTCGGCACCATGCTCGGCGTGTTCACGCTGGTGATGCTGACCAACAGCCTGATCATCATGCACATCGACACGACCTGGCAGCGGATCGTCACCGGCGCCATCGTGATCGCCGCCGCCGGGGTCACCTCCTGGCGCGACCGCAGGCGCGGCGCATGACCGGCTTGGCACGCAGCCATCCCCGCTGGGGCGCGGTCCGCCGGCTTGACCCGGCGCTGCTGCAGCTGGTCGGGCTGACGGCGCTGATCTTCGTCGCGATGTCGCTGCTGGAGCCGCAGAAGTTCCTGCGGCCCTACGTGTTCCAGTCGATCGCCTACGTGGCGCCGGAGCTGGGGCTGCTGTCGATCGCGGTGATGCTGGCGATGCTGACCGGCGGCATCGACCTGTCGGTGATCGGCATCGCCAACCTCTCGGGCATCCTGGCCGGGCTGTTCTTCCACGCGTACGGCGGCGCGCGAGGGCCGGAGCTGGTGCAGATGGCGTCCGGGCCGGTGCTGCTCGGCATCGGCATCGCGCTCGGCGTCGGGCTGGCGGGCGGCGCCGTCAACGGGCTGCTGATCGCCGGCATCCGGATCACCCCGATCCTGGCCACGATCGGCTCCGGACAGATCTTCGCCGGCATCGCCGTGGTGCTGACCGGCGGGCCGGCGATCGTGGGCTTCCCGGCGAAATGGGGCGCTGTCGGCAACGGCCAGGTGCTCGGCGTCGCCGCGCCGCTGCTGGTGTTCCTGGCGGCGGCGGCGCTGGTGGCGGCGATGCTCGCGCGCAGCCCGTTCGGCATCGCGCTCAAGCTGATCGGCACCAGCGCGAAGGCCGCCCGGTTCGCCGGCCTGCGCACCGGCCGCGCCGTCTTCCTGTCCTACGTGCTGAGCGGGCTGCTCGCCAGCATGGCCGGCATCATCCTGTCCGGCCGCACCAACGCGGCGAAATCCGACTACGGCGTGTCCTACCTGCTGCAGGCGGTGCTGATCGCCGTGCTCGGCGGCGCCAACCCCGCCGGCGGCCGCGGCTCGGTGCCCGGCATCGTGCTGGCGCTGGCGGCGTTGATGCTGCTGTCGTCGGGATTGCAGCTGATGCGGTTCAGCAACTTCCTGGTGGATTTCATCTGGGGCGCGTTCCTGCTGCTCTCGATCGCGCTCAACGCCTTGCGCGCGAGGCGGGGCTGACCATACCCCTACGCCCCGGCGACGGAGGTTCGCAATGAACGCACGCATCGGCGTCATCGGCAGCAACATGGTCGACCTGGTCACCACGGTCGAGCGCATGCCGCGCCTGGGCGAGACGCTGGAGGCGCCGCACTTCGCCATCGGCGCCGGCGGCAAGGGCGCCAACCAGGCCGCGGCGGCGGCCAGGCTCGGGGCCGAGGTCGTCATGGTCAGCCGGGTCGGCGACGACTTGTTCGGCGCCGACACCCTGCGCAACTTCGCAGCGCTCGGGATCGGCAGCCGGCACGTCCGCGTGACGCCGGGCGTTTCGAGCGGGGTCGCGCCGATCTTCGTCGATGCCCACGGCGACAACAGCATCCTGATCGTCAAGGGCGCCAACGACCACCTGCTGCCGGCCGACATCGACGAGGCCGCGTCCGACCTGCTCGGCTGCAGCCTGATCCTGCTGCAGCTCGAGATTCCGCTGCCGAGCGTCTATCACGCGATCGACTGGGCGCGGGCGCACGGCAAGCCGGTGCTGCTGAACCCGGCGCCCATGACACCGGAGCTGTCGCTCGCCCGCATCGCCGGGGTCGATTTCCTCATGCCCAACCAAACCGAGCTGGCATCGCTGACCGGGATGCCGACGGACGGCCCCGCGCAGGCGGAGCGCGCCGCACGGCATCTGCTGGAGCGCGGCATGGGCCGCGTCGTGGTCACGCTCGGGGCCGATGGCGCGCTGCTGGTCACGCGGGAGGAGGTTTGGCACGTGCCGCCGGTGCGGGTGCAGGCCCGCGACACCACCGGCGCCGGGGATGCGTTCATCGGCGCGTTCGCCGCGCATTACGCGGACGGCCAGGGTGTGCATGCGGCGTTGCGGCAGGCGGCGCGCTACGCCGCCCACTCGGTGACCCGCTCCGGGTCGCAGAAGGCGTTCGCCACCCTCGACGAGTTCGCGGCGTTCTGCTCGCTGCATCCCGTAGCTGGCTGAACGCTCGGCTCCCGATCCTTGTCGCTTGTGCCAACGGCCTCAAAGCAAGGCTGGGCTCCGCCCAGACCCGCCAAAGGCCGGGGGCCTTTGGCAACCTATTTATATAAATGGATTCCAAAGGCTCTGCCTTTGGCGGAGTCCAGAGGCAGAGCCTCTAGAAGCTGTTATGGACCGGAGCCAAAGCAGCGGCACGGCGGAGCATCAGC
>CAXTPP010000166.1:0-6617 GCA_964246185.1 uncultured Acetobacteraceae bacterium
GCGCGGCTGCGGGGGAACGTCGCGTCCGCCTTCGACATGCCGGTGCAGGACATCGTGGTGGAAGGGCGCAGCAACACGCCGGAGCCGCTGCTCAACGCGGCGCTCGGCGTGCGCCGGGGCGACTCGATGCTCGGCTTCTCGCTGGAGGGCGCGCGGGCGCGGATCGAATCGCTGTCCTGGGTGGAGCACGCCGCGGTGGAGCGCCGGCTGCCGGGCACGCTGGTGGTGAACCTGACGGAGCGGCGGCCCTTCGCCATCTGGCAGAACCAGGGCAAGTTCGTGCTGATCGACCGCGACGGCCAGACCGTCGCCAACGAGGACGTGGCCGCGTTCGGCGAGCTGCCGCTGGTGGTAGGCGCCGGCGCGCCGCAGGCCGCGACGGCGCTGCTGGACGCGCTGGCCGCGCAGCCGGCGCTGCGGTCCCGGGTGCTGGCCGCGGTGCGGGTGGGCGAGCGGCGCTGGAACCTGCGCATGAAGACCGGCACCGACGTGATGCTGCCGGAGGGCGCCGAAGCGCCGGCCTTGGCCAAGCTGGCGGAACTGCAATCCAGCCAGGCGCTGCTCGACCGTCCGCTGGCCGTGGTGGACATGCGGCTGCCGGACCGGCTGGTGGTGCGGCCGCAAGCCCCCGCTCCCGCCGCCGGGCCAACCACGCCCCCGATGGGGAGGAGGGGGTGAACTACTGGCCCGGCGGGTTGCGGCCCGCCGCGGGGCGGGCGCACCCGCCGGCCCGGCCGCGCAGCGGCCGCGCCGGGCCGTTCGGCGTGCTGGACATCGGCACCAACAAGGTCGTCTGCCTGATCGGGCGGTGCGAGGCCGACGGGGCGCTGCGGGTGCTCGGCATGGGCTGGCAGCGCGGCCGCGGGGTGCGCGGCGGCGGCATCACCGACCTCGACGAAGCGGAGCGCGCCATCCGCGGCGCAGTGGCGCAGGCCGAGGACATGAGCGACCACCGGCTGCGCTCCGTGACGGTCAACCTCACCTGCGGCCAGCCCGAGAGCCGCCTGTTCAACGTGCAGTGGCCGGTGGGTGGGCGCGCGGTGACCGAGGCCGATGTCCGCCGGGTGGTGCAGGAAGGCCGCGCGCGCGCCTTGAGCGAGGGGCGCGAGACCATCCACACCCTGCCGCTCACCTTCAGCGTGGACGAGACGCCGGGCGTTGCCGACCCGCGCGGCCACCACTGCGAGACGCTGACCGCCCGGCTGCACGTGATCGATGCGCTGTCCATGGCGTTGCGCAACCTGGGCGCCACGGCGGCCCGCGCCGAGCTGGACATCGCCGAGCTGGTCTCCGCCCCCATGGCCGCCGGCCTGTCGGTGCTGGTGGAGGACGAGCGGGAGCTGGGCGTCACCGTGATCGACATGGGCGCCGGCACGACGGGCATGGCGGTGTTCTGCGAGGGCCAGCTGCTGCACACGGCCCAACTGCCGGTGGGCGGCCAGCACGTCACCAACGACATCGCCCGGCTGCTCAGCACCACGGTCGCGGCGGCCGAGCGGGTCAAGACGCTGAACGGCTCCGCCCAGGGCAGCCCGGACGACGAGCGCGAGATGCTGACGGTGCCGATGGTGGGCGAGGAGGAGCACGCCCACGCGAAGTACCCGCGCTCCATGGTGGTCTCCATCATCAAGCCACGGCTGGAGGAGACGTTCGAGCTGGTGCGCGACCGGCTGGAGAGCGCCGGCCTGGGCCGCGCCGCGGGCGCCCGCGTGGTGCTGACCGGCGGCGCGAGCCAGCTGGTGGGCGCGCGGGAGATGGCCGGCCGCATCCTGGGCCGCCAGATCCGGCTGGGCCGGCCGGACGCCCGGCTGCTGCGCGGCCTGCCGGACGCCGCGACCGGGCCGGGCTTCGCCGTCTCCGCCGGGCTGCTGACATGGGCGGCCGGCGAGGGCCGCGCCCTGAGCGACCTCGACCTCGGCGTGCAGGAGCGTCCGGCCGGGCTGCTCCGCCGCATCGCCGCCTTCCTGCGGGACCGGGTCTGACGACCCCCGGCCCGGCATCTTCTCAAATTCGAAATGGAGGAATCCAATGACCCTTAACTTGACCATCCCGCAGCAGCTGCACACGGACTTCACGCCGCGCATCACCGTCATCGGGGTTGGCGGCGGCGGCACCAACGCCGTGGACAACATGATCGCGCTCGACCTGCAAGGCGTCGATTTCGTGGTCGCCAACACGGACGCGCAGCAGCTGATGCACAGCCGAGCCGACCGCCGCATCCAGCTCGGCCCGCACCTCACCCAGGGCCTTGGCGCCGGCGCCAAGCCCGAGATCGGCCGCGCCGCCGCCGAGGAGGCGAGCGAGGAGCTGGCGCGCCACCTGGAGGGCACGCACATGGTGTTCATCACCGCCGGCATGGGCGGCGGCACCGGCACCGGCGCAGCCCCGGTGATCGCCCGCATGGCGCGCGAGCGCGGCGTGCTGACGGTGGGGGTGGTGACCAAGCCGTTCACCTTCGAGGGCGCGCGCCGGGCCAAGGCGGCCGATGCCGGCATCGCGGAGCTGCAGAGCTACGTCGATACCCTGATCGTCATCCCGAACCAGAACCTGTTCCGCCTCGCTAACGAGCGCACCGGCTGGAAGGAGGCGTTCAAGATGGCCGACAACGTCCTCTACATGGGCGTGCGCGGCGTCACCGACCTGATGATGGCGCCCGGCTTGGTGAACCTGGACTTCGCCGACATCCGCACGGTGATGGCGGAGATGGGCAAGGCCATGATGGGCACCGGCGAGGCCGAGGGCGAAGGTCGCGCCATCCGTGCCGCCGAGCTGGCGATCAGCAACCCACTGCTGGAGGACACGTCCATGGCCGGCGCGCGCGGCCTGCTGATCAACATCACCGGCGGCGAGGACATGACGCTGTTCGAGGTGGACGCCGCCGCCAACCGCATCCGCGAGGAGGTTGCGGACGACGCCAACATCATCTTCGGGTCAGCCGTGGACGACCGCCTGCCGGGCGGGGTGGGGGGGGGGGTGGGGGCGACGGGCATCGACTTGGGAAGCGCGGGCGCGGCGCCCCCCCCGGGGGGGGGGGGGGGGGGGGGGGGCGCCGCGGCTCCCATGGCGGCGGCCCAGCCGATGGCCACGCACCCAGCCCCTGCCGCGGCGGCTCCCGCCTTGGCGATGCCGATGGGCCAGCCGGGCGTGCATGCCGCCAATCCGGCCAGCCTCATGGGCGCGCTGGTGCTGCCGGCCGCGACCGAGGCCGAGCCAGCCGCGGAGCCGGCCCGCTCCCGGCCGCCGGCGCCTGCCGCAATGCGCGGCCTGTTCGCGGAGCAGCCATCCGCACCGGCCCAGGCTGCCCCCCCGGCGCGTGGCAGCCTGTTCGGCATCGTCACCGGGGCGATCCGCGGGCGGTCCTCCGCTCCGGCCGCCATCCCGGACGCGCCGCGCTCGGAACCTTCCATGGCAGGGCAAGGAGAAGCGACGCCGGTCCGGCCGTCACCGACGGAGGAAGGCCTGGACATCCCAGCCTTCCTGCGCCGCCAGTCGTCTTAGCTCAAACTTGTTTTGAACCTGCTGGAAAGCAAGGCTGGGCTTTGCCCAGACCCACCAAAGGCCGGAGGCCTTTGGAAACCGTTTTGTATGTAAATGGATTCCAAAGGCCCTGCCTTTGGCGGAGTCCAGAGGCAGAGCCTCTGGCCTTGTCTGCCTGACGGTCACCATCAAGGGCCAGCGGATCGCTTGACCGATGACGCCGTTTACGGGCACGGCAGCCTCCTGCCGAGCCTGTAATCTTTTACAAACAGTGTTTTACGCCGTAATACCTGGCAACAATGATTGACTTTGCGGCCACGGGCGCTCGCCATAGTTTGCATTCGGGAAGCAAGAATGTTCCCCGAATCGGGCCACGGCCCTGCAAGGCGACTCGAATGGATGGACTGCCGCCAGACCTGACCCGGCCGCAACGCACCCGACAGCGCACCCTCGCGGCGTCGATCGGTTGCACGGGCGTGGGCCTCCACACCGGCATGACCATCCAGATGGAGCTGCGCCCCGCCTCGGCCGGCACAGGCATCGTGTTCCATCGCACCGACCTCGGGGCGGATGTGGCAGCCCGCGCCGACCTGGTCAGCGACACCCGGCTGTGCACCATGCTGTCGGACCCGGCATTCCCGCAGGTCCGCATCGGCACGGTCGAGCATGTCATGGCGGCGCTGGCCGCATGCGGCATCGACAACGCCGTGGTCGCCCTCGATGGGCCGGAAGTGCCGGTGCTGGACGGCTCGGCAGCGCCGTTCGTGTTCCTGGTCGATTGCGCCGGCATCCTGGAGCAGGACGCCCCGGTGCAGGCGATCGAGGTGCTGCACCCCGTCCGGGTGTCGGATGGCCACGCCTTCGCGGAATTGCGCCCAACCAGGGGGACCGGGTTCGAGATGGCGGTCTCGATCGACTTCGAAGCCGCTGCGATCGGGCGTCAGGCGCTGTCGATGCGGCTGACGGAGGCGAGCTTCCGGCGTCAGCTGGCGAACGCCCGCACCTTCACCATAGCGTCCGACATCGCAGCCCTGCAAGCGTCCGGGCTGGCGCTGGGCGGCAGCTTGCAGAACGCCGTGGTGGTGGACGGCGACCGGGTGCTCAACCCCGGCGGGCTGCGGATGGCGGACGAGTTCGTGCGCCACAAGATGCTGGACGTGGTGGGAGACCTCGCCCTGGCCGGTGCTGCGTTGCAGGCGCGCTACGTCGCTCACCGGCCCGGCCACGCGCTGAACAACAAGCTGGCGCGCGCCCTACTGGCGGACCGTTCCGCCTGGGCCTGGGCGACGCCGGCCGCGATGGACTCCTCGATGAGTTGGGCGGCCCTGCCGTTGGCTACCTCCGCATAGCAGGGCGCTTCGCTTCCAGCATCGGCCCCGGTATAAGCGCGGCTATGCTGGAACACGGTGCCATGTCGCGATTCTTCCGCCTGCTGCCTTGCCTCGCGGTTGCCGCCCTGCTGGGCGGCTGCGGGACGTTGAAGGGCCTCAATCCCTTCGACGACACCAAGGACGTGGCGGCCGAGAAGGCGAAAGAGCAGGCGAAGGCGAACAAGGACCCGGCGAACACCCCGGTGGACGTGCTCTACAACAACGGCGTCGATGCGCTCAACCTTCAGCGTTACGCCACGGCCGTCACCCAGTTCGACAATGTCGAGGAGTACTACCCCTACTCGTCCTGGGCCACCAACGCCCAGCTGATGCACGGCTATTCCGAGTATCTCGCGGATCATTACAGCGACGCGATCGGCGTGCTCGACCGTTTCATCCAGCTGCACCCGACCAACCGGGACGTGGCCTACGCCTATTACCTGCGCGGGCTGAGCTACTACGAGCAGATCGCCGACATCCAGCGCGACCAGAAAGGCACCCAGCAGGCCATGACGGCGTTGCAGGACGTGGTAAACCGCTTTCCCGATTCCGCCTACGCCCAGGATTCCCGCCTCAAGATCGACCTGTGCCGGGACCACCTGGCCGGCAAGGAGATGGAGATCGGCCGCTACTACGAGAAGCAGCACCTCTACACCTCCGCCCTCGGGCGTTTCCAGCGCGTGGTGGACGACTACCAGACCACCAACCACGTCCCGGAGGCGCTGCACCGGATGACGGAGATCTACCTGCTGCTCGGGCTGACGGACCAGGCGAAGAAGACCGCGGCGGTGCTGGGCCACAACTACCCTGGCAGCCCATGGTACGCCAACAGCTACGAAACCATGGTCGCGGACGGGCAGATACCGGACGCCAAGGGCCGCATCGAGAAGCCCGGGTTCTTCGCGCGCAACATCGGGTCGATCTTCTGACCTGCCCAGGCTGAACCAGGATGCTGACTGAACCAGGATGCTGACTGATCCAGGATGCTGACGGCGCTCTCCATCCGCGACGTGGTGCTGATCGAGCGGCTGGACCTGCATTTCGGCCCGGGGCTGACGGTGCTGACCGGGGAGACCGGCGCCGGCAAGTCGATCCTGCTCGACAGCCTGGGCCTCGCCCTGGGCGCGCGGGCCGAGCAGGGCCTGGTGCGGGAGGGCGCCGAGCAAGCCAGCGTCGCCGCCTGCTTCACCCCCGCTCCCGGCCATCCCGCCCTCGCGTTGCTGACCGAGAACGGCGTCGAGCTGGAGGACGAGGTGGTGCTGCGCCGGGTGGTGGCGAAGGACGGCCGCTCCCGCGCCACCGTCAACGACCAGCCGGTGAGCGTGGGGCTGCTGCGCCGCGCCGGGTCGCTGCTGGTGGAGGTGCAGGGCCAGCACGACCAGATGGGCCTGGCTGACCCGGCGGGCCACGCAGCGCTCCTGGACGCGTTCGCGGCCCATGCCGCGCCGCGCCGGGCCGTGGCGGAGGGCTGGGCCAGCTGGCGCAGCGCCCGCACCGCGCTGGAAACCGCCCGCAGGCAGATCGCCGAGGCCGCGCGGGAGGAGGACTGGCTGCGCCACGCGGCTGACGAGCTGAGCATGCTCGCGCCGCAGGAAGGCGAGGAGGAGCAGCTGGCCGCCGAACGCCAGCGCCTGCAGCAGGGCGAGCGCCGCGCCGAGGCGATCGCCGCCGCCGTGGCCGAGATCGCTCCGCGGGACCGCCGCAGCCCAGGCCCGGCCGCCGCCCTGCGCGCCGCCGCCCGGGCGCTGCAACGCCTGGGTGCGCCCGAAC
>CAXTPP010000167.1:0-6532 GCA_964246185.1 uncultured Acetobacteraceae bacterium
GCCTGAAGGAGGCAATCGGAACCTTGAGGCCACTCCGCCCAGACCCGCCAAAGGCAGAGCCTCTGGCCTTGCTTGCTTAACGGTCATCCGCAAGGACCGTCTGGCGGTGTGGCACTGGTCTTGCAAGTGACTCGCCAGCTGTGACTCGCCAGCTGCGACTCGCCAGCTGCAAACGGAAGGAACTAGCCCATGGCGCTTGTTGACGTCACCCGGCGCGGCGCGCTGCGGTTCGGGGCGGCACTGTCGGCGGGCGCACTGGCCGCCCCCTTCATCTCCCGCATCGCCCGCGCGGCCGACCCGATCAAGCTCGGCAGCCTGCTGGACGGGTCGGGCGCGATCGGCCTCGAAGGCTCCCGCATGATCCAGACCACGGAATATGCGGTCAGCGTGCTGAACGCGGCGGGCGGGCTGCTGGGCCGGCCGATCCAGCTGATCAACTACGACACCCAATCCTCCATGCAGCTCTACTCGCAGTTCGCCCAGCAGCTGGTCCTGAAGGACAGGGTGGACGTGATCCAGGGCGGCATCACCTCGGCCTCCCGCGAGGCGATCCGGCCGACGCTGGACCGCTACAAGACGCTGTACTTCTACAACACGCAGTACGAGGGCGGCGTGTGCGACCGCAACGTGTTCTGCACCGGCACCACGCCGGCGCAAACCGTCAACCACGTCGTCGCCTACGGGCTGAAGACCTGGGGCAAGAAGGGCTACATCGTCGCCGCCGACTACAACTATGGCCAGATCACCGCCAAGTGGATGACCAAGTTCGTCCAGGACGGCGGCGGCAGCATCGCGCAGACCGACTTCTTCCCGCTCGACGTGACCAACTTCTCGTCCGCCATCAGCCGCATCCAGCAAGCCTCGCCGGACTTCGTGCTGTCCGCCCTGGTCGGCGCAAACCACTCCGGCTTCTACCGCCAGTGGGATGCCGCCGGGATGAAGCCGAAGATCCCGATGGGCTCCACCGTGTTCGGCCTCGGCGACGAGCTGACCAGCATGGACCCGTCCACCACCGACGGCATCGTCACCAGCTTCGGCTGGTACAACGACCTCGACACGCCGGCCAGCAACGGCTTCGTACACGGCATGCAGGCCAAGTTCGGCGCCGGCGTGACGGACCTCGGAGAGCTGGATTCCGCCACCTACGAGGGCATCATGCTGTGGGCCGAGGGCGTCAGGAAGGCCGGCTCCGTCGAGCAGTCCAAGGTGATCGCCGCCATGGAATCCGGCATCAGCATCGAAGGCCCGTCCGGCAAGGTGGCCATGGACCCGGCGACCCACCACACCGTCCGCAACGCCTATCTCGCGCAGCCAAACAACCGCAAATGGCAGATCATGGCGACCTACCCGGACCAGTTCCCCGGCGACACCGGCGGCGCGTGCGACTTGCTCAAAGCCCCCACGACCAACAAGCAGTTCGTCCCAAGCATCTAGCCCCCGCCATGGACCTCGGCGGGCTGCTCGCCTTCAACGTGCTGACCGGCATCGCCACGCTGGTGCTGATCACGCTCGGCCTGGGCGTGATCTACGGCATGATGCGCATCATCAACCTGGCCCACGGCGAGTTCATGATGCTGGGCGCCTACACCGCCGTCACCGCCACGCAGGCCGGGGTGAACATCTGGCTCGCCATGCTGCTGCTGCCGCCGCTGGTGGTGGGGCTGGTCGGCCTGGTGCTGGAGCGCACCCTGATCCGCTTCCTGTACGGCCGCATCATCGACACCATGCTCGCCACCTGGGGCGTCAGCCTCGCGCTGATCGGGCTGATGACGACCCTGTTCGGCAACGTCGTGCGCGCCGTCCCCGTGCCGGTCGGCGGCTTCGGCATCGGGCGTTACGGCGCCAGCCTGTACGGCGTGGTGATCGTATGCGTGGCGCTCGCCGGGCTGGCCGGCATGCTGCTGCTGCTGCGCGCCACCAGGTTCGGCCTGGTGCTGCGCGCCACCATGCAGAACCCCGCCATGGCGGCGGCCCTCGGCGTCTCGCCGCCCACCATCTACATGGCGGCGTTCGCGCTCGGCTCGGCGCTGGCCGGGCTGGCCGGCGGCGTGCTGGCGCCGATCTCCGGCATCTCGCCGGGCATGGGAGCCGCCTACATCGCCCGCGCGTTCATCACCGTGCTGGGCGGCGGGCCGGCCATCATCACCGGCACCGGCCTGGCCTCCACCCTGTTCGGGTTGGTCAACGAGCTGGTGTCGTTCCAGACCACGCCCATCATCGGCGACGTGGCGCTGCTGGCAGCCGCCATCGTGATGATCCGCATCCTGCCGCAGGGCATCACCGGGCGCTTCCTGCGGAGGAGCTTGTGATGCAGCAAGGCTGGGCTCCCCCTCCGTGCCCATTCCAATTGCCTGCAGGAGGCAATCGGAACCTTGAGGCCACTCCGCCCAGACCCGCCAAGGGCCGTGGGCCTTTGGAGACCGTTCTATTAAGAAAAAGGATTCCAAAGGCGAGCCTTTGGCGGAGTCCAGAGGCAGAGCCTCTGGCCTTGCTTGTTTGACGGCTGGGGCGGGTTCGCCGCCACCCTCGCCGCCGGGCTGCTGCTGCTGTTCGGGCTGCCACAGGTGCTGGACCTGTTCGGCATCGTGCAGGTGACGGTGTTCGCCGCCATGGCCATGTTCGCGCTCAGCCAAGGCTTCCTGTGGGGCTACGGCGGCATCATGTCGTTCGGCCAGGCGGCGTTCCTCGGCATCGGCGGATACGCCTACGCGGTGGCCGCCATCAACCTCGGCGACAGCACGCTGCCGGTGGTGATCGCGGTCGCGGCGCCCATGCTGTTCGCGGGCCTGCTCGGCTACTTCATGTTCTACGGCCGCATCAGCGACGCCTACATCGGCGTCATCACCCTGACCGTGTCCGTCATCCTGTTCGAGCTGGTGAACTCCACCTCTGGCAACGCCTACCACATCGGCAGCGCCCAGCTCGGCGGCTTCAACGGCATCCCGGGCGTGCCGCCGCTCAACATGCCCGGCGATGCCTCCAGCCCGCTGGACCCGGCGCAGACCTGGTACGCGTCGATGGGCTCGCTGATCGGGGTCTATGTGCTGCTGCGCGGCATCCTGGCCAGCCGGTTCGGCCGCGTCGTCGTCGCCATCCGCGAGAACGAGACGCGCGCCATGCTGCTCGGCTACGACCCGCGGCTTTATAAGCTGCTCACGTTCATGATCGCGGCCGGGGTGGGCGGGCTGGCGGGCTGCCTGTTCACCAACTGGGGCGGCTTCATCAGCCCCACCGTGTTCGGCCTCACCATGTCGGCGCAGGTCATCATCTACGTGCTGGTCGGCGGCCTGGGCACGCTGGTCGGCCCCATGCTCGGCGCGGTCGGCATCCAGTACCTCATCATCCTCGCCGGGTCGCAGGGCACGGTGGATTCCAACCTCGGCCTGGGCGTGGTGCTGGTGGCGTTCGTGCTGCTGGTGCCGCAGGGCGTGGCGCCGGTCATCCGCGACAGGCTGCTGACGCTGCGCCGGGCCGCGCCGCCGGGCCGCGCCGCCGCCGAGATCGCGGAAGCGCCCCGATGAACGCCCAGGGGATTATCCCGCTGCTGGAGGCGCGCGGAATCACCATGCGCTTCGGCGGCGTCACCGCGGTGCAGTCGGTGGACCTCACGCTGGGCGAGGCGGAGCTGCGCTGCCTGATTGGCCCCAACGGCGCGGGCAAGAGCACCTTCTTCAAGATACTGACCGGCCAGCTGCGCCCCACGGAAGGCACTGTGCTGTTCCGCGGCCAGGACGTGACCGGCGCCAACCCGCACGAGATCGCCCGGCTCGGCGTCGGCATCAAGACGCAGATCCCCAACGTGTTCAATGGCCTGTCGGTGCGGGAGAACGTGTTCATCGGCGCCGCCCGGCAGCGCTCCGCCCGGCAGGCGCGGCAGGTGGTGGACCGCACCCTGGCCCGGCTGCAACTGGGCGGCATCGCGGACCGCATGGTGGGGCAGCTCGCGCACGGCCAGCGCCAATGGGTGGAAATGGCGGCCGTGCTGGCGCAGGAGCCGCAGCTGATCCTGCTGGACGAGCCGGCCGCCGGCATGAACCACGCCGAGGTGGCGCGCACCGCCGAGCTGATCCGCGAGATCAACCGCACCCAGGCGCTGGTGGTGGTGGAGCACGACATGCAGTTCATCCGCATGATCGCCAGCACCGTGACCGTGTTCAACCAGGGCGCGGTGCTGATGGAGGACGACGTGGGCCGCGTGCTGGCCGACCAGCGCGTGCGGGACGTGTACCTCGGCAAGCAAGCGGCATGACGCTCCTCCGCGTGACGGGGCTGCGTTCCGGCTACGGGCGCATCCCCATCCTGGCCGGCGTCACGCTCGCCGCGGCGGAGGGCGAGGTGGTGGGCATCCTCGGCCATAACGGCATGGGCAAGACCACCCTGCTGCGCACGCTGATGGGCTACTTGCCCGCCACGTCCGGCCAGGTGCAGTTCGCTGGGCGCGACATCACCCGGCTGACCCCCACCGCCCGCGCGCGCCTGGGCATCGGCTACGTGCCGCAGGGCCGCGAGATCTTCGCCACGCTGACGGTCGCCGAGAACCTGCGCATGGGCTGCCTGCGCCGCACGGACGCCAGGCAGGCCATCGCCGCCATCCTGCAGGACTTCCCCCGCCTGACCCGGCTGCTCGACCGGGCCGGCGGCGCGCTGTCCGGCGGCGAGCAGCAGCTGCTCGCCCTGGCGCGCTGCCTATGCGGCGAGCCGCGGCTGATCCTGCTGGACGAGCCGACCGAGGGCATCCAGCCCTCTATCATCGAGGAGATGATCGAGACGCTGCTGGCGGTGCGCCGCCGCCGGGCGGTGACGATCCTGCTGGTGGAGCAGAACCTCAGCTTCATCGCCTCGCTGTCCGAGCGCGTCCTCATCCTGCAGAAAGGCGAGGTGACGCGGGAGGTCCCGCCGGAGATCGTGCGCGACCGAGAGACGATGGGCGAGTTCGTAGGGATGGCCTAACCAAGGGAGCCAGGGCATGACGACGGGAACAGTCAAGACACCGACGCTGGACCAGCTGCGGGACGTGGCTGGCAGCCTCGGCTTCACCATGGGCGATGGCGAGCTGGCGCAGCACCTCGAATGCCTGGTTCCGAGTTTTGCCGCCTACAACCTGCTGGACCGCATGGCGGACGACATCCCTGCCGCCACCTATCCGCGCCTGCCGGGCCGCCGCCCCGCAGCGGAGGAGAACCAGTACGGCGCGTGGTACGTGAAGACCCGGATCGAGGGCGCGGCGTCGGGCAAACTGAAGGGCAAGACCGTCGCGGTGAAGGACAACATCTGCGTCGCCGGGGTGCCGATGATGAACGGCTCCTCCACCTTGGAGGGCTACGTGCCGGACATGGACGCGACGGTGGTGCAGCGCATCCTGGACGCAGGCGGCACCATCCTCGGCAAGGCGGTGTGCGAGCAGTTCTGCTTCTCGGGCGGCAGCCACACCAGCGCCAGCGGCCCGGTGCACAACCCACACCGCCATGGTCATTCCGCGGGCGGCTCCTCCTCCGGCAGCGCGGCGCTGGTGGCGGCGGGCGAGGTGGACATGGCGCTGGGCGGTGACCAGGGCGGTTCCATCCGCATGCCCGCTGCATTCTGCGGCATCTACGGCATGAAGCCGACGCACGGGCTGGTGCCCTACACCGGCATCATGCCGATCGAGCTGACGCTGGACCACACGGGGCCGATGACGGCGACGGTGGAGGACAACGCCCTGATGCTGGAAGTGCTGGCCGGGCCGGACGGGCTTGACCCGCGGCAGTACGGCGGCCAGGTCCAGCCATACCGCGAGGCCCTGGGGCAGGGCGTCAAGGGCCTGCGCATCGGCGTGGTGGAGGAGGGCTTCGGCCACCCGCAATCCATGCCGCGATCGGACGCCGTGGTGCGGGAGGCGGCGGACCGGCTGCGCGGCCTGGGCGCCGTGGTGGAGACGCTCAGCATCCCGATGCACCTGCTCGGCCCGGCCATCTGGCTGCCGATCGCGGCCGAGGGCGCCACGGTGCAGATGATGCACGGCAACGGCTTCGGCTTCAACTGGCAGGGCCAGTACGTGCTCTCGATGATGGACGCGCACGCGGCCTGGCGGGAGCGGGCGGACGAGCTTTCGGACAGCCTGAAGAACACCATGCTGCTGGGCCAGTACATGACCACCCGGCACCGCGGCCGCTACTACGCCAAGGCGCAGAACCTGGTCCGCACCCTGCGCCGCGCCTATGACGACGCCCTGGCCCGCTACGACCTGCTGCTGATGCCGACGCTGCCGATGACCGCGACGCCGCTGCCCGGCGCCGACGCCTCCGTGAGCGAGATCATCCAGCGCGCCTTCGAGATCCTGCCCAACGCCGCCCCGTTCGACTGCACCCACCACCCGGCGATGAGCGTGCCCTGCGGCGCCGTGGACGGCTTGCCGGTAGGCATGATGCTCATAGGCAAGGCCTACGACGAGCCCACCGTCTACCGCGCCGCCGCCGCTTTCGAGCAGGGCTTGGATTGGAAGGCGATCAAGGGATGAGCGGGGCGAGCAATCCCCTGGTGGCCAGGCCTGCCG
>CAXTPP010000168.1:0-6492 GCA_964246185.1 uncultured Acetobacteraceae bacterium
CCAGAGGCTCTGCCTCTGGACTCCGCCAAAGGCGGGGCCTTTGGAATCCATTTATTTAAGGCAACGGTTTCCAGAGGCCCTTGGCCTTTGGCGGGTCTGGGCGGAGTGGCCCAAGGTTCCGGTTGCCTCCTTCAGGCAATTGGAAGGGCCACGCAGGGGGAGCCCAGCCTTGCTGTGCAACAGGTCACTACGCGGGGCGCGCGGATGAGCGCGCAAATCGAATATTGCAACCTGTTCGCCGCGAAGGCACGGTGCGATTCAAGCAACGTTCGATAGCATCGGCCGATGAGCTTGCCCGAACACAGCGGGGATAGCGAACCGGGAGGCCAGGATGCTAAGCCTGCCGACTTGGCGACTTCCAACGGTGGGTTCCAGATCGGCATAAAGCGTCAAGGCAACGTGGTGGACATCGTGTTGACTTCACGGGACGACTACACGGCAATCGCGCTTCACGAGCGTCTCGTTCGATCGATCCAGGCAGGAAGCCTTCATTTGGAGGTCGGGCGCACACTGAGGACAGCCCTATCCCCGGAACCTGGCAACTAGGCTGGCGGCCGCCGGAAATCCAAGGCGGCAGCTTCGCAGGCCTCCCTGCATCCGAAAAGCAAACTCTTGCGGGCGGGACATTCCCTCTATCCTACAAACACAGGGTCTCCAGGGGACGACCGGCCCATGACGGGGTTCAGGGCAGCACCCCGCCCGCTTTCTGCGGAACTTTATTAGGCTTTGCCTAATTTAAGAATGCTTGGGTAGAGATAGGCATACATTCGTCCCTTGACATTCCAGTTCTTTTCGATTCCAGCGCGCCGCAAAAAAATCTGATCGTACTCACGATTTCGCGTTTGCATAAAATAATTGAGCGGTTATGAAGGCTGCAGGCTTAACAACATACTCCTGCCCACATCATCTTCCGCCTATTGTTACAGTATCCGATGGACGAACTCCGCAGCTTTGCTGACTGATCAGCACGCCATTGGCCTGTGTAGTTCACCAGTGTGATATGCACAAGAATGTATCAGAAAACAATCTTGCCTAATGAGCAAGCTGCTGGTTCTGGTTTGGATGCCCTGGAGCGCTACGGCGTTTACCTAGCCGACTAGCCTGGTCATTTGGCTTTCCACTAATGAAAATGGAACAGTATTATGACGCAACTGACCCCGTTCCCGCTGGGGGCGTACATCGGCAACCCTGACAATTCCAGCCCTGCCAACGAGGCGACGTTCGAGAGTTACTACAGCAACTTCTCGAACCTGCTCGGCGCCGCGCCGGCCTTCCTCGACTACTACGTGGACCAGAGGCAGCCGGTCAGCAGCTGGGCCGGCAACTCCAACTGGGAGGCCTCGTCCGCCGCAGCCTCCCCGGATGCCAAGAACGCTACCCCGGTGATCGCCATCCCGTTCAGCTCCACCGCGTCCGGCTCGCCCTCGGGGGACCAGGCCTTCCAGGCCATCGCCGCGGGGCAGGACGACAGCGCGTTGAACGGCATCGTGCAGGCCTGGGCCAGCCAAGGCTTCAGCAACCTGGTGTTCCGGCCGGGCTGGGAGATGAATCTGCCAGGGGTGACCTACGCCGGGTCCGACGCGCAGAGCCAGGCAGACTGGGTGTCCGCGTTCCAGCACGTCTACACCGCCCTGCACCAGGACGCCGCTGCGGCCGGGATCAGCGTCCAGGTCGCCTGGAACCCGGGCACGACGAACTACAGCAACGCCGAGGCGACGACCAGCCTGTATCCCGGCAACAGCTACGTGGACATCATCGCCGCCGATGCCTACGCCGGGATCTATCCTTATTCGGACGATCCTAACACGCCCCAGTACCATGACTGGGCCACCGGCGGCGAGGACGCCACCGTCGCGCAGTTCATCGCCAACCCGATCAACCGCGAGCACTACTGGAGCTATCCGGCGGCCACCAAGTGGACGAACGACAGCAGCGGCGGCCATAGCCTGAGCCTAAGCAACCTCATCCAGTTCGCCGAAGCGCAGGGCAAGCCGTTCGCCATCCCGGAGGCTGGCGCGGGCAACGCGAACGGCGGCACCGGCGTGGCGGACGACGCAGCCTACCCGCAATGGCTGGCGCAGCAGCTGGCCACCGCCCAAACCGCCGGGGAGAAGATCAGCTTCGTCAACCTGTGGGACAGCAACGGCGGCGGCAACTACCAGTTCACCCAACCCGGCGACGGCAAGCCGGCCGAAGCGGCTGCTTGGGCGCAGTATTTCGGCGCGTCGCAAGCCTCCGTGGCCACGCCTGCACCGACGCCCGCTCCCACGCCGCCGGTCAGCACCGGGAGCACGCCCGACACGCTCGCCCTCACGGTTGCCGAGGATGCCTGGCAGGGCGACGCGCAGTTCACCGTCGCCATCAACGGGCAGACGCTTGCCGGCGTCTACACCGCGACGGCATTGAACAACGCCGGGTCGACACAGACGATCTCCATCGCAGGCAACTGGGGCGCAGGGCAGAAGACGGTCGGCGTCTCGTTCATCAACGACGCCTATGGCGGCTCGTCCAGCACGGACCGCAACCTCTACGTCAAGCAGGTTACCTACGACGGCCAGGATGCAGCCGGCGCGCCCGCGGCGCTGGACTCGAACGGCACGGCGAACTTCACCACGCCGGGCGGCGCCACCGCGCTCACGCTCAACCTTGCCGAAGACGCCTGGCAGGGCGACGCGCAGTATTCCGTCGCAGTGGATGGCCACGTGATGACGCCGAACGGGACGGTGAGCGCGCTGAACTCGCAAGGGCAGTCGCAGGCGGTCAACTTGCAGAGCATCCTGTCCGCCGGCACGCACGATTTGGCGGTGTCGTTCCTGAACGACGCCTATGGCGGCTCGTCCAGCACGGACCGGAACCTGTACGTCAAGGGCATCTCGGTGAACGGCACGGCGGTCCCTGGCTCGGCTGCGGCGCTGATGAGCAACGGGACCGACCACTTCCAGATCGTGGTGCCATCCTCCTGAGGCCGGGTAGAGCAACCGCATAAAGCATTTGACACCGGGGCCGCCGCTGATAGCCTCGCCGCGGCTCCGTGCGGCCAGCCGCCCGCCCCCATCCGGGGATGGTGAATGCACGGACTAGTGCTGGTCTGACCCACAGCGTGGGCGATCCGCCGGCAATGCGGGCACTGGCGCTCTTCGTGAGGTCGCCCAGGCCGTTGGGATCAGACGATGCAGAGCTTTTTGGATGCGAAGGCGATGGCCAAGGTGTTGCGTCAGTCGCTTGTCGCGCGTGGCGTGACGATAACGCATGCTGAATGCTTGGAGATGGTGGCGAGACAGTTCGGCCTAGCCAACTGGAACGTCCTCGCAGCACGGATTGAGGCCGTCAACGCGGATTGCAGCAGCCTGGCCCTTCCGCATGGCTGGTCAATCATCCATCAAACCGACCAGCGCCTTTACCGCCTTGGGCTGGACCCATTCGAACCCGGCGTGGCATTGATCGAGAGCCGGGTGGGCCGGGAGAGCGCAGCCAACCTGAGCGATCAGTTCGCCGCCTTGATGCAGAGCGTCGCGGCCAGCGGCTTCCGTGGCCAACGGCTGAAGCTGAGCGCCCACCTGCGCACGGAGGATGCCGATCAAGGCATGTTATGGATGCGGGTGGACCGCGCACCCGGCGACGTGCTGCGCTTCGACAACATGATGCAGCGTTGCAAAGACGGCCCGCTGCGCGGCACAGCTGGATGGACTGGGCGGAGCATCGTGCTGGACGTGCCGGGGGACGCCTCCAGCATCCATTTCGGCTTCCTCTTGCAGGGCTACGGGTCCGTGCGAGTGCGGTCATTCCAGTTGGAGGCTGCTGGGCCAGGAGTGTCGCCCACAGCGGGGTGGGGCCGTTGGCTGTCAAAGCCAGCCAACCTGGACTTCGTGCAGGTCGAGGCGGCAGACGCATAGCTGGGCTCTGCCCAGACCCGACAAAGGCCTGAGGCCTTTGGAAACCGTTTTGTTAAGCGAAAGGATTCAAGGCCCTGCCCTTGGCGGAGTCCAGAGGCAGAGCCTCTGGCCTTCGCCTGACGGTCACCGGCCAGCCGCGGCTCCTTCGCGCCTGGGATCGCTGCCGCCTTCGAGCCCGGCGGGGCTGGCCTTGATGAGGTTGAGGCCGCTCGTCAGCACCACGGGGCTGGCGGGAATGGTCCAGCCGAGCGCGGTGAGGGCGGGGATCAGGCTACGCACGTCAAACGGGCCGATCAGCCCGGTGGTTCCGGCCGGCGCGCCGCCTGGCTGGCCGGGAGGCACGTCGGGCGGGAACAGCGTCTCCAGCGTCGTGGCGCGCGTGTTGTTGTTCTGGAAGTGCGCCTGGTCCGCGGCCTGCTGCGGATCGAGCCCGAAGTCGATCATCGCCACCAGCGCCTGGGTGGTCGTGCCGATGATGGACGCGCCCCCGGGCGACCCGGCGACGAACGCCGGCTTGCCGTCCGGGGTGAAGACGATGGTCGGCGTCATGGCCGAACGCGGCCGCTTGCCGCCTTGCACCCGGTTGGCGACGGGGGCGGAGGCCGGGCCAGGGTCGAACGAGAAATCGGTCAGCTCGTTGTTCAGGATGAAGCCATCGACCATCCGGTTGTTGCCGAACGGGCTTTCCACCGTCACCGTCTGCGACACGACGTTGCCGAAGCGGTCGATGATCGAGACATGGCTGGTGCCGCCGAACCGCGGCGGGCTGGCGTCAGGGCTTCCGGTGGCCCCCACGGCAGGCGGCACGCCCGCCGCGGCGGTGGCAGATGCGAGCGGCCCGGTGGTCAGCAGCGCCGCGCGGCTGGCCAGGTAGCCCGGGTCGATCAGGCCGGCCGTGGGCACATCGACGTAGGCCGGGTCCGCCACGTAAAGGCTGCGGTCGGCGAAGGCGAGCTGGTTGGCCTGAAGGAAGGCGTGGATGGTCTGCACATCGTTCGGACCGAGGGCTGCGAGGTCGATCGGCGAAAGCATGCCCAGCATCTGCAGCTCGGCGATGCCGCCCGCGGATGGCGGCCCCATGCCGCACACGACATACGCCCGGTAGCCGCCGCACACCGGCGTTCGTTCAATGACCTGGTAATTGGCCAGGTCCGCGAGCGACAGCTTGCCCGAGCCGCCGGTCCGGTCGTCGCTGCCGACGGCCGCGACGATGTCGTCCGCGACCTGTCCCTGGTAGAAGGCGTCCGGCCCGTCGGACGCGATGCGGGACAGCGTCCGCGCGTAGGCCGGGTTCCGCAGCAGCGTGCCCGCTGCCTTGCCGCTGCCGTCCGGCTCGAGGAAATAGGCTTTCGCGCCAGGGTCCCTCGCCAGGATCGTCTTGTGGCTGTCGATCGAGGCCGCCATCCTGGGATTGATGCTGAACCCGGTGGCCGCCATCTGGATGGCCGGTCCGAGCAGGCTGGCCAGCGGCTGCGACCCGTAGCGGTGCGAGAGCGTGTCCCACAGCCTCACGACGCCCGGCACGCCGACCGACCGACCGCTGAGCACCGCGGCGGGGAAGCCAAGCGGCTGGCCGGAACCCTCATCGAGGAAGGTGCGGCTGTCCGCTGCCTCCGGGGCGGTCTCGCGGGCGTCGAAGCTGGTGACCGTTTTCGTCGCCGCGTCGTAGTACAGCACGAACCCGCCCCCGCCGATCCCGGTGGCTTGCGGCTCGGTCAACCCCAGCACGGCCTCGACCGCGATCACCGCATCGACCGCGTTGCCGCCCGCGGCGAGCACGGCAGCGCCGGCCTGGGTGGCGAGCGGGTTGGCGGTGACCACCATCTCCTGGCTGGCCCTGGCCTCGGACCGGAAGGCCAGCTGCGCCGATGCCGGCCACGCCGACCCAAGCACGGCGGCAGCAGCCAACCCACCCATCATCCGGCGAACGGTCATGGCGCTTCCTGCAAAGGCGAGCATTTTGCAGCGCGGCAAACCTCCTGTCCACGCGGCCTCATGCAGCCCTCGCCAACGGCCGCGCCAGCAGCAGCCCCGCCCCGCCCAGCGCCGCCATCGGCAGGAACACCAGGCCGCCGAACCGCGCGTAGCCCAAGCCCACCAGCCAGATCAGCAGCCCGGTCGGCGCGGAGAAGCCCAGCGCCGAGTGCGCCGCCTGCGCGCCGGCCGCGCGGTTCGTCGGCACGGCGCGGGACAGCATGGCCATGGACGACAAATGCTGCATGGCGAAGGTGCCGGCGTGCAGCACCTGCGCCAGCGCCAGCAGCGGAACTGCCGTGGTCAGCGCCAGCACCGTCCAGCGCACCAGGCAGGCGCTCGCGGCCAGCGCCGTCAGCTGGGCGGCGCCGAGCCGGGCCGCCCAGCGCCCGCCCCACACGAACAGCACGATCTCCATCACGATGCCCTCGGCGATCAACAGGCCGATGGCGGTGTCGCTGATCCCGGCGGCGCGCCAGTGGATGGCGGCGAACCCATAATAGGCGGCGTGCGAACCCTGGATCAGCGCGCTGGCCATGATCGTCAGCCGCAGCGCGGGCAGCCGCAACAGCCCGCCGCCGCCGCGCGCGGCGACCGGCATCGGCGAGCTCGACCGGGTGCTGGG
>CAXTPP010000169.1:0-6482 GCA_964246185.1 uncultured Acetobacteraceae bacterium
AGCTAGCGTGGCGGCAAGCAAGAGATTGAGGACGCCGCGCATGGCCGAGGCGCGCATGGACGACCGGGCCAAGCGGCCGCAGCCACCCCGGCCCGCCGAAGCCCGCAGCGCCGAACCGCGCGCACCAGAAAACTCGCGCCAAGGCCGCAGCCCGCCTTTGCACGCTCCTGGGCGCGCTCCTGCCCGCCCGTCCGAAGGCCGTGCACCTGAAAACCGTGCCCCTTCCGGCGCAAAGCCCAGCGAAACCCCGCGCGGGGCTGTCTGGCTTTATGGCTTGCATGCGGTCGATGCCGCCCTTGGCAACCCGGCGCGCCGCCTGCGCCGGCTGATCCTGACGGAGGAGGCCGAGGCGACGCTCGCCGCCCGCCGCCCGCAACCATGGCCATTGACGCCCGAACGCTCGGACCGTGCGCGGATCGACCAGCTGCTCGGGCGCGACGCGGTGCACCAGGGCGCGGCGCTGCTGGCGGACGCGCTCGGCACGCCGCTGCTGGCCGCCGTGCTGGAGCGGCCCGGGGCGGTGCTGGTGCTGGACCAGGTAAGCGACCCGCGCAACATCGGCGCCGTGCTGCGCTCCGCCGCCGCGTTCGGCGCCGCCTGCGTCATCACCCAGGACCGCAACGCGCCGGAGGAGACCGGCGCGCTGGCCAAGGCCGCCTCGGGCGCGCTGGAGACGGTGCCGCTGATCCGGGCGGTGAACCTGGCGCGCACCATCGTGGCGCTGAAAGCCGCCGGGCTGTGGACGGTGGGGCTGGACGCCGGCGGCGCGGCGCTGTCCGGTCCGGCGCTGTCGCAACGCCGGGTGGCGCTGGTGCTGGGCGCCGAAGGGCCGGGGATGCGCCGCCTGGTGCGGGAAACCTGCGACGAGGTGGCGGGCCTGGCGATGCCCGGCAGCATGGAAAGCCTCAACGTGTCCGCCGCTGCGACGGTGGCGCTGTACGAGCTGTCGCGGCGGGGCTGACGGGTTGTTAACCATTCGCGCCCATACCGGGGAGGACCGCATCGCAGCGGCGCTAACCCTAGCCAGAATGGCCGATCCGGGACTGAAAATCATGCTTGCCGACTGGAATGTGCTGTCCGACGACCTGCAACTCGTGCTGTCGCGGGAGGCGCTGCGGCGGGCGGCGGAGATCATCGCCGAGCAGGCCGAGATCCTGGCGGAGGAGATGGAGCTCGGCGGGTTGCGGGACCGCGGCGGGCCGGACGCGCTGCGCCTGCTCGCCGGCGTCGTGCGGGTGAACGGGCAGACGGCGCTGGGGCCGGTCGGCAGCGCCTGAGCGTCACATGCGGTCGAGCAGCCGGGAACTGGCCGCGTAGGGCAGCGCGAGCGAGCGGGCCAGGTCGCCCATCTGGTTGGCATCGGCCCACGGCCAGAAACGCTGCGGGGATTGCGGGCCAGGGATAGCCGGGTTGAGCGGCGCGGCCAGGAACAGCCGGCGCAACAGGCCGAGCCGGGCGGCCCGCATTTGCTCCGGCGCGGCGTCGAACGGTTGGGTGCGCGTTGGCACGCAGCTTGGCTGGCAGAACCAGCTGGCCGCCAGGCTGAACGCCCATGGCATGCAGTCCGGCAAGTCCGGCATCCCGCCCGCGGCGTCGAAGAGGGCGCGGCTCATCAGCATGGGCGCGTCCGGGGCGACGCTCCGGGGCGAGGCGGCCACGAGGTCGCCCTGCCGCGCGGCGAGGCTGAGCCAGAACCGTCCATCCCCCGCCGGCAATGCCGCCGCCGCCCCGGCGTGGACCAGGAGCAGCGTGTCGCCCTGGGCCATGCGGCAGCCGAGGTTGAGGCTGTAGGCCGCGCCGCGCCGCACCCGGTTGCGCCGTACGGCCGGGTGCGCGAACGAGTCCGCTGCCACCAGCGCCGCCTCCTCCGCCGTTTCGTCATCCGAGGCGTCATCCACCCAGCACACCTCGTCCACCCCACTGGCGGCCAGGGCTTGCAGGCACGGCGTCACCGCGGCGGCATCGTTCCGGCTGACGACGACTGCGCTCAGCATGGGGCGCTCAGCATGTCATAGGCCCCTGTCAGACGCGGAACAGGCGCGTGGCGAACGCCAGCCGCACCACGCGGGAGCCGACCGCCTGCATCACCTGCAAGCCGTACGCGCCGGGCACCACGCCTTCCATCGCCACGGCGGCGGTGAAGCCGAAGTAAGCCGCCTCGTCCGCCAGCGCCGGGGCGTGCGCGTCCCGCACGTCCGTCCGCAGGCGCCAGCTGGTGAGCGGCAGGTGGTGGCGCACCACGCCGGATTGCGGGTCGGCCAGCACCAGGAAGGCGACCCGGTCCGCCGGATGCGGGCTGCCGGCATCCATCACCGCCCATCCGGTCACGGTGGCCACCCCGTCCGCCTGCACCACCATGCGCCCGGCGTCGGGTGCCGGGTCCATGTGGTCCAGCAGTCCGAGGCCCGCCGCATCGGCCGCCTTCAGCCCGGCGAGCCAGTCGGGCGGGCCAGGACTCCATCTGGCCGGGCGGCCTCCCAGCCGGGCCAGCGCCTGGCGGGCCAGCGCCACGGTTTCGGCGAAGCCGTCGAGGTAGCGTTGCGCCCCGTCCGGTGGCAGGCCGGAGACGAGGCGGAAGCGCCCTTCCTGCTCCGGGCTGACCAGGTATCCGGCGCGGGCCTGGCGCAACGCCTCGAGGTAGGCGCGGCCGAAGGTGCGGTCCGGCTCCAGCATCGCGCCCTCGCCCCACTCGTTCCATGAGTTGACGAACATCATGCGCCGGCCCGGCGGCAGCGCGGCGGCGCGGGCGAGCGACAGGCTGGCCCACAGCCCGAACGCCGCCGGGGTGCTGCCGTGGAACAGGTGTGAGGTGCCGCCCCGGCGTGGCGTGTTGTCCCAGCGCGGCATCACGCCGGGCAGGCGCGCCGGGTCTCCCTCGCCGTCCGCCACCGCGTTCACCACCACGCTGCGGTAGTCCAGGATGCGCCCGGTGAAGCCGTCCCCGGCCTGCGTGTAGGTGCGCACGCCGGGGGCGACCAGGCCGGCCATGTCGGTGTTGTCCATCCCGTGCGGCGGGAACTCCAGCGTGGCGTCGGCCGGCCCCGCCTGCGTCAGGCCGAAGGTGCGGGCGGCGGCGATGAACAGCCCCGGGAAGCCGTGCGCCACCGCTGCCGCGCGCCAGGCGGCGAACACCCGCTCCGGCTCGCGCAGGATGCCCATGCGGTACACCACCAGCACGGGCGCGCCGTCCACGCAGAGGTAGCGCGGGTCGCTGAAGAACGGCAGCAGGTCGGCGAACAGCGTCTCGTCGGTCGCCGGGTCATGCTCCTGGCGGATCGTCACGTCATGGTCCGAGCCGTCCCAGCGGCGGGACCAGGTCTCGTTGGCCCAGCACAGGCAGAACGGCAGGGCGGGCTGGCCGGAGTACAGCACGTCGTCCAGCACCGCCGGCATGACCCGGCGGCCCGAGAACCAGTAGAAATGGTAGCAGAACGCGTCCACCCCGTACTGCCGCGCCAGCTCGCCCTGCCGCCGCCGCACGTCCGGCAGGCGGGCGTCGTAGAAGCCGAGGTCGGCCGGCAGCAGCGGCATGGCGTGGCCCGGGAAGCGCGGCTGGGCGCCGATCACGTTGGCCCACTCGGTGAAGCCCTCGCCCCAGGCCGCGTCGTTCTCGGCGAACGGGTGGAACGCGGGCAGGTAGAACGCCACCACCGTGACGCCGTCCACGCCGATGGGGGCCGGGGCTTGCAAGCCGTCCAGCAGCCGGCCGGTGGCAGGCTCGTGCAGCAGGTCCAGCGCGTCGGCCAGGGCCTGGCCGGTCAGGCGGCGTTCCACCGGCGGGTGGCCCGCGATGTCGAGCCGGATGACCTGCTCCGTGTCGAGGAACGCAGGCCCGTCCGTTCGCAGCAGAATGCGCGCCCCGGCGGCCAGGCGGGGCTGGACCGGGCCGGTCAGCAACGGCAACGCGCCCGCGCCGCCCGCTGCGGCGAGCAGGGTGGAAAGAGAGGTTTGCCATACGGCAAGCGTGCCCATCGAGAGTGTGGCGGCCGAGTCCGTTCCGTCTGGAAGAGGTTTCGGCAAGGATAGGCTAAAAAAGGAGGCAACCATCTCAGGCATCAGACAACGTCTTCAAGGCGGCCCAAGTGTCAAGCATTCTTGCAACGTCTTCGTTGAATTATGGGTCCAGTTGCCACCTTGCTCATACGGGAGCCGGACTGCATCTCGTCCAAGCTGAGCGGATGGTGGCAGTGACGAAGAATAGAAAACCCACTTGCTCCATGAGCATCCTGTAGGTCTTCCAGGGTCCGAAACCGTAATGCTGCCCGTCATGCAGCGTGATCCAGCAGTTGTGAGCCACGTCGCTACCGATAATCACTGCTGTCGCAACCAGTCCAATTCGGGGCCGCATCAGGAGCAGGACCGCCGTCACTGGATCGGCGAGCGCGAGAGTTGTCCAAAATGCCGCACTGGGCCAAGGACGGCCACCGTAGTCATAAGCAGCCCGTGCGCGACCAAAATTGCCCAATGGTTGTAAGTGGCGCCGATTAGGCAGAGAGCGTAAATGACCCTGAGGGCAAGACCCTTGTCGAACCTTCTGCCAAGTGCGACCAATCGAGCCTCTTTTCCATCATCCATGCGAACGGGCCAGCTTTAAGTAAGCAAGCTGCCCTGCCTCAACGCGCTGCCACCTCCGCTGACTCGGTTCGGCTGCAAGGCTTTACTGCGCACGCTCCTCCATTGAAACTGTGCATATGACAGCCGCCCGCCTCGACCGCACCCTGCAAACCCTGCCCCACGCCTACCCCGGCCCGGGCGGCGCAGTGGCCGTGCTGCAGAACGGCGAGGTGCTGGCCCGCCACGCCTGGGGCTGGGCCAATGCCGAGCGGCGCATCCCGTTCACGCCCGGCACGCTGTTCCGCATGTGCTCCATCACCAAGCAGTTCACCTGCGGCCTGGTGCTGGACGCCTTTTCTGACCCGGCGGCGCTGGACGGCGACGTGCGCGCCCGCCTGCCGCTGCTGGAGCAGCCCGCGCCCAGCGCGCTGCACCTGTGCCACAACCAGTCCGGCCTGCGCGACTACTGGGCGGTGGCGATGCTGCACGGCTCGCCCGCCGAAGCGCCGTTCGGCGATGCGGAGGCGGCCAGGGTCATCTCCGGCGCGCGCACGCTGCAGTTCGCGCCGGGCACGCGGTACTCCTACGCCAACCAGAACTTCCGCATCCTGTCCGACATCCTGCAGGACCGCACCGGGCGCAGCTTCGCCGAGCTGCTGCGCGCCCGCATCTTCGAGCCGGCCGGCATGGCGGGCGCGTTCCTGGCCGCCGACACCCGCGCCATGCCGGACGGCACCGAAGGCTACGAGGGGTCGTCCGCCGCCGGGTTCCGCGTGGCCGAGAACCGCGTGCTGTGGACGGGGGACGCCGGGCTCGGCGCCAGCCTGGACGACTTGATCGCCTGGGAACGCCACATCGACGCCACGCGCGACGACGCGGACGGGCTGTATCGGCGGCTGTCCGCCCCCGTCGCCTTCGCTGATGGCACGCTGGCTAGCTACGGCTTCGGCCTGGGGCGGCGGACCGAGTTCGGCCGCGCGGTCACCGGCCACGGCGGCGCGCTCCGCGGCTGGTGCAGCCACCGCCTTCATGTGGCGTCGGAGCGCGTCTCGGTCGTGGTGATGTTCAACCATCTGACGAGCGCCCACCCGGCGGCGATGGACCTGCTCGCCGCCGTGCTGGGCGAGGAACGGCCGCCCCGCACCCCGCACCCTTCGCCGGACTGGCTGGGCGCATACATGGAGCCGGAAACGGGACTCGCCGCGCGCACCGACGCAGCGCCGGACGGCCAAATCCGGCTGCGCTACGGGCACTCGGCCGAGCGGCTCGACATGGAGGATGACGGCACGGCGGGCAGCGACGGCACCCGGCTGCGCCCCGGCGAGGGCGGGCTGTGGATGGACCGCCCGGCGGAGAACCAAAGCTCGCTCCTGCACCTTTGCGCCGGCGAGTCTGGCGCCGGCATCGCCGGCCGCTACCGCTGCGCCGAGCTGGATGCCGAGCTGACCGTAGCCGATGCCGGCGGCATGCCTTACGGCAGCTTCTCAGGCTTCCTGGGCCAGGGCCGCATGGAGATGCTCGATCCGGTCGGCTCGGATATCTGGGCCATGCCGTGCCCGCGTGCGCTGGACCACACCCCACCCGGCGATTGGACGCTGGCATTCCGGCGGGACGGCGCTGGCCGAGCCGGGAGCGTGCAGGTTGGCTGCTGGCTGGCCCGCGGCCTGGATTACGCGCGCATCGGCTAGAGCATATCCGGATCAGGTTGGCTCACCTGACCGGTGAAGATGCTCGCTAAAACAATGTACTAGAGCATACCGGCGCACCTATCAGCGACGGTCATGCTCTAGCGGGGCGGCAGCAAGGCGAGTTGCGTCTGGTCCGCCGGGCGGCGGCGCTGCGGGCGGGCCAGGGAGCGGGCCGGGGAGCCAGCCGCCGCGGCACGCAGCCGTAGCAGCTCGTCCACCACCCGGTCCACCGTCTGCCAC
>CAXTPP010000170.1:0-6257 GCA_964246185.1 uncultured Acetobacteraceae bacterium
GTGGCGGGGCGTCGGGGCGCTGCCCCGGGCGAAGGCCACGGCTTCGGCGGCCAGCGACCAGAGCGGCGTCGCCACCGGAACCGCCTCGGCCAGCCGGGTGCTGAGCACGGCCAGCACGGGCGTCGACCCTGCCAGCAGCACCCGGCATGACGGCTTCTCCCGCGCCATGCCGCGCAGCGTGCCGTCGAGCACCGTCAGGCTGGCCTCCGTGTCCAGCCGCAGCGTGCGCCGCTGCCCGCGGAACCCGGCGACCGGCGCCAAGGGGCCAGCCAGCGGCGGCAGCGACGGCCCCAGCCCGCCCAGGTCGGACGCGGCTGCCAGGCATGGGGCGGGCGTGCCCGGCGGCCACGCCTCGCCGGGCTTCGGGCTGGACCGCTCCAGCCGCCAGCCAGCCTTGTCCTGGCACAGGCTGAGGCGCTGCGCGGCCAGCTCGCCATCGGCCGTGTCGTGCCAGGTCAGCTCCGCCGCCGCCGGCCGGCCACGCTGCCGAAACCGGGGTTGCCGCAACAGCAGCGGCAGCTCGGCCGGCGGCAGGCAGAACTCCAGCGCGGCCATGGTCAGGCGCTGACCTCTGACAGGTCGCTCGGCAGCAGGTAGCGGGTGAGCCGGCCCCCGCCTGGCCGCAGCTCCTGCCAGGGCGCGGCCACCGCGAACTCGCTCAGCGCGCCTGACGGGTAGCCGCCGGCCAGGCGCTGCAGCCGCTCGTCCCCCAAGGCGGACGCATCGCCCGCCAGCTGCAGGGCGAACTCGTGCAGCCCCGGGTTGTGCCCCACCAGCAGCACGCAGCGCACGCCCGGCGGCACGGCGTTGACCGCGTCCAGCAAGTCGGCCGCCGGGGCGAGGTACAACGAGTCCAGCGGAAAGATGCGCGGCGGCGCGTCCCACGGATCGAGCGCCGCCAAGGTCTGCAGCGTGCGCCGGGCCGAGGACACCATGACATGCTCCGGCGCGAGGCCGATCCGCCGCATCTCCTGCGCCATCGCCGCCGCGGCCAGCCGCCCGCGCGCGTTGAGCGGCCGCGCATGGTCCGAGAGCGCGGAATCGTCCCACGAGGACTTGGCGTGCCGGAGGAGGAGGAGCGTTCGCATGGGCGGGCCGAGCATGGCACGCCGCGCGCGCCTTGTCGCCACCGTCCCCATCGCCAAGTGGCGACCAGCAACAGGGATGCCCAATGACCGAACCAGTGGTGATCGTCGGCGCATACGGTGCGATCGGTTCGGCCATCGCCCGGCGCATGGCGGCGGCGGGCCGGCCCGTCCACCTGGTGGGGCGCGACCCCGGCCGCCTCGCCGCCCTGGCCGGGGAGCTGGGCGGCACGTCGGCGGTGGCGGACGCCATGGACGGCGCAGCCCTGGCGCAGGCGGTGAAGGCGGCCGGGCCGCGCCTGTCCGGCCTGGCCTACTGCGTCGGCTCCATCGTGATGAAGCCGCTGAAGCGCGCCACCGAGGCCGACTTCATCGACGCGTTCCGGCTCAACGCGGTCGGCGCAGCCCTGGCGGTGGCCGCCGGCGCGGACGCGCTGCAGGCGGCGCCCGGCAGCGGCGTGGTGCTGTTCAGCACGGTGGCGGTGCGCGCCGGGTTCGCCAGCCACACGGTCATCGCGGCGGCCAAGGGCGCGGTGGAGGGGCTGGCCACGTCCTTGGCTGCGGAGCTGGCGCCCAACGTCCGGGTGAACTGCATCGCCCCCAGCCTGACCCGCTCCGGCATCGCCGCCGGCATGACGGAGAACGCCACCCTGGCCAAGGCGATCGCCGGGCAGCACCCGATCCCGCGCCTCGGCGAGGGCGACGACGCCGGGGCGCTGGCCGCCTTCCTGCTGGGCGACGAGGCGGGCTGGATCACCGGCCAGGTGTTCGCCGTCGATGGCGGCCGCTCGACGGTCCGCACGCGCGGATGAGCACCCTCCGGATGGTGCTGGGCGACCAGTGCAGCGCCGGCCTGTCGGCGTTGCGGGACCTGGACCCGGCGACCGACACCGTGCTGATGGCCGAAGTGCTCGGCGAGTGCACCTACGTGCGCCACCACCAAAAGAAGATCGTGCTGGTGCTGTCCGCCATGCGCCACTTCGCCCGGGCGCTGCGGTCGCGCGGCGTCGCCGTCGAGTACGTGAAGCTGGATGACCCGGCGAACACCCAATCCCTGCGCGGCGAATTGGTCCGCCTGGCGGCAAGGCTCAAGCCGGACCGCGTGGTGGCGACCGCGTGCGGCGAATGGCGGCTGGACCGCGACATGCAGGGCTGGCACGAGGCGGTGGGCGTCGAGGTCGAAATCCGCGACGACGACCGCTTCCTGTGCGACGCCCGCGACTTCCGCGCCTGGGCGCGCGGCAAGACCACGCTGCGGATGGAGTTCTTCTACCGCGAGATGCGCCGCCGCCACGGCGTGCTGATGGACGACGGCGCGCCGGTGGGTGGCCGCTGGAACTTCGACGCCGAGAACCGCAAGCGCCTGCCCGCCACGGTCACCGCGCCGGAGCCGCCGCACTTCCAGCCGGACGCCATCACCGCCGAAGTGATCGAGCTGGTGCGCTCCCGCTTCGGCGACCATTTCGGCGTCTGCGACGGCTTCAACCTGCCGGTGACCGCGGCGGAGGCGCAGGCGGCGCTGGGCGACTTCATCGCCAACCGCCTGCCGCAGTTCGGCGACTGGCAGGACGCCATGAAGACCGGCGCGCCGACCCTGTTCCACGCCCTGGTGTCCACCTCGATCAACACCGGGCTGCTGGAGCCGCTGCAGGCGTGCCGCGCGGCGGAGGCGGCCTACCGCGCCGGCGTCGCGCCGCTGAACGCGGTGGAGGGCTTCATCCGGCAGATACTAGGCTGGCGGGAGTTCGTGCGCGGCATCTACTGGCTCAAGATGCCGGACTACGCTGTGCTGAACGCCCTGGAAGCCACCCGCCGCCTGCCGCAGTTCTACTGGGACGCCAACACCCGGATGAACTGCGTGCACCACGCCGTGGCGGACACGCGCGACAACGCCTACGCCCACCACATCCAGCGCCTGATGGTGACCGGCAACTTCGCCCTGATGGCCGGGCTGGACCCGGCGGAGGTCGATGAGTGGTACCTCATCGTGTACGCCGACGCCTACGAGTGGGTGGAGATGCCCAACGTGCGCGGCATGGCGCTGTTCGCCGACGGCGGCATCGTCGGCTCCAAGCCGTACGCGTCGTCCGGCGCGTACATCAACCGCATGAGCGACTACTGCCGCGGCTGCCACTACGACGTGAAGGACGCGGTGGGCGAGCGCGGCTGCCCGTTCAACGCGCTCTACTGGGACTTCATGGCCCGCCACGAGAAGCGCTTCGCCGGCAACAACCGCATGCAGATCCCGCTCGCGGCGCTGGGCAAGATGGACCCGGCGCGGGTGGGCCAAATCCGGGCGCGGGCGGCCGGGTTTTTGGCGGCGATGGAGGCGGGGGAGACGGTTTAGCGGCATGCTGCTGACCGGGGCAGGCTTTGCCCTCGATCGGATCACCGGCCATGTGCTTGAAAGAGTGCAGGATTAATACCAACGGCCTCGGACACTGACCTGTTAAGAAGCAAGGCCCTGCTGGAAACCACTCGATTATACAAAAGGATTCCAAAGGCTCTGCCTTTGGCGGAGTCCAGAGGCGGAGCCCCTGGCCTGGCTTGTTTAACGGTCACTCTCAAGGGCCGCTGATACAACTAGCCCTGACCACGACACCGCGCCGCACCGAGAGGTCGATTGACAGTCTCGAAACCTTGTTCGCCATCAACGAGCTTAAGATGTATCAGAACCGTCTGGCTTCCGAGAAAAGCGCCCAATGCGCGACTATAGCCCGTCAGAGTGCCTAATCGGAAGGGAATCCGCCGTTGACCACGCCTAATGCTCTCGACCCGGCAACCGACCTTGTGTCAGCGTTCAAAGGCCAAAGCTTTGGCTGCATCTTGGCTGACCCGCCATGGCAGTTCATCAATCGCACAGGCAAGATGGCTCCGGAACACAAGCGTCTGAGCCGGTACGGCACGATGGATTTGGCCGCGATCTCCGCGCTGCCGGTGGCAAAAATCAGCGCCCCGACATCTCACCTGTATCTATGGGTGCCCAATGCATTGCTGCCTGAGGGCTTGCAGGTCATGAAGGCGTGGGGGTTCAGCTACAAGAGCAACATCGTATGGCACAAACTCCGCAAAGACGGCGGCAGCGATGGCCGGGGTGTCGGCTTCTATTTCCGCAACGTGACGGAAATCGTGCTGTTCGGCGTGCGCGGAAAGAACGCGCGAACCCTGCAACCGGGGCGAACGCAAGTGAACTACATCGGAACCCGTAAGCGCGAGCACTCCCGGAAGCCGGACGAGATTTATCCGATCATCGAAGCTTGCAGCACGGGGCCAAGGCTGGAGATGTTCGCACGCGGTTCGCGTCCTGACTGGAGCGTGTGGGGCAATCAGGCCGTTGAAGGCTACGAACCGACCTGGGACACATACGCCCACAACTCGGCTTCCGAACGACGCTTGGCCACGGCCGCGGCCGAAAGCTAGCTGATCTCAGTCCTCGTCCCCCGTTCCCGCAGTTGGGGAGACGCCGCCTTTTCCTCGGCCCTTCCGCTTCACATCCCGTTCGGCCTTCCGGCGCAAAGCTTCGGCAACCGCCCCTGGCCCATCATCGACATACAAGGCGGGCGTGATGGCGAAGGTGAGCACCGGGCATCCGCCCCCACCTCCACCCTCAAGCCTCGGCCAAAGCTTGCCATGATGGGTCGTGCTGTTGCCGTAGCTCGCGCCTTTTCCGAGGCTGTCAAAGATGGTCTGCAGCTCCGACGCACGGGTCAGGATGACTCCAACGTCTATCGCCCGTAAGTCGAACAGAAGCCGGAAGTTGTTCAAATCCCGGTCGAAGAAAGGGTCTTTGTTGTTCCACTCCAATTCAAGCGCAACCCTGCCTTTGAAACAGTCGACGAGGTGAGTTGGAGTGACATATTCGACTTCGTCCACCACGATCTTGGTGGCGAATTTAGTCTCTTTCCAACCCTTGTCAGCAAACGCGCCGTTGATCTGCTGGGAGACTGGCGACAAGCCGCCGCCCGCCGTCATGACCTCTGAACGCAGCAGGCGGAAATGCCGCAGCACATGGATGATGTCACCCCATTCGGCAGGGCAGGCCGTGGCAAGGACGCCGGCGGCGTTCCGCCACTCACGCACGCGATAGTAATGCCGGATGTCCTCGGGAACGAGGTGGTCTGTCGTCATGCGCAAAAACATGCCTGCGCTCTTGCGATTCCGAAAGACGGACAGCGCCGGGCATGCCGGTAGCGGGCTCGGGCCAAAAACGCTGTTGTCGGCCTTAGGTCAAACACGTATGCGAATGCTTTTCCGCAGCGAGAACCTCCGTGGAATGGACCCTGCATTTCCTGGAGGCAGAAGCGTCGTTGGAGACGTGGCGCGAACGCATAACCGCCGAGTGCCGCCAGAGCCACGATCGGCTTGCAGCGCTGCTCGCGCCCGAGGCCATGCCGCGGGTCGATGTGCTGATCGAGCGCAGGGCAGGCGGCGGCATCCCCGAACTAGGGCTGAGCGGTCAAGCGTACGGCCCCAACTGCCTCAGCGTCACCTTGGATCCCGGCAACCCGGCCTTCGCCGCGAGCCTGGGTGCGGGAGAGATCAGCCGCACCCTCGCCCATGAAATCCACCATTGCCTGCGCTTCGCCGCCGCTGGCTACGGCTGGACCCTGGGCGAGGCGCTGGTCAGCGAGGGACTGGCGGACCAGTTCGACCGAGAAGCGAACGGCGGAGCCGGGCAGCCCTGGAACCATAAGCTGACGCCGGCTGAATGGGGCGCGGCCGTGTCATCGGCTGAGCCCGTCCTGGGATCGTCGCGTTACGATCACCAAGCCTGGTTCTTCGGCGGTCAAATCAGCAACGGGGACTCGCTCCCTCGCTGGGCAGGCTACACGCTCGGCTACCATCTGGTCGATGCCTACCTGGACCTGCATCCCGGCGCGCGGCCTTCACGCATGGCCGGCACGACGGCAGCAGAGGTGATCGCCCACGCCTGGCCGTCGTTGCGGGCAGCCCATCCAGCGAATGGGGTGCAGACGGTCACGTAACCGGATCGCGGCTGGGACGCCGCCATGGACCTGGCCATGGGAGCCGTGCCTCGCCGCCCGGCTCCGGCTCCGGCCTCCCGCGTGGGTGGCCGGATCAATTCCGGCCATGACGACGGAGGTGGGGCTGGGCCACGACGCAAGAAGGGCTTGCGACCGCCGGCGATTTATGTTCTCTGTCCGTTCGTGG
>CAXTPP010000171.1:0-6248 GCA_964246185.1 uncultured Acetobacteraceae bacterium
CACCGCTTTCCTGGTCCGGCCACGGCCCGCCATCCGACCCCGACCCCGACCCCGACCCTGGGCCCGAACCGCCTTCCTAACCGCCGTTTAACCCAGCCCCGCCATGATGGCCGGGGTACGGCGGGAGCGGACGCATGAGCGAGTCGGCGGAATGGCTGGTCGGTGGCAGCGCCCCGGCCACATGGCCCATGGCTGGCGCACGCAGCGAGCGCCTGGCCGGCCTGGTGGCGATGGCCGCCGACCTGGCGTTCGAGACGGACGCCGCCGGGTCGCTGGTGTTCGTGGCGCCGGACCGCGTGCTGGGCTGGGCCGCCGCCGACCTGCTGGGCCGGCCCGCCGCGGCGCTGCGCACCCACATGGACGATGATGCGGACCCGTTCGCCATCGGCGCCGCGTTCGACCGCCGCGCCGTCCGCCTGCGGCAGGCGAACGGCGCGGCGGTGTGCCTGAGCATGACGGCAACCCCGGTGATGGCCGGCGGGCTGCGTACCGGGATGCGTGGCGTCGCTCACATCGTGCGGCCCGCGGACCACCGGGGGGAGGTGCTGGAGCGCATCCTGTCCGACATGCGGCAGGAGGTGCTCGCCCCGCGCATGATGCAGGTGGTGCTGGAAGGGCTGATGGCCGCGCTGGGCGCAGAGGGCGCGGCCGTGCTGGATCTGCTGGCGGCACCCGACGCCGACCCGGTGCTGCACTACGCCGGGGACAAGCCGGACAATTTGTTGAGTGGTCTGCTGCCCGTGCTGGCCGACGAGGCCGCTGACCCGGTGATCGCCGTCGTGGCAGGCCGCCCCGTGCTGGCCTGCCCCAGCTTCACCCGTTTCGGCGACCGGGCCGGGCTGTATGCCTGGGGCGCCGCCGGCATGGCCGGCTGGGCGGCGGGTGATGCGCAACTGGCCTCCGCCGTGGCCGCCATCATGCGCGTGGCCCTGGAGCACGAGGCGATCCAGCGCGAGCTGGCGCGCCAGGCCCGCACCGACCCGCTCACCGGGTTGCTGAACCGCCGCGCTTTCCTGGAGGAGGTCGGCCGCCGCATCGACCGGTTGCAGCGCGAGCAGCTGCCCGGCACGCTGGTGGTCGTGGACCTCGACAACTTCAAGGCCGTGAACGACGGCTGCGGCCATGACGTGGGGGACCAGGCGCTGGTGCAGGCGGCAAGGCTGCTGCGCAACGCCGTGCGCCCGGCGGACCTGGTGGCGCGGCTGGGCGGCGACGAGTTCGCCATGTGGCTCGACGCCTCGGACGAGCTGACGGCGGCGGAACGGGCCGAGCGGCTACGGCTGGACGCACCGGGCTTGTTCGCCGCCGCCTTGCCGCCGGGCGCGCCGGCGCTGTCCACCTCGATCGGCATCGCCTCCCGCCACCCGCGCGCCGCCGAGGCCCTGGACGAGGTGATGCGCCGGGCGGACACGGCCATGTACGAGGTGAAGCGCGCCGGGCGGGCGCATTGGCGCGTGGCCCGCGACCCGTGGCTGACGTAGGCTGGGCGCTGCCCAGGCCCGCCAAAGGCCCCGCCTTTGGCGGAGTCCAGAGGCGGAGCCTCTGGACTTGCTCGCTTGACGGCCAGATTCGGATGCAGCCCTTGGCGAACGGCCGGCGATGGGCAGATACTCCTGCAACCATTGCCGGAGGCACTGCCATGACGACCAAGTTCGGTCTTGCCCAGCCTGTCCGTCGTGTCGAGGACCCTCGCCTGCTGAAGGGCGACGGCCAGTACACCGACGACATCGCGCTGCCCGGGATGCTGTGGGGCGCAGTGCTGCGCTCCCCGCACGCCTCGGCCAACCTGGGCGAGATCGACACCACGGCGGCGCTGGCCGTGCCGGGCGTGGTCGCCGTCTACACCGGCGCGGACCTGGCGGCGGACGGCATCGGCGGCCTGCCCTGCGCCATCCCGCTGAAGAACCGCGATGGCTCGCCCCGCTTCGACCCGCCGCACCCGGTGCTGGCGCAAGGCGCCGTGCGCCACGTCGGCGACCCGGTGGCCTTCGTGGTCGCGGAAACCCAGAAGGCCGCGCGGGACGGCGCAGAGGCGGTCGACGTCAGCTACGACGTGCTGCCATCCGTGACCGACCTGGCCGCGACGATGGATTCCGGCGAGCCGGCGGTCTGGCCGGAAGCTGCGAACAACGTCTGCTTCGACTGGGAGACCGGCGACAAGGCGCAGGTGGACGCGCTGTTCGCCGAGGCCGCGCACGTGACCCGGCTGACCGTGGTGAACAACCGCATCGTGGTGAACAGCATGGAGGCCCGCGCCGCGCTGGCCGACTACCAGGACGGCCGCTGGACGCTGCACACCAACACCCAGGGCGGCTGGGTGGTCAAGTCGCTGCTGGGCAAGTTCGTGTTCCACGTGCCGGAGGAGGAGTTCCGCGTCGTGACGCCGGACGTGGGCGGCGGCTTCGGCATGAAGCTGTTCCTGTACGCCGAGCACGCGCTGACCTGCTACGCCGCGCGCAAGCTGCACCGCCCGGTGAAGTGGACCAGCGAGCGGTCCGAGGCGTTCCTGAGCGACACCCAGGGCCGCGACAACATCACCCAGGGCGAGCTGGCGCTGGACGCGGACGGCCGGTTCCTCGCGATGCGCAGCCGCAACGTCGCCAACATGGGCGCGTACCTGTCCACCTTCGCGCCGATGATCCCGACCATGGCGGGCACCAAGGTGCTGGCCAGCGTGTACGGGTTCCAGGCGATCTACGCCAACGTCATCGGCGTGTTCACCAACACCGTGCCGGTGGACGCCTACCGCGGCGCCGGCCGGCCGGAGAGCAACTACCTGGTGGAACGGCTGATCGACGCGGCGGCGCACGAGGTCGGCATCGACCGGGTGGCGATCCGCCGCCTGAACATGGTGAAGCCGGAGGCGATGCCGTACGTCACCGCCATGAAGCAGACCTACGACAGCGGCGACTTCAACCGCGTGCTGGACGCGGCACTCGACAAGATGGACTGGGCCGGCTTCGAGGGCCGCCGGGCCGCCAGCGCCGCGCGGGGCATGAAGCGCGGCATCGGCCTGGCCTACTACCTGGAGGCGACCGGCGGCGCGCCGACCGAGCGGGCCGAGATACGCTTCGCCGAGGACGGCTTCGTGGACGTGTTCGTCGGCACCCAGTCGAGCGGCCAGGGCCACGAGACGGCCTACGTCATGCTCACCGCGGACCAGCTGGGCATCGACGGCGACAAGATCCGCATCCGCCAGGGCGACACCGACGCCATCCCGACCGGCGGCGGCACCGGCGGCGCTCGCAGCCTGTACTCCGAGGGCCAGGCGATCCTCGCCACCTCGGCCACCGTGATCGAGCGCGGCAAGCAGGCGGCGTCCGAGGCGCTGGAGGCGGCGGCGGCGGACATCGAGTTCAGCTTCGGGCGCTTCAGCATCGCCGGCACCGACCGCGGCATGGACATCCTGAGCCTGGCCGCCAGCCAGCGGGAGCGCGCGTCGCGGGGCGAGCCGGCGACGACGCTGGACGCGGCCGAGGTCGCCAAGATCGAGAGCCACACCTTCCCCAACGGCTGCCACGTGGCGGAGGTCGAAATCGACCCGGACACCGGCATGATCGGCGTCATGCGCTACATCGTGTGCGACGACGTGGGCCGCGCGATCAACCCGATGATCGTGCGCGGCCAGGTGCATGGCGGCGTGGCGCAGGGCTACGGCCAGGCAGTATTGGAGCGCACGGCCTACGACCCGGCCTCCGGCCAGCTGCTCTCGGGCAGCCTGATGGACTACGCCCTGCCCCGCGCGGCGGACCTGCCGGACATCGAGGTGGACCTGATCGAGGTGCCCTGCGGCACCAACCCGCTGGGCGTGAAGGGCGCCGGCGAGGCAGGCGCGGTGGGCAGCCCGCCCGCGGTGATCAACGCGATCGTGGACGCGCTGGCGAGTGCGGGGGTCACGTCCATCGACATGCCGGCCACGCCGGAAAAGGTGTGGCAGGCGTTGCAGGCCGCATAGCAAGGTCGGGGCGCTGCCCCGAACCCCGCCAGAGGACGGGGTCCTTTGGAAACCTGCCAACAGGGGTGAAGGGGACGACTATCCCCTTCCGGGTGCAGGGCAGAACCCTGCATAGGCTGCGGCTTAGCCCGCCGCGGCCACGAGTTCCTCCGCCACCAGTTCCTTCTTGGACAGCTTGCCCACGATCGTCTTCGGCAGTTCGGTGCGGATCACCACCTCGCGCGGCATCTCGATCTTGGACACATACCCGGCTAAGTGCTCCCGCAGCGCCGCGGGCGTCGCCTCGGCGTCGGGCCGCAGCACGACGAAGGCCTTGGGCACTTGGCCGCGGTAGGCGTCCGGCACGCCGATCACGGTCGCTTCCAGCACTGCCGGGTGCTCGTACAGGGCGTCCTCCAGCACCCGGGGATAGACGTTGTAGCCGCTGCACAGGATCACGTCCTTGATGCGGTCCACCAGGAACAGATAGCCGTCGGCGTCCAGCACGCCGATGTCGCCGGTCCGCAGCGCGCCGTCCAGGAACGCCGCCGCGGTGTCCGCCGGGCGGTTCCAGTAGCCTGCCATGACCTGCGGGCCGCGCACGCACACCTCGCCGCGCTCGCCGGTGGGCAGCGGCGCGCCGCTGGCCGGGTCCCGGATCTCGATGCTGGTCCCGGCCAGGGCGATGCCGGCCGACCCGGGCTTGAGCGGCCCCTCCGGCGGGTTGCAGGTGACCACGGGCGAAGCCTCGGTCAGGCCGTAGCCCTCCACCAGCTTGCACCCGGTCAACGCCACGAACCGCTCCCGCACCTCCTCCGGCAGCGGCGCGCCGCCCGAGACGCTGAACCGCAGCGACCCTAGAGGCAGCTTGCGGGCCTTGCCTGCCGCTTGGGCCACGGCGTTGATCGCGGTGTAGAGGGTCGGCACCGCGTTCATCGCCGTCACCCGGCGTCGCGCGACGGCTGCCAGCAACGCCTTCATCTCGAACCGCGGCAGCATGACCAGCTCCGCCCCGATGCTCACGCCGAACAGCAGCACGGAGGTCATGGCGAACACGTGGAAGAACGGCAGCACTGCCAGCAGGCGCTCCTGGCCGGCCTCCGCCTCCTGCCAGTGCTGGCGTATCTGGTCCGTGTTGGCGACCAGGTTGGCGTGGGTGAGCATCGCCCCCTTCGGAGTCCCGGTGGTGCCGCCGGTGTACTGCAGCACCGCCAGCTGCCCCGGATCGGTGGGCGGCGGCGCAACTGGGGTAGCGGGCGGGGCGGCGCTGGCGACGATGGAGGCGAAGCTGACGTGCAGCGCGTCCTGCGGGATGGCCGCCAGCTCGCGCCGCCGCAGCAGCCGGAACAGCACCGCCTTCGGCATCGGCAGGATGCCGGCCATTGGGCACACGATCAGCCGGCGCAGCCCCGCCTCGGCCGCGACGTTGGCGACCCGGCGGTACGCCGCCTCCAGGTCCATCACCGCCATGATCGTTGCGCCCGAGTCGCGGATTTGGTATATGATTTCCCGTTCGACGTAGAGCGGATTGAAGTTCACCACCGTGGCGCCCGCGCGCAGCGCCGCGAAGTAAAGGATGGCGTAGTAGGGCGTGTTCGGCAGGCACAGGCCCACCCGGTCACCGGGCTCGACGCCCAGATCCTGCAAGCCGCGAGTCGCCCGCTGGACCAGCGCCCCGAACTGGCGGTAGCTCCAGCGGCGGCCGAGGAAGTCCATCGCCGGGCGGCCGCCATGTCTCAGCACGGCGTCGTCCAGCAAGCCATCGACCATGCCGGCGCGCACCTGCCTAAGCATGTCCTTGCTTAGCCGGAGCGGCGCAGGAAGCGAGCGAAGGCTTGCAGGGTGGACTCGGACACGTAGTGCTCGATGCCCTCGGCGTCGTTCTCCGCCGCCTCGACCGGGACGCCGACGGCCAGCAGCAGATCGACCACCAGCCGGTGCCGGGTCCGCACCCGGTCGGCCAGCTCCTGCCCGGCATCGGTCAGGAACACGCCGCGGTAGGGCTTGCCGGTCGCCAATCCTTCCCGCCGCAGCCGCGCGATGGTCTTGACGGCGGTGGCGTGGGAGACGCCGAAGCGCCGCGCGACATCGGTGGCGCGCGCCTCCCCGCCGGCGGCGATCAGGTCGGAGATCAGCTCGGCGTAGTCCTCCAGCATGGCGGCGCCGCGGGCCGTGCGGGCGCGTTCGAACCGCTGCGCCTGGGCTGGCTCCTCCGGCAGGCTCTGCACCGCTTCCATCCTGGTCCTCCGCGTCGCAGGCTAGCAGGCGACGGCCGCCGCGTAAAAGCCAGGATGCTTGACCCCCCGCTTGACCC
>CAXTPP010000172.1:0-6245 GCA_964246185.1 uncultured Acetobacteraceae bacterium
CTGCCGAACCTGCCGTGCCGGGCGCGGCGCTGGTGCCCGGAGCGATGGCGCCGCCAGGGGCTGCCGAGCGGGCGCCCGCCGCACCTCCAGCCGCTGCTCCAACCGCTGCTCCAGCACCTGCTGCACTGCCTGCCGCTGCACCGCCTGCCGCCGCACCACCTGCTGCGGCTCCGCCTGCTGCACCGCCGGCCGCCGCACCGCCTGCTGCGGCTCCGCCTGCTGCACCGCCGGCCGCGACGTTGATCACGGGGGGCAGCGGCACCGGGTCCTGGGCCAGGGTATGCAGGTAGTCGATGACGTCGGCCCGCTCCTTGTCGTTGCTGATGCCGGCGAAGCCCATCTTGGTGCCCGGCGCATAGCCGCGCGGGTTGTGCAGCCACTCGTTCAGCTCGTCATAGGTCCAGGGACCGGCCTTCGCCTTGATGACGGCGGAGTAGCTGTAGCCTTCCATGTGCCCATGTGGGCCGCCGACCACGCCATACAGGTTGGGACCAACGCCGGCTTTGCCGCCCTGGTTGAAGCTGTGGCACGAAACGCAGAGCTTCTTGGTGTCGGCCTCGCCAGCAGCCGGGTCCGCCTTGGCCAGCAACGGGGCGATTGGCGGCAGGGGCGCGTCGGCGGGCGGCGCGGCGCTGGCGACGGGGGCTTCAGCGCCCTCGATCTTGATGGCCGGCCGGGCCAGCCGCGCCGGGTGGACCAAGGTTTCGGCGACGAGGCCGCTCACCATGAAGGCAATGCCTGCGACCAGGACGGCCGACGCGACCTTGTTGATCTCCATGCTATCCATCGCCCGGCAAACTCCCGCTTGAAGCGCCGCATCCGGCGCTGCCTCCCTATAATGGATGGCAGCGCCTTCCAGCAACCGATGCCGGCGATTATCTCAGGCCAGTTCCTCCTCAACCGCCGCTGTCGGAGGGTCCACCACGTAGGGCAGGCCGCGCGCCTCCGAGTAGGCCTTGTCCAGCACCAGTTCGAACAGCAGCAGCGAGCGTCCGGTCACGAGATACTCGGCCTCGAACTCGAAGCGCGCGTCGGTCGCGGAATCCTCCTGGTTGGTGTCCACCGAGCACCGCCAGGCCAGCCCGCCCGGCACCTCGGGCAGCCGGAACCCGATGCCGCCGTGGTAGGAATTCAGGATCACCAGCACCGTCGCGTCGGCGCCGCGGCGGCGGATGCCGGAGGCTTGCGCTCGGCCGTCCAGCAGGATGCCGATGCAGCGGGAGTTCGCGTCGTCCCACGCCTCCTGGTCCATCTCGTGGCCGTTGGGCTTGAGCCAGGTCACGTCCTTGATCCCCAGCTCCTCGTTCCACTCCGCCGTCAGGAAGCGGGAGCGGGTGAGGATCGGCAGGCGGCGGCGCAGCGCGGTGACCTGCGATACGAAGCGGACCAGGTTGCGGCCTTTCTCGTGCAAGTCCCAGTCCAGCCAGCTGATCTCGTTGTCCTGGCAGTAGGCGTTGTTGTTGCCGCCCTGGGTGCGGCCGAACTCGTCGCCGGCCAGGATCATGGGCGTACCGCGGGACAGCAGCAGGGTCGCCAGCATGTTCTTGATCTGGCGCTCGCGGATGCCCCTGACCTCGGTGTCGTCCGTGGGGCCTTCGGCGCCGCAGTTCCAGCTCTCGTTGTTGCTGTTGCCGTCCTTGTTGTCCTCGCCGTTCGCCTCGTTGTGCTTCTCGTTGTATGAGGCCCAGTCGTTCAGCGTGAACCCGTCATGGGCGGTAAGGAAGTTGACCGAGGACCAGGCAGGCCGGCCGCGCTTGTTGAAGAAGTCGCTGCTGCCGGTGAAGCGGGTGGCCACATCCTTGATCTTGCCGCCGTCGCCCTTCCAGTAGGCGCGCACGTTGTCGCGGTAGCGGTCGTTCCACTCGGCCCAGCCGGGCGGGAAGCCGCCGACCTGGTAGCCGCCGGGCCCGCAATCCCACGGCTCGGTGATCATCTTGACCTGGCTCAGGACCGGGTCCTGGCCCACGGCGCGCAGGAAGCCGCTCTCCACGTCGAAGCCGGAATCCTCGCGCGCCAGGATGGTGCCGAGGTCGAAGCGGAACCCGTCCACGTGCATCTCGGTGACCCAGTAGCGCAGGCTGTCCATCACCATCTGGATGACGCGGGCGTTGGACAGGTTGACCGTGTTCCCGGTGCCGGTGTCGTTGATGTAGTAGCGCTTCTGGTCCGGCAGCAGGCGGTAGTAGCTGGCGTTGTCCACGCCCTTGAACGAGATCGTCGGGCCTTTCTCGTTGCCCTCGCAGGTGTGGTTGTACACCACGTCGAGGATGACCTCGATGCCGGCGGCGTGGAAGCGGCTGACCATCTCCTTGAACTCGGAGAACGCGAAGTCGGGCACGCTGGCGTAGCGGCGGCTGGGGGCGAAGAAGGCGAGGGTGGAGTAGCCCCAGTAGTTCACCAGGCCTTTCTCGAGCAGGTAGCTGTCGTCGGCGAACATGTGGATCGGCAGCAGCTCGACCGTAGTCACGCCGAGGTCGCGGATGTAGCGCACCACCTCGGGCGTCGCCAGGCCGCGGAAGGTGCCGCGCAGCTCCTCCGGCACGTCCGGGTGCAGCTTGGTGTAGCCCTTGACGTGGGTTTCGTAGATCACCGTCTGGTCCCACGGCACGCGGGGCGCGCGGTCGTCGCCCCAGGTGAACGCCGGGTCGATGACGCGGCCCTTGACCATGAACTTGGCGCTGTCGCGCTCGTCGAAGGTGGTGTCCTCCTGGCCGAGGATGTAGCCGAACACTTCCGGCGCCCAGGTGATCTGGCCGATGACGGCTTTGGCGTAGGGGTCGAGCACGAGTTTGTTCGGGTTGAAGCGGTGGCCGTTCTCGGGGTCGTACGGGCCGTGGACGCGGTATCCGTACACGGTGCCGGGCCGCGCGTCAGGCAGGAAGCCGTGCCAGATCTCGTTGGTGTACTCGGGCAGGGCGACGCGGGCGAGTTCGGTCTCGCCGGAATCGTCGAACAGGCACAGTTCCACCTTGGTCGCGTTGGCGGAGAACAGCGAGAAATTGACGCCCAGGCCGTTCCAGGTGGCGCCCTGGGGGAACGGGCGGCCTTCCTGGATGCGTGGGGTGGTTGACTGGCTCATGCGGGGTTCCTGCAGAGAATGTTCCCGCTCAAGCGCCTCAAAACTGGAGTGGTTGCATCGCTCCGTCACGGCCCCTTCACGTCGCCTGCACCCGCAGCGGCCGCACCCCCGCCGTCGCCTGCGGGTGCTGCGCCGTCGTCTTGGCCCAGGGGCTTTCCGGCCCGGCCAGCAGCAGTGCGACGCAGCCGGTCCAGCCGGTCTGGTGCGCCGCCCCCAGGCCGCGGCCGGTGTCGCCGTGGAAATATTCGTTGAACACCAGGTTGTCGCGGAAATGCGGGTCCGTCTGAGCCAGCTCGTCGTCGCCGAAGCAGGCCCGGCGGCCGTTGGCGTCGCGCAGGAACAGCGATTTCAGCCGCGCCGCCAGCTCGTCCGCCACCTCCCGCAGCGACGCGATGCGGCCGGAGCCTGTCGGGCACTCCACCTGGAAGTCGTCGCCGTAGTAGCGCTGGAACTCGCGCAGGCTGTCCACCAGCAGGATGTTCACCGGCATCCACACCGGGCCGCGCCAGTTGGAGTTGCCGCCGAACGAGCGGGACGTGCCCTCGCCGGGTTCGTAGCCGATGCTGAACGAGCGGCCGTGCACCTCCAGCACGTAAGGGTGCGCCTCGTGCGCCTTGGACAGGGCGCGGACGCCGTGCGGCGAGAGGAACTCCGCCGGGTCCAGCATCCGGCGCAGCAGCATCTTGACCCGGTGGCCGCGCAGCAGCGACAGCAGGTGGCGCTCGCCGGTGCCCGCCTCTGTCCAGCGCGAGATCAGCGCGGCCAGGTCGGGCCGGTTGTCCAGGAAGAACTGCAGCCGCTCGCTGAACTCCGGCAGCGCCTCGAAAGCGCGGCTGCCGATCACCTCGACGGCGAACAGCGGGATCAGGCCCACGATGGTGCGGACCCGCAGCGGGATGGTCTCGGCGTCCGGCAGGTGCAGCACGTCGTAGAAGAACTGGTCCTGCTGGTCCCACAAGCCGATGCCGCCGGTCTCGGTCATGGCCTCGGCGATGTACAGGAAGTGCTCGAAGAACTTGGTCGCCATGTCCTGGTAGGCGTCGTCCTCCAAGGCCAGCTCGAGCGCGATCCGCATCATGTTGAGCGCGAACATGGCCATCCAGGCGGTGCCGTCCGCCTGGTCGATCATGCCGCCAGTGGGCAGCGGCTCGGAGCGGTCGAAGATGGCGATGTTGTCCAGGCCGAGAAAGCCGCCCTGGAAGATGTTCTGGCCATCGGCGTCCTTGCGGTTCACCCACCAGGTGAAGTTCAGCAGCAGCTTGTGGAACGCCATCTCCAGGAACTTGCGGTCGGCCACGCCGGTCATCACCCGGTCCATCTGGAACACCCGCAGCACCGCCCAGGCGTGCACCGGCGGGTTCACGTCGCCGAACGCCCATTCGTAGGCCGGCAACTGGCCGTTCGGGTGCATGTAGCGCTCCCGCATCAGCAGCAGCAGCTGCGCCTTGGCGAAGGCCGGGTCGATCAGCGCGAAGGTGACGGTGTGGAAGGCGAGGTCCCACGCGGCGTACCAGGGGTATTCCCAGGCGTCCGGCATGGAGATCACGTCGAGGTTGTCGATGTGCCGCCAATCCGCGTCGCGGCCGTGCTTGCGCTCCGGCGGCGGGGTGGGCTGGCCCGGGTCGCCGTTCAGCCAGCGGCGCACGTCCAGGCCGTAAAACTGCTTGGACCACAGCATCCCCGCCAGCGCCTGGCGCTGCACCAGCCGCGCATCCGGGTCGGGCATGCCGCGTTGCAGGGCGGCGTAGAACGCGTCGGCCTCGGCCCGCCGCGCCTCCATCAGCGCATCGAACCAGGCGAACGCGTCGTCCGTCGCCTCCGGCCGGAACCGCAGCCGCAACGTGGCCTGCCCGCCCGCCGGGATGTCAAAGTGGAGGTGGGCCGCGCACTTGGTGCCGCGGCGGAGCGGGCTGACGGCTTCGCGGTCGCCATGCACCACGCAGTCATTGATGCCGTCCTTGAACGGGCCGGCCATCGCCGCGCCGTACAGCCGGTTGTGGTTGGTCTCGTTCTCGCAGAACAGCCATTCGGCGGCTGGCGCGTCCACCTCGCAGGTGCGGACCCGGCCCAGCGCCGGGTGGCTGGCCCGCACCCGGCGGCCTTCCAGCGCCAGCGACGGCTTGGCCTTGCCGGGCGCCCAGGTCCAGTTGTTGCGGGAGCAGAGCTGCGGCAGCACGTGCAGCGCCGCCGCGTCCGGCCCGCGGTTGTGCACCGTCACCTGCATCAGGATGTCGTCGGTCGAGGCCTTGGCGTACTCGACCACCACGTCGAAGTAGCGGCGCTCCTCGAAGATCCCGGTGTCCACCAGCTCGAACTCGCGGTCCTGCGCGGTGCGCGCGGCGTTCTCCTGCACCAGACGGTCGTAGGGGAACGCCGCTTGCGGGTATTTGTACAGCATCCGCATGTACGAGTGGGTGGGCGTGCCGTCCAGGAAGTAGTACAGCTCCTTCACGTCCTCGCCGTGGTTGCCCTGCGCGTTGGTGAGGCCGAACAGCCGCTCCTTGAGAATGGGGTCGGCGCCGTTCCACAGCGCCAGGCTGAGGCACCAGCGCAGCTTGTCGTCGGCGAACCCGGCCAGTCCGTCCTCGCCCCAGCGGTAGGCGCGGCTGCGGGCGTGGTCGTGCGGAAAATACTCCCAGGCGGCGCCGCCGGGGCTGTAGTCCTCCCGCACCGTGCCCCATTGGCGCTCGCTCAGGTACGGCCCCCAGCGCCGCCAGCCCTCGCCGCGCGCCACCGCGAGCAGGCGCTTGCCCTCAGCGGTCTCGAAGATCGGGTCAGTGTCCATCGGCAACTCCCAGCATGGCTTCCACGCGGATCAGCTCGCCCAGCGACCAGGCCTGGAACGGGCAGCCGCCCGGCGCGTGCGGGGCGTCGCCGTCCGCCACCTCCGACACGTGGCCGAGCCCGGCGGTGCGCAGATGCTCGTGCAGCGGCGGCAGGAACCGTGCGCGGCCCTCGGCGCGCGCCTCCTCCGTGTGGCCGCGGGCGGCGAGCCAGGCGGCCACGAACGGCCCCAGCAGCCACGGCCAGACCGTGCCCTGATGATACGCGCCGTCCCGCTCCGCCGGGCCGCCGCGGTAGTGCGGGCAGTAGGCCGGGTCATCCGGCGCGAGGGTGCGCAGGCCGAGCGGCGTCAGCAGCGTGCGCTCCGCCAGCGCCACCACGC
>CAXTPP010000173.1:0-6224 GCA_964246185.1 uncultured Acetobacteraceae bacterium
GACCGGGGGAGGGTGGGCGGACATGCGAAATCCTTTTTTGTTTGACGCCCTGCAACCGGGCTGCATTTTCAACGGCCATGCTCGGCCAGAGTTCGAGGCGGTCAGCCAGGGTCATCCGTACAGGCTGGCGCCAGCCTGCCGCGCGGCGGGCTGCCGTTGAGCAGCACGCGCCAAATCGTGCGTCCCTGAACCCGCCGGCACAGCGATGCAGTGCGCGCGGCGCCCAGGTCCCTGCCGTAGATGATCGGTGCGCCGAAGCCGCCGGGCGCGTTGCGCGTCAGGTCCATCGCGTCGAGCGGGATCGGGCGCACCTGCCATGGCAGCAACCGCATTTGGCTGCTCGGCAACAGCACGAGGGCGGGAGGCGGGGCGGCCCCGGCGACGCGCAGGCTCTCCTGCCTCGCCGTCGCTTGCAGGCTCGCAAAGACGGCGTAGGTGGCCGTGAACCCGGCGTAAGCGGCGACCTGCAGCAGAACGAGCTGCCCCGGGTCAAATCGGCGACGCCCGAGCGGCCAGGGCGCAGGGCCGGGGAACGCCGCGCCCACCGTGAGCGGAAGGGTGAGCCAGCCGATGAACCAGTATCGCGGGCCATACTGGAAGCCGCCGCCATCGGGGTAGAAGACGAAGAAGACGACGATTGCCGGCAACAAGCCGTCGAACCAGCGCAGGCTGCCGGAGCGCAGCCGCCGCCACAGGCCGACGGCGGCGAAAGGCAGCACGGCAACGCATGCGAACTCGGCCCACCAGGTCACGAAGCGGCCGGTTCGCACCGCGGCCAGGCCCGGCGTGCTCGCGCCGTCCACGCCGCGGCCATGCAGGCCATAGCTCAACTCCGGAAAGCCCCAGGCCAGGGTCGTGACGAACGGGCTGCCGGTGATGCGCCAGTCATAGAACCCGAACAGCGTCACGACCGGCACGGCACCCATCGCGGCCCACAGGGAACGGCGCAGGAAAACCACCGGCCGGCGCAGCAGGCCGTCCACCGCGTAGAGCGCGAGCGCGATCATGAACGCCTCGTACCGGGTCGTCAGCAGGACGGAGAACGCGAAGCCGATGCCCAGCTGCATCCAGGCTGCCGGCCGCCTCTCGTCCCGCAAGCCCAGCCAGGCGACCGCCAGGATGCACGTGCCGGCCATCGTGTGGTTGAACAGGGAGGCGTTGTTGAACAGCGTGAACGGCGCCAGCGCCACCATCGCGACCAAGGCTGGCTTCTGCGGAGGCCCGACCCGCAGCTCGCCGAGGCCCAGCGCCAGCAACACGGCTGACAGCAGGCCCAGCACCGGGTTGGCCAGGGTCCTGAGGTCTAGCAGGCCGAAGATGGCCAGCACGGCCGGCCAGCCTGGCGGGTATTGCGACAGCCGCTTGCCCTGCTGATCGGGAATATACAGCGTCTGGAGCACGTCGCGCAGCGCGGCCGGGGCGGGCTCGTTCCACAATCTTCCCCGGCGCAGGGTGTCGGCCAGGTAGGTGTAGCCGTATTCGTCGGCGGAGAGCGGAAACGCTTGCAGCACGCCCCATGCCAGCGCCAGCGGCGCCAGGAACGCCAAGGCAAGGATGCAGCCCATCAGGGCATTGCCATTCCCGTGATGCGCTTGAGAGGCCGTCGCACGGGCGCCCCACAGCACCAGGAGGGCGGCGCAAAGCCCGTAGGACAGGTCCAAGACGACGGTGGTGGCTTGACCTGGGTGCCAAAGTTCCGACAGGCCTTCCGCGCTGCCGAGCAGGAAAAGGGTGCCTGCCAGGGTGGCGTGTGGCAGCCGCCTGGTTCTGCGGCCCGCATCGTGAGGCGACGGGCGCGTCATCCGGCGGTGGCGAGCCGGGACCTGAAATAGGCCGACAGCCGTTCGTAGCGCCCGCGCGGCTTGAGGCCAATGAAGTGCACGAAGGTCGGGCTGAGGCGGTCCCAGCCCAGGGCCGGGTTAGGGATGCCGGCGGTGGAATGCCTCGGCTTGCGGATGAGCGTCCGCCCGCGCACGGGATCGAGCGTCATCCAGAAGCCGCGCCAGGTGGACACCATCCACGAGTTCTCGCCAACATTGCCGGCACAGCCATCGAGGCCGTTCAGCCCCATCCACAAGCCGAGATAGATCTCGTCCGTTTGGGCCGGCTGGCCGCGGTGCAGGCCAACGCCGAGCGCCTCGCGCCGCCGCAGGTAGAACTCGCCCAGGCCCCGGAAGAAGTCTGCCGCCGCGGGGCTGTCATCGAAGCAGAACACGCCGGAGTTCATCTGCACCAGGTATGGGCTGCCCTCCTGGGCCAGGAGCTGCGCGACGTCCGCTCCCTTCCATTGGCCGTGCGTGCTCCGTCCGCCGGTGATGCAGAAGAAGGAGCGGCGCGCCTGGCTCCAGTATGCCTCGATGTCGCGTTTCAGCAGGAGGCAGTCGGCGTCCACGAACATCGTCCGGCGATAGGGCGAGACCGGGAACAGCCGTATCTTGTTCATGAACCCGGGATACAGCGGGTCTTCCGGCAGCACGGCGGACTCGTCGAAGAGGTCACGGTCGGCGGGGTCCAGTTGGGTATGCTCGTCGTGGACCAGGCATATCCGGCGGGACCCATCCATCACCCTGATGGAGGCTGCCAAATTGCGCGCTATCTCGACGTAGCGGGCTGGCCCGGTCGCCAGTATCAGGTAGCCTTCGCCGTGCATCGATCTCGGCCCACTTTGCTGACGTAGGATTGCGCGGCGCAGACGCGCTGGCAACGGCAAGCAGATGCCATGCACTTCCAAACCAGGCGTTAAAGGTTATGTCTTGCGCCGGCGCCGAAACCCGCTGCCGTGCTGAAGGATGCCCGCCACGCCCGAAGGCCACACCGTCCACCGCCTCGCCCAGGCCTTCACCGCCCAGTTCGCCGGCAAGGCGGTGCGCGCCAGCAGCCCGCAGGGACGCTTCGCGGCGGGCGCGGCCACGCTGGACGGATTGCAGCTGGATCATGCGGAGGCCTGGGGCAAGCACATGTTCCTGCGCTTCGCCGAACCTTCTCCCAGCGGCCCGCTTTGGCTGCGGGTGCATCTGGGGCTCTACGGCATGTGGCGGTTCGCAGGCCCCGGCCTGTCCGGCATGGGCCGGCGCAACCGGGCCGAGAGCGAGCGGGACGAGGATGGCAACCCCTTGCCCCGCGGCGCGGTCCGGCTGCGGCTGGCGACGGGCGCGCATGTCGCCGACCTCAGCGGCCCGACCGCGTGCGAGCTGCTGGCGCCGGCGGAGAAGCTGGCCGCGACCGGCCGGCTCGGCCCGGACCCGCTGCGGGCGGACGGGCGGCCTGGCAAGGCATGGGACATGGTCCACGCCTCCCGCATGTCCATCGGCCAGCTGCTGATGCGGCAGGACGTGGTGGCGGGCATCGGCAACATCTACCGCGCCGAGCTGCTGTTCCGTGCCGGCATTGAGCCCCACCGCCCCGGCCGCGACATCACCCGCAAGCAGTGGGACGCGCTGTGGCGGGACACGCGCGTCCTGCTGCGGGATGGGGTGCGGGACGGCGCGATCATCACCACCCGGCCGCGCGACCGTCCGCCGGGCCGCACGGGCCGGGACGCGCGCTGCTACGTGGCCCACCGCGCCGGGCAGCCCTGCCGGGTGTGCGGCGAGCCGGTGCAGGCGGAGGACATGGGCGGGCGGCAGCTCTACTGGTGCGCCGCCTGCCAGACCGGTTGATCCAACCGGTTGAGCCAGGCCGGTTGATCCCGCCGCCGCCGCTTGCCATGTGAGGACGCAATGGAACGCGGACCCGCATGACCGACCCCTACCAAACCCTGGGCCTGGCGAAGGATGCGTCCGCCGACGACATCCGCCGCGCCTACCGCAAGCTCGCCAAGAAGCATCATCCCGACCTGAACCCGGGCAGCAAGACGGCCGAGGCGAGGTTCAAGGAAATCTCCGGGGCCAACGACCTGCTGTCCGACCCGGACAAGCGCGCCCGTTTCGACCGCGGCGAGATCGACGCCGCCGGGGACCCGAAGCCGGAGCGGGCCAGCTACCGCAGCTATGCCGACGCCGGCGCCGGCGCGCGCTACGGCAGCGCGGATGCCGGCGGCATGGGCGACATCTTCGCCGACCTGTTCGCCCAGGCAAACGAGCGTGCGAACGAGCGCAACAGCCGGCCGATGCGGGGGCGGGACGCCGCCTACACGCTGGCGGTCGATTTCACGGACGCCATCACCGGGATGCAGCAACGCATCGCCATGCCGGACGGCCGCTCGCTGGACGTGCGGGTGCCCCCCGGCATGGAGGACGGCCAGACGCTGCGGCTGCGCGCCCAGGGCGGCGAGGGCGCCAATGGCGGCCCGGCGGGCGACGCGCTGATCGAGGTGCACGTCCGCCCGCACCCGGTGTTCCGCCGCGAGGGCGACGACATCCACCTGGACCTGCCGGTGACGGTGAAGGAGGCGGTGCTGGGCGGTCGGGTGACGATACCCACGGTCACCGGGTCGGTGGCCATGACGGTGCCGCGCCGGTCCGATACCGGGACGGTGCTGCGCCTGCGCGGCCGCGGCGTGCCGGCGCATGGCGACCGGGCGGCGGGCGATCAGTTGGTGAAGCTGAAAGTGGTGCTGCCGGACGCCGACGACGCGCTCGAAGCCTTGCTGCGCGAGTGGTCGCCGGCGGACGAGGTGGACCCGCGCAAGGGTATGATGGGGGCATCGTGATCACGCTCGAGATGCTGCCGCAGCGCGTGGCCGGGCTGCGGGTTGAGGATGTCAGCCGCTGGGTGGCGCTGTCCTGGGTACGCCCGGATGGCGCTGCCGGGGCTTGGCGGTTCCGCGAGATCGACGTGGCGCGTGTGCGGCTGATCGTGGAGCTGCGCGACGAGCTGAGCCTGGACGAGGACGCGCTGCCGACGGTGCTATCGCTGATGGACCAGCTATACGAGGCCCGGCGGCAGATGCGGGCGGTGCGCGACGCGGTCGGCGCGGCCCCGCCGGAGGTGCGGGAAGTGGTGCTGCGGGCATTGCCGGGCGAGCATGGCTGAAGAGCGGCCGCAATTGACGGAGCGAGCCGCGGCGGACTTGGCCGCGCGGCGTGCGCGCGAGGCGACAACGCTGCGGGCCAACCTGCGCCGCCGGAAGGAGCAGCAGAAGCCGGATGGCGACCAGGGCGCCAGCGATTCCAGCTTGGTTGGGGGACGTGGATTCGAACCACGATAAGCAGAGTCAGAGTCTGCTGTCCTACCGTTAGACGATCCCCCAGCAGTGCCGGTCAGCTAGCATCGGCTGGCACAGGACGCAATGCGGCGGCGAATGGTTTGATCTCCCTGCCATCGTGCGCTAGGCCGGCTGTAGCGAAGGGATGGCCGAGCGGGTAAGGCGGCTGTTTGCCGAACCAAAACCGGTCTCACGCCGAAATCCAGAAGGCCTCAATGACTGCTGGCGCTTTCGAGCTGTTTGCAAACGGTTTGAAGGAGATTGCGCCGGATTTCGTGCCAGGGTCTCCGTTCGTTCCCGCAGCATCGGTTCGAACCGATGCTGCGGGTTTACCGGTCGGCCTCGGTGTGGGATTGTCCTCGTGGATGGCCGGATAGAAGGCTTGCCACCATTTCTGCGAAATGCCGGCACGCCGCCGTAACGGAACTGAAAAAAGCGTCGCAACGCCGCAGCGGCGACTTTTCCCTCCTCTTCGAAGGGGTGAGCATGGAACATCCTGAAGGATCATGGGTTCTCAGTCCGCACGCCGCCCGAGCGCGAGCGACAATCCACCGTGCGGACGTGTCGACGGAGACGTGGCAGCACCGGAGGCACGCATGTTCCTGTTGGCCAGCAGCATGACGGGAGGTAATTTTCCCGGTCTGGAGAACCTCCCTGCAGCGGATCGCAGGGGACTGGGCTATCTCGCCGAGGCCGCAGCCCTAACGCTGGACGCCCCCGACGCGAACGATCTCCTCGCCTATGCCGATTTGGCCCGGACGGACACGGGACCGCATTCCCCGGGAGGCGTTCGTGCCTGGAAGCCTGCTCGGGCGGGGACCCATTCTTGGCTTCGTGGCGGCCCGGTGGGGTTTTCAATCCAGGCCCAGACATCGCCCGCTATCGCTCAGGGGTGCCTGCCCTGCTCGCGGTGGCCGGGCAGATGGCGTCTTCCCGCCAGTGGCGGCCAACACCAGGGCCAGTGTCGTGAAGTTGCTCTCGTCAGACTGGACACGAGGCTGGTTGAGACTGGCTTTGGATGAACTGAAGCTGCCGCGTTTTCGTGGAGTGTTGAGGGACTTGGTTCAGGTGGGTTCTG